>CAZKRK010000159.1:0-16082 GCA_964555035.1 uncultured Victivallales bacterium | reverse complement strand
CAGGACAAGCCCGGCGGGGGCCATTCTGCAGGTGCAACAAATCGCAGATGCGCCCAGGGCGGGCCAGATGCGGCAAAACCGCTTGCACCGCTGTCAGAACTGCGTTACACAGATGCGGTCGTACGCAATATGAAGGGCGAGCGCATGGGATCCATAACCAGATTCAGTGTCTCACTTGACGGCCAGCTTCTCGAGCGGTTCGACGAGCAAACTGCCCGTCAGAGGTATCCGACGCGGTCCAAGGCTATCGCCGATCTGATCCGCAACAGCCTGGTGGCCGACGAGTGGAAGTCAGGCAGCGAGGTCGCCGCGGCCATAATTATGGTCTTTGACCACCACAAACGTGACCTGAGCCACAAGCTGACCCACATTCAGCACGACTACCACGAGCTCATCATCTCTTCCCAGCACGTCCATCTCGACCACCACAACTGCCTTGAGATTGTGGTCGTGCGTGGCGAGACGACCAGAGTCAGGGAACTGGCCGACAGGCTCAAGGCCACGAAGGGTGTCAAGTACGCCACGCTGGCGGCCGCGTCCACCGGGCAGATGTTCTAGAATAGAGAGATGTCCTTGATCGTCAGCGTGGACGGACCGCCCCCGGAAACGAGTTTTTTCTCGACTTCCGACTTCAATGCGGGCGGAACGTACAGGTTGACACCGGCGATTTCCCCCATTATCAGCAAGGTGTAGCCGATTTCCGCTTCGCTGTCCGGATGAACGCCTTCCGTTATCCAGGCGGCCACCAGCATTCCGTCGCGGCCGTCATCCAGTCGGACGCCTACGCGGACCTCGTTGCCTTTGCGCCAGGCGCCTGACCAACGGGCAATCTTCACTTCTTCGTTCTGAGCCTGCGCCGCCAAAGTTCTCTCCACGGATAAGACGAACGGGGCGGAAAGATAGGCGATAATGCTCGCCAATGTCAAACACGAACGCCGCCAGAGGCCTCCAACCAATCATGGCTCCACCGGCGCAAGGCCGGCGGTGGCGCCCAGCAAGTGCGGCAAATCGCAGATGCGCCCCGCCGCTCACAAAACCGCCATCGCCCCTTGCCAATATGGCGCGCCTTGATGTAGCCTATTCCACATTCGTGAGGGGAGACTACTAGACAATGCCGGAATTACCAGACGACCTCGCAGGACGCGTGGCCGATGCTGCCAGACGTTTGAAGATGGTCCACGTCGGTTTCGCCGACGAACCCGCGCGCGCGCGTCAACAGTATATGTCCGAGGTAGTCGAGCAGAGCCTTCAGGCGGTTCCGCCTGACCTGCGCCCTGCTTTTCTGCTCGAACTGAAAACCCGCTTCCCGGTCTGGGACGAAGCCGGGCGTTTCGGTGTCGCCGAAGCACCCAAAGTCGAGGAGACTCCGGAGCAGCTTGTCGATCGGCTGGTCGCGATGGCGCCACTGATGGGAGATGTCCAGAAGCAGGATGCAGCCAGCAGGCTTCAAGCCTGCGGTCTGCTGGCCACCCCAATGCCGGAAGATCTATCCGCCGATGAGATCGGCGGCGGTGACGATCTCGTTCTCCCGCAACGGCTCAAGGACATTATTCGCTACATCATGCGCAATGCCGGTATCAAGAAACTGGACCTGGCGCGCAGCATGAAGCTCATTCTTCTCTTGATTATCTACATCGGCAACGCCGACGACTTGATCTGGAAGGCCTGGAAGACCATCGCGCCGCGCTCTCCCGTTCGGCGGCCCTGTGAACTCCGCAAGCTCATTCTGCGGTACGTCAGCGGCGACAAGGAAGTCCAGGGCACGGAAGTCAAGGAGCAGATCGAGCACCTGCAGCGCCTTTCCGCGGCGATCATCGCGGCTGTCGGTCAGTCGGGCGCCAACCTGGCCCGTGCCCATCTGTCCAAGTTCTCGCCAAACGAAATCGCGGCAAAGGTCGGCCTCGAGGGCGGCAACGTGCTCGCCAGCCAGGAATTCAAGTGCTGGAACCGCTATCAGAAGATGGCCCGCGACCTCGAGGAGGACGTGATCGAGCATGCCATCCGCGAAGCGATCTCAAAGTACACCGAAGCGTTAATGTCGAAGACGAAGTAGTCGTCTCGTCAACCCGGCAAGCCCCGGGGGAGGAGTGCAAGCATGTCAATGGTCGGGGAGATTCACTGGCACGAAGGGCTGTTTCTGCAACCGCATCACCTGCAGACTATGCAGCGCCACTTCGTCGAGAGGCTGGGAACGGAGCGCAAGCTGGCGTGGACCTATGCCTACGGACTGGTGGAGTCTCGCGTGTCGAACGATGCTCTCGAGAACATGCTTGTGCAGTTCGATCGCCTGCACGCCGTCATGCCCAGCGGTATTGAAGTGCGTGTTCCCGAACACGCCGACCTGCCGGCCCTTGACATCAAGGAACGCTTCGAGTCCGGGCAAGGATCCTTCACGGTCTATCTCGGTGTTCCCCTCTGGTTCAGCGAACGCGCCAACACGGTCGCCGGCGGGGCTGAAGCCGACGTGCGCGTCAAGCGCGTCTTCAAGGTGGCCGAGCTCGAACGCCCGGACGAAAACAGCGGCGAAAACCCGCAACCCGTCCCGCTGCGCCGGGTCAATGCGCGCCTCATGCTCGACTCGGAAGACACCTCCGACATGGAAGTGCTGCCCGTCCTGCGCATTTCGCACGCCACGGGAGAAGACGTGGGGTTGCCGCGCCAGGATCCCAAGTTCATGCCGCCCTGCCTGACGATCGGCGGCGCCCCGGCCATGCGCGACCTGGTCCGGGAACTCGCCAACCAGGTCGAGGCCAGCCGCAAGGAGTGTGTTATCCAGATCAACCGCGGCGGCTTCAGCGTGGACAAGATGCGCGGCATTCAGTTCGAGCAGATGTTGCGACTGCAGACGCTGAACCGCTTCAGCGCCAACCTGCCGCACCTGGCCCAATCGCCCGTGCCCGAAGCGCCGCGCGCCGCCCCTTTCAACATCTATATCGAGTTGCGCCAACTCCTGGGGGAGTTGTCTGCCCTTTACCCGGACAGAGACCAGTTCGAAGTGGCGCCCTACGACCATGACAACCCGGCCCTGGCGTTTTTCGAGCTCTCCTCGAAGATTCGCTCACTCTTACGCGGCGCGGTCAAACCCAGCTTCGTCAAAGTGCCCTTCGTTCCGGAGGGACCGCTGCAGGTCGCGGCACTCACCGACGATCACCTCACCCGTCCCAATGACTACTTCCTCGGGATCAAGACCAAGCAGGATCCGCAGGCCGTGGCCAAACTGGTCGAAGACCCCGACCAGTTCAAACTCATGGCCAAGAGCCTCGGTACTCGTGCTATCTGGGGGGTACGCCTGCAGCTCGAACGTATTCCGCCGCTGGAGTTGCCGTCCGAGGCCGGACTCGTCTACTTCAGGTTGCTGCGCGGCGAAAGCGCGCGCATGTGGGACCGCGTGTCCGAAGAGAAGTCGCTTGCCGCGCGGTGGCCCGGAATGGAGTCGTCCGATATGAGCATAACGTTGTACATGACTGTGCCCAGCGGGGAGGGATCCGCATGACGTTGCCTGAACTATGTGAGCCGCTGTTCCACTACTTGTGCCGTCTCAACCGTTCGGCGCGTAGCGGCGGCAGTTGTGACTTCAATACCGTGCGCGGCGAAATTGCGCAACTCTTCGAGCGAATGAAGAACGCCTCGCAGCAGAGCCAGGAACTCACCGAACAATTCGAGCGCGTCAAGGATGCGCTGACCTTCTTCGTGGACTCGATGATCGTGGAGGGGCGCCTGAGCATTTCCGAGCAGTGGCACAAGGAACGTCTCGCCTACGCCTTTAACGAGCTGGCAGGCGACGAGAAGTTCTTCGACCTTCTGGATGAGACGCTGGCCGACAGGAGCCGCGCCGCCAATGAGCGGCTCGTGATCTTTTACACCTGTATCGGCCTGGGGTTCGAAGGGTTCTATGCCGGCAAGCCCGATTACCTGAAGCGCAAGATGCGCGAGATGAGCTCCCGCATCAAGGAACACATCAGTACCGACGGCAAGGGCCGGACCTGTCCCGAAGCCTACGAACACCTTGACACGCGTAACCTGATCGAGCCCCCGGCCACCAAGCTCCTCGGCATTATCATCGCCATCGTGGGGCTCCTGATTGTTCTCTTTATCACGAACATATACATGTACCGGCAGGCATCCTACGACTTATCGAAAGCACTCAAGACGATCGTGAAACATGATCCAGCCTCCCGGCAGAAAGTCAACGCGACTGCCCTGCCGGACGAGGACCGCTAGAAACGTGAGGGCGCACGTATGAATCCATATGCACTTATGAGCATTTTCTCCGGCATGTCGCGCGGCAGCCGTGTCACGGCCGGCCTGATGGGTGGCGGCACTCTCACGTACGTCGTCTACATGTTCTTCGGTCGCACCGGCATGATGATCATGATCGTCGGCGTCCTCGCGATCGCCATCATCCTCGGCATCTACGGGTGGATCGTGAAGAAGGCCCGCAAACGCAAGGCCGCCAGCTTCGGCAAGGACATGCGGGGGCAGAGCGCAGCTACGCCGCAGGGCATCAACCAGGCCGGCCAGATCGCCATGCTGGACGATCTGCGCAAGAAATTCGAAGAAGGCGTGGAGAAATTCAATGTAGCCGGCAAAGACATCTACGAGCTGCCCTGGTACATGATCGTGGGCGAACCCGGTTCAGGCAAGACCGAGGCCATCCGCCATTCCAACATCGGTTTCCCGCCCGGCTTGCAGGACGAGCTGCAGGGCGTCGGCGGCACCATCAACATGAATTGGTGGTTCACCAACAACGCCGTGGTCCTCGATCTGGCCGGTCGGTTGATGTTCGGAGATGTCGACACCAACGAAGGCGAAGAGTGGACCACCTTCCTCAAGCTGCTCAGAAAGCACCGCCCGAATTGCCCCGTCAACGGGCTCCTGCTCGTCATTCCGGCCGACAGCCTGATCAAGGACTCGCCGGACGAGATCCAGCGCAAGGCCACAACGATATCCCAGCAACTGAGCACTGTCCAACGCACGCTCGACATCCGTTTCCCGGTCTTCGTGTGCATCACCAAGTGCGACCTGATCGTCGGGTTCCGCGAGTTCTTCGACGACATCGACAATCCCGACCTGCAGAGCCAGATTGTCGGCTGGTCGAACCCGGATTCGATCGACGAACCCTTCGATCCGGCCAAGACCACCCAGTACCTGGACATCGTCAAACAGCGCCTGCTGCGCCGACGCCTTATGCTCTTGCAGAATCCCGAGCCATGCCAGGATCTCTCGGATTCGCGTTTCGACGAAGTCGACACCCTGTACGACTTCCCCCGCTATTTTGAAGCCGTTACCAAGCCTCTGAAGCAGTACCTGCAAAGCGTATTCGTCCCGAGCCAGTGGTCCACCAAGCCGCTGTTTCTGCGAGGAATCTACTTCACGTCGTCCATGCGCGAAGGCGCCGCCCTCGACGAGGAGTTGGCGCACACACTGGGTATCGCCCCGGAGCAACTGCCCGAGGGACGCATCTGGGAACGTGACCGGGCGTTCTTCCTGCGCGACGTCTTCCTCAGCAAGATCTTCCCCGAGTCCGGCCTGGTTACCCGCGCCACGAATGTCCGCCGCCTGCACCTCAGGCGCAAGTTCGCGATTCTGGGTACCGCTGCTGCCGGCATCCTGCTGCTCTTCCTGCTCACGTGCTTCGGCGGCCGCAAGTTGCAGAATACGATCGGTCGCGAAAGCCGCTTCTGGAAGTTCGCCGCCACGCGCCTCGAAGAATCGGGCTTCGGTGGAGACCACGGCCTGTCGATCGTCAAACGCGATGGCGCCGCACCGGGCGCCTACGCCTATCAGGGCCGCGAGACGATGCGGCTGGAGCAGGAACACATCTCACTCTCCGCCTACCATCACGACCTCCAGCGGCTCGTTCGAAAGCCGATCCGTGTGCCCGCGATCTTTCGCATTTCGCGGCCGTTCGACGCCGGCTTCGACAAGCTCAGGCGCGAGGCCCGGCGCGTCCTCTTTGACTTGAGCGTGCTGGAGCCGGCCGTCAACGCTGCCCGATACAGGGTGTCCGCGCCGAATACGGCCGAGTGGAACGCACGCACGACCGCGGCCCTCGGCGAGCTGATCCGGATCGAGACCGACGCCATCGGACTGCTGTACGACCCAAGGCACAAACCGAAAATGGGACCGATCGAACTCGATGCCCTGTTGGGCGGCGTGCTCAACTCCGACGATTTCGCCGCCTACGACGGCAGCGATCGCGAGATGCTCAACCAGGTCCTGGACTGGTCCTACAGCCCCGACGGCGGAAAGGCCGAATGGGTGCCCCGCTGGCTTGTCGCCGGCCACACCCTCGACGAGAACAGGACGCTGGACGTCGGCGTCAACCGCTTCATCGAGTACTGCGTCAGGTCCCCCGAAATGACGAGCCTGGACTCGCAGCTCAAGAAAATCATGCTGCTCTGGCGGCAACTCGATTCGTTTGAGCGCGATCGAGGCAAGGAATACCGGGATGCGGAAGCGCGCTTCATCAAGTTCTTTGGCGACAAGCTGGGCAAATTCCAGCATCTGCGCGGATTTGAAGACGTCGAGCCCGACTGGCGCAACGAGTACGAACGGCTGCAGACGGCCAACGCCCGCCTGTGCGAGGTGTTCGGGGCCATCACGAATGACTATCTCGGCATCGCCATCTGCCGTGAACGGAACGTTGCCGCCAAGTACCGCTCCACGGTTTCCAATGCCATCCAAGAGGTCGAAGCGCGATTCGAAGAACTGCCGTTGCCGTCCGACAGCGCCGTCGCGCTGGATGACGACAAGTGGCAGGAAGAGAAAGACGAGTCGGCGCCGATCGGCGAGACCCTCGTCGATCAAACGCGCCAGCGCATGGAACTTGCCCTTGCCGACGTGCGGCGCCGCTTCCCGGACAAAACGGAAGAGGAACTGGCCGCATTTGTCAAACTCTACGACGAGATCAAGAGGCGTGTTGACGGTTATCTGAGCCGGTTCCGGGGCTTCGGCCCGGTTGTGATTCCCGAGAAGATCAAGGTCACGGATAGCCGTTGGTCGCCCCTGTACTCCCGCATACGAAACACCGCCGTGGAGGAAACACACTGGGAACTCGAGAAAGTGGTCAAGCAGATCGAGGCCGCGTTCGAGAGCTACGAGGCCGTAGCGCCTGAAGACCACCGCACCGCCGTCAAGGACATCCTCCGCCGCGCGCAGGAGGGGCTGCTCAGCATCGACAGCGAGACCTTCCGCGGCAAATGCCATGACGTCCTGAAAGAGTGGAGCAGCTACGACGGACGCGCCATGACCGACCGGGAGACGATTCTCGATACGGACGCCGCCCGCTTTAAGCGCGAGTTCCTCGTCGGCGCGTTTCACGAAAAGGAAAACTACGTCCAGCAGTACTGGGATGACCTGTTCTACTACTCGCTCAAGTCCATTGCCGACGAGCTGATGTCGGAAGTCAAGGGCCTCATCCCCGAACTCAGCCGCTACGCCCGCTTTCCGCTTGACCTGCCGCGTGCCAACGTCAAGGACCTGACCCTGGCCGAAGTGGTTGCCGCGTCCGCGGTACTCGCCAAGCTGACCCCGCGCGGGGAAGTTCAGAATCCCAAGTTGATCGGCGAAGGCGCCGATACGGGAGTCACGCGCATCGACTTCGAGCTGGAGCGCTTGCGTCACCTCCAGCTCGGCGACGCCGTCGAGTGGGTCAATGCCGCCAACCGCATGCTGGCGTGCCTGCCCCGCACAACCGATCGGGCCGTTACGGCCAACGTGCAGCTAATGTCCAGCGCCGACCAGGCCCAGCTACTGCGGGTCTTTAACCAGGGCATGGAAAGCAGCGTTATGAGGATCTGGCGCTATGGCGAACTGGTGCAGGGCGCCGCCGTCGAAGACAGCCGGTTCAGTACGATTGCCGATCAACATAAATCGATCGGTCTTGCGACCTTCCCCGGGCCGGATGTCTCTTTCCACTTCTTCAGACACTACAGCGACGTCGTCGACCCCAGCCGCACCGTCACCTATCCCGGACCGTGGGGCATCCTGCATATGCTGCACCAGCGCTACTCCTCGCGCGTCAAGTCGACGCCCAAGAAGTGGAGTGTGCAGCTCTCGGTGGTGGACGATACCAACAGGGAGCGCGTCCTCTGGTTCAATGTCGAATTCGACAAGGAACTGCCCTCAAAGGCGGAATGGCCCAAACGCCCCGCTTCGTTCCGATAGGACTCCGCGAGCACTCACGGACCCGCCAATCCCCTTGACTTCCACACATCTCCCATCGATACTCCGTATTCGACACAAGTTTCTTGGAGGACAACATGCCAGCAGCTTCGGAAGCGAGTTCCGCTCAAAGGGGATGGCTACTTCGCATCGGTGATGGAAAGACCTACGGACCGGCGAATCGCCAGGACTTGATCCAGTGGACCGAGAGCGGCCGCGTTGCCCCGGGGCACCAGCTATCCGATGACGGCAAGCGCTGGATTGCCGCGGAGAACGTGCCCTTTCTCGAGATGCACTGGCGCGTGGACCTTGGCGGCGGCAACCTCTTTGGACCGCTCAATCTCAAGGCCGTCAGGGAGCTGGTCAGCGATCCTAACGCCCGCCTGGTTAATACGGTCACGGGGGAGGAGTCGACGGTTTCCAGGAAGTACGGCGAGATCTTCGGTCGGTCCAAGCCCCGGCGCGCCAAACGCGCCGCGAAGCCGGTCAAGGCGAAACCGGTCAAAGCGGAGCAACGCGAACCTGCCGCCGAACCCGTTGAGGCGGCCGCGCCAACAACCCCCGCCCCGAAACCGAGGACTTCGCCCCTCTCCGACCGCATCGGCCGCGAAGTCGCCTCGCTGCGCGAGCAGGTGCGCGAACTGGGAGCCGCCAGCGAGGCCGCCCGGTCCGAGTTCGCGCAGAGCACGCAGCCTGCCCTCGCGGAAGATGATGCGGCCCTGGCCGATATCGACGAGGAAGCCGTGAGTGAGGATCTGGACGAGCTCCGGCGGGAACACACCAGGAGTGAAAGTGAATTGCTGTCCCTGCGCGGGGAAGTCGAGTCGGCCATCAGCGCAAGGGATGCCGTCGCCGAAGAAGCCTCGGACGCCCGACAGAAGCTTGCCGACCTCGGCGACGCACTCGAGACCCTCAAGAACGATCTGGAGCGTGAACGTAAGAAGGCCTCCGCCCTGGATGACGATCTGAAACGCACTCGCACCGAGTCCGAAACGGCGCACCGGGGGCTGGAAGGCGAACGCGACGATCTGCGTCGGCAACTGGAGAGCGTCAGTGCGGCCAGGACGGAAGCCGAGGCCGGGGCTGCCGAAGCCGCTACGCGGGCTCGAACGGCAGAGGAGAAACAGGCGACGGCAGAGGCCGCCCTGGCAGACGCCAATCGAGAGCGCGAAGAGGCGCGGGACAAGCTGTCGCGCGCGACCGACGAGGCGCGTGAACTGGAGCAGAAGCTGGAGACCCAGGCCGCGGAACACGCGGAAATCCGCGAAACGAACGAAGCTCGCGCGCGCGACCTGGAAATCGCCAGAAGCGAGGCGGCGGACGCCAAGACCGCCCTCGACGCCGCCAAGGCAGAGCGGGACGGTGCGCGGAGTGACCTCGACGAAACACGGGGCGAGCTGGAGCGGACGCGGAACGAACTTGAGGAAATGCGGGGTGGGCTGGAACGGGCGGAAGCCGAGAAGAACGAAGTGCAGGCCGGGCACGACTCCGCGGTAGCGGAGCTCGACCGCGTGCAACAGGAAGCACGGGGCGCCGCGCAGGAGCTTGCCGAAGCGAACCGGAAACTGGAAACAACCGCGGATGAGTGCGCAGCCGCCCAGGCCAAGACGGCGGCGGCCGAGAAGGAGGCGGCGGATCTGCGGGAGACTCATGACGCCGCGGTTCGCGAGCATGGTCAGAGCGTATCCAAACTGGAGAAGAGCCTTGCCAAGGCTCGCAAACTGGCCACGGAGCTCGAGGAACAGGACGCGGAACTGAAGGAAATCGTCCGCGAAGACGGCGAGACGATTGACCGCCTCAAAGAAGACCTGAAACGGTCGCAGGCCAACCTGAAACGCGTGGAGCGAAAGCACGAAAAGGAGACCGTGGAACTGCGCGAACAGGTCGACCAGCTCTACGAGCGCGCCCTTGAGGCCGAGGAGCAGCTCGACAAGACTCAGCGCGTTCTCCAGGAGGAGATCGAGCTGTTCAAGGTCGAAACATCCGATGCGACCAAGCTCATCGAGAAAGCCAAGGACGAAATCGACAAGGAGCGCGACGAACGCTTGAAAGCGGAACAGACCGCCAATGCGACGGTCAGCCGCTACAAGAACAGCATGAAAAAGGTCAGCCAGGAGGCGTCGGCCGCGGCCTCTCTGCTGATCGAAGCGCGCGAAGAACTGGATCAGGCCCAGAACAAGATCAAGGAGCTTGAGGCCAAGAGCGTCGACACCCGCCAACGCCTTGACGATCAGATCAAGAGACTCCACGCCCGTATCGGCCCGATGCTCAAGGAGCAGGGCTGACTACACCAACTTGTACCCGCTCCCGTGCACCGTAATCACGTATCGCGGATTGCCGGGGTCTTCTTCGAGCTTGTGGCGCACGCGCACAACGTAGTTGTCGACCGTACGGTTTGAGGGCGAGGCTTCCTGTCCCCAGACTTCGCGCAGGATATCGTCGCGCGACACTACGTCGCCGCGGCGCGACGCCAGGTAACGCAGCAGACCGTTTTCGTAAGGCGTAAGCTTGATCGTTTCACCTCTGGCGGAAAACTCGCGCCGGGCGAAATCGACGCGGCCGTCCCCGATTATGCACTCGCGCGGCGCCTCAGACTGCGCAATTCCCGCTCTCCGCAACGCGGCTTTGGTTCGCGCCAGCACTTCGCGGACGCTGAAGGGCTTCGTGATGTAGTCGTCCGCGCCAACCTCCAGTCCCACGACCTTGTCGATTTCGTCGCCTTTGGCCGTCAGAAAAATTATCGGAATGCTGACGTTGCGGGCTCGGATCTGCTTGCACACCTCGACACCGTTGACGTCCGGCAGCATGATATCCAGAATCACCAGGTCGTAGTCCCCTGAAAGCGCACGCAGACAACCCTCCTTTCCCTCCCCCACCGCGTCGACATCGTGACCTTCCGCCGACAGATTGTCCGTCAAGACGAACTGCATGTCCGCTTCGTCTTCGACAACCAGGATTTTCGCCATTATTTCTCTCCCTCGTTCGATTCTTGAACAACGGGTAAACGCACAGTGAACTCTGCCCCCTGACCGGGCGTACTGTCAACCCATACTTTGCCGCTGTGCACCGTAACGATCTCCCGCACCAGCGCGAGCCCTATTCCCGTCCCGCGCGTCTTCTTTATGAGGTCGCTCTCCACGCGATAGAAATCCTGAAAGACCATCTCGACGTGCTCGGCCGGAATGCCGACGCCCCTGTCCTTGATCACGATCTCCACGCCCCCCTCGCGAGCGCCGACTGAAACCGTGATCGGCCGCTTGTCGGGAGAAAACTTCATCGCGTTGTCAAGCAGGTTGACCAAAACCGCCGTCATAGCGTCTTGGTCAATGCGCGCTGCCAGCGGTCCCACGGCAATGTCCGTCTCGACCTCGAACCCGGCCGTGCGTGCGTGCAGGGTGTAGTCCTCGACAAAACCGCGCACAAAGGCACAGACATCCTTCTCTTTGAAGTCGTAGACCGGCTCTCGCCCCTGACGCGTGAGACGCATCAGGTTGTCAATCATGTCGGTCAGGCGACGCGTTTCGCGATCGATGATGCCGAGATAGCGCTCCGCTCGTTCCGGCGCAAGGTCACGCCGGCTGCCAAGGGATTCTCCGGCCGCCCGGATCAACGCCAGCGGAGTTCTCAGCTCGTGCGATACGTTGGACGCGAAGTCTGCTTTCAGACGGGCCAGCTCCCCCGCGCGCCACAGAGCTACCGCCAGGATCCCGACCCCCACCGCAAGCATCAGGACCAGCAAGCCGATACCGACACAGTAATACACGATCTGCTGCCTGACGATACGGCTGACAGTTTCCGGGTCCTCCGGCCACACTACTCCGATCCACGAGAAAGTGTCCGGCGGAAACGGTTCGGCTGCCGCCAGCGCCGCATCGACCGCCAACGGTTCGGCGTCCGGGGGATAGCGATGAAGGGATTGCTGGTCCATAGCCCTGAACTCCAGAATGTACCCCGCGGGAACGTTCTCGAGCGCCACCTCACGGCACCATGTGACTACGGTCTCCTCACTCCAGCAGAACCCGACAATGCCCTCGCGCTCCCTTGCCATGAGGCGATAGCAGGATGCGCCGGGATAGTAGCCGCCCCCCTCGAACTCGAAACGCAGGGCTCCTGCACTGTCCAGACCGGCCAGCAACTCGCCGCACCGCACCATCAACGTGTACAACGGAACGTCTCGCTCTACCATGCCTGTCGCCGGATAGATGATCTCGCCGTCTTCGAACAACGCAAAACAGCCGACATCGTAGCGATTGGACTCGATTGCCGCTAACGACGCTACCAGCCCTTCCTGGGTGTCGACGTCCAGACCGGCCAGCAACTCGCTCTCGGCCTGGGTCAATCGATAGGCACACTCCCTGACCGCCACGTGCGCATATTGCCCCAGGGCACGCAACTCACGGGCCTCGTAGACGTCCGCAATCGTCCGAAGCTGCGACAGCGCCAGGAAGAACAGCACCACCAGCGATACGCCGATGATAACCAGCGAAAGCGCCAGCAGCATCCGGTAGTGCACACGGCTTCTTAAGCTCACTCTTGACATGACAAGGACGCCCCTTCTCCTCACACCCACCGATTCTCGCAGCACATACACCGCGTTGTCAACGGTCATTGGGACACCCAGACTCCGCTCTCCTCTCCGTGTCTCCGTGACTCCGTGGTGAGAATCCCCCAACGCAGGCACGGACAGATCAAGATGCCTTTGCCATGAGAAGACTGTTGTCGATGCGGTCGCCGTTGGCTATCTTCGTCTGAACATTCAACACGAGCTGCAAAGAACATGCATACCACGACACGCCGAATTCGATTCTCCGCCCTCGCCGTTCTTTCTCTGACCGTGACCGCTCTTCTTCCTGCAAGTGCGGACATGGAAGTCGGCTTTCTTTGTCCCGCGGGCAAGGAACCCGGTTCGGAGTCCGCGGCGGCCCAGGACGTCTGTCGGCGGACTGGCGCAACCGTGCCCCTGCGCTTCTCCAAGTCAGGCCGCCTTGAAACAGTCTCCCCCCGGGAAACGCCGAGATTGCCGCGCATAATCTGGATTCATTGCGGCGATGGTACGGACCTTACGCCCCTCGTCCCCAACAGCGCCGCATCCACCACGCTCCGCGACCACGTCGCCAAGGGCGGCGCGCTCTATCTCTCCGGAGCGGGACTGGCCCTGGCGCATGAGCTGGGCCTGGAGACGATTCGCCCGCGACGGGGCGGCCCCGGACGCGATGGAAGCACCGCGGCGATGGTGCCGGCCATTCCGGATCACCCCGTCTTCAAGGGACTCTCTACGCAACAGGGGCGAATTCCCTTGAGCAGTGCGGGCTTCCCGGCCTTCGCCGACTGGCATGGCTCGGGAGGGCCCAGCAAAGGGATGCTGCTGGCCAGGTCGCCCGGCGGATCGGAGAATCCCCTCGCGGAATTCGCGCTCGGCAAGGGACGTGTCATCGTCATGGGCTGGCGCCTGCCGCACTATGCCAACAAAGACAACCGCCATCGCCGGAACCTGGAACGCTTGACCGCAAACATCCTGGCCTACCTCTCCACTCCCGGCAATTGGCGCAAAATCGTACCGTGGAAAGGCAAGCCGGCCGCCTCCCGTCGCGCCGCTCATCCCCCGCGGCAGCGGAACGCGGAACCAAACTGGGAGGCCCTCGAGTTGGCCGTCCGCGACCTGATGAACACGTTTCGCGATCGCTATCCGCCGACATACCTCGATGAATTGCAGAAGCTCCGCACTCGCTACGAAGACGCCGCAACCGCACCCGCGGAGCGCATCGAGCTTGCCGCGCGCTTCAAGTCGCTTCAGAGAGAAGCCCTGCTCGCCAATCCCCTTCTGGACTTCAACCGCATTCTCGCCATCAGGCGCAAGGCCGCCAACCTGGGATTGCCCACAAACTGGCAAGGCAACTGCAGCGTGAAGAGTAGAGGCCACGACAACGCCCTGGTCACGCTCGGCCCGCGCGACGATGATCCGAACCCCGTCACGCTCTATCAACCGTCAAACACCTGCTTCATCGGTGACGTCGATCTGCACTGGGACGCGAAGAGGATGCTCGTATCCATGCCCGGCACGCACGGCCGATGGCAGATCCACGAACTCGCGATCGACGGCTCGCATCTGCGCGAGCTGCCCTTGATCAACGAACCCGACGTCGACAACTACGATGCCTGTTACCTGCCCGACGGCAACATCGTCTTCTCGTCGACCGCGACCTTTACCGGCGTGCCCTGCGTTCGCGGAGGGTCCCACGTCGCCAACCTATACCTCTATGAGGCCGCGGGCGACGGCGACATCCGGCGTCTCACCTTCGACCAGGACCACGACTGGTGCCCCACCGTCCTCAACAACGGACGCGTCATGTACCTGCGCTGGGAGTACTCCGACATCCCCCATTTCGTGTCGCGCATCCTGTTCCACATGAACCCTGACGGCACGGAACAGATGGAGTATTACGGCAGCAACTCGTACTGGCCCAATGCCATGTTCTATGCCCGGCCCGTACCGGACCACCCCACGCGCTTCATCGCAATTGTCGGCGGTCATCATGACGTGCACCGCATGGGCGAACTGGTGCTGTTCGATCCCGCCCGCGGCCGGTTCGAGGCCGACGGCGTCATCCAGCGCATACCCGGTCACGGCAAGCGTGTCGAGCCGGTCATCCGTGACGGTCTTGTTCGCAATAGCTGGCCCAAGTACCTTCACCCCTGGCCGCTGAGCTCGCGCCATTTCCTCGTCGCGGCGCAGCCGCACAAGGGTGCCGGGTGGGGGCTGTACCTCGCCGATGTCTTCGACAATCTCGTCCTCGTCAAGGAAGAGCCCGGCTATGCCTTGCTGGAGCCGATCCCAATCCGCCCCACCCCGTGCCCACCGGCCATCACGCCCAAAGTCGACACAACCCGCAAGGATTCGCTCATCTACCTTGCTGACGTCTATGCCGGCCCTGGACTGCGCGGCATCCCGCGCGGCACAGTCAAGCAACTGCGGCTGTTCACCTACCACTTCTCCTATCGCGGCATGGGCGGCCAGATCGACCGCGTGGGGCTCGACGGTCCCTGGGACGTAAAACGCATCATGGGAACCGTCCCCGTTGAACCCGACGGTTCCGCCTACTTCCGCGTCCCGGCCAACACGCCCATCTCGGTCCAACCCCTCGACGCCGACGGCAAGGCGCTGCAGCTCATGCGAAGCTGGATGACCGCAATGCCGGGTGAGACCCTCTCCTGCGTGGGCTGCCACGAACCGCAGAACACGCCGCCCCCATCCAAGCAGACCATCGCCCTGCAGCAACCTCCCGCCGAAATCGCCCCGTGGTACGGCCCCGCACGCGGTTTCGGCTTCGTGCGCGAGGTGCAACCGGTCCTGGACGCGCACTGCATACGCTGCCACGACGGCAAGGAACGCAAGGACGGCCTGACCATCCCCGACTTCACGCGACGCGACGCACTGTGTCCGCCCGGCCCCAAGAACAGCTACCAGAAGAACGCCAATTTCACGCCGGCCTATCTCGCCTTGCGCCGCTTTGTTCGCTCGCCGACGATCGAAAGCGACATGCACCTGCTGTCCCCCTGCGAATTCCACGCCGACACGTCCGAGCTCATTCAGAAGCTGCGTGACGGTCACAGCGGGGTGCAACTGGATAAGGAGGGATGGGACCGCCTGATCACGTGGATCGACCTCGGCACGCCGGCACACGGCACCTGGCATGAGAACTGTGGCTGGGACCGTGTCACCAGGCACCGTGACCGCCGCCGCGACTTGAAGGCGCGCTATGCCGGCATCGACGAGGACCCCGAAGCCATTCCTGTCATCCCGGAGACACACGCGTACCGCCCCTCACCCGGTCCTCCTGCGTCGGACCGACCTCTCCCCCGCGGGGAGAGGTGGGAGCGCGCCATTCACCCTAGAAACGGCAGTTACCGGTAGTCGG
>CAZKRK010000158.1:0-16100 GCA_964555035.1 uncultured Victivallales bacterium | reverse complement strand
CCCGCTCCTGCCGCACAAGGCGGCAGGGGGCGTGGCCATAATGAGAATTGCTGGAGGAAATGCGGTTTCTGACCGATACAATTCGGGCGGGAAACCGCACCCCGCCCTGTCTGTCATCCCGAGCGCAGCGGAGCGGAGTCGAGGGATCTCGAGAACTGCCAAGCACGTCCGGCGTGGTTGCCAATTCCCGAGATCCCTCGACTCCGCTGCGCTGCGCTCGGGATGACAGGGCAGGAGTTGAAGTTTCCGGCTAGGGACAGAAACTATCGTCGGAAACTCCTGTGGGACCGTGCTCCAGGACGGTTCCAACCCACGCGTGACCCACCGCCTCAGCTCGGGCGCCGCGATACCGCCCCGGAGAACGGTTCTACGTTCTCGACAAAGCCCGCGCAAAAGGCTAAACCATGCGCCTGACACCTAAGTGTGAAGCATGCAAAAGGAGGTCCTATCATGGCGCGTCTTTTTCTCGGTCTGGATTCGAGTACGCAGAGTCTGTCAGCCCTCATCATCGATCTCGACAGTGGTCAGGTTGTCGCCGAGGACGGCGTGAACTTCGAAGAGGACCTGCCCGAGTACGGCACAGACCACGGCATACTGACCAACGATGACCCGCGTGTCGTCCACGCGCCGCCCCTGATATGGGCCGCGGCCCTCGATTACGTCTTCTCCCGCTTGCAGGCAGCCGGCGCGCCTCTCGGCGACGTGCTCGCCGTCTCCGGCTCGGGCCAGCAGCACGGCTCGGTCTATCTGAACGCCTCCATGGCCGCCAAAATCCAGCAGCTCAATCCGCAGCTATCGTTGGTCGAAAACCTCGAAGGCGGCTTTTCGCGCGCCACGTCGCCGATCTGGATGGACTCGTCAACCACGGAAGAGTGTCACGAAATCATGGACGCCATGGGCAGTGCCACGGCCGTGGCCGAAGCGACCGGATCGGTAGCATTCGAGCGCTTCACCGGACCCCAGATCCGCAAGTTCTTCAAGACCGACCCCGACGGCTACGCCGACACCGCCCACATCGCGCTCGTGAGCTCGTTCATGGCCTCGATCATGGGTGGCGACCTGGCTCCCATCGACCACGGCGACGGCGCCGGCATGAATATGATGGACATCGCTGCCAAAAACTGGAATGAAGCGGCGCTCGCCGCCACGGCCCCCGAGCTGGCAGCAAAACTCCTCGACCCCGTACCCTCGTGGACGGTAACCGGCAAGGTCAGCTCATATTTCGTGCGGAGATACGGACTCAACGCCGACGCCCTCAACGTCGTCTGGTCCGGCGACAACCCCAACAGCCTGATCGGACTGGGGCTGATCGAGCCCGGCTACGTCGCCATCAGCCTCGGCACAAGCGACACGTTCTTCGGAACGATGCAGGAGTGCCGCGTCGACCCCCGCGGCGAAGGGCACGTCTTCGTCTCCCCCACGGGCGACTATATGAGCCTGATCTGCTTCAAGAATGGTTCCCTCGCCCGCGAGAAAATCCGCGAAGCCTACGAAATCGAAGACTGGCCCAGCTTCGCCGAAGAGGCTTTCAAGACGCCGGCGGGCAACGACAGCAAGGTGCTGCTGCCCTATTTCGAGCCGGAAATCGTGCCCAAGGTGCTCGAACCGGGTGTGCGCCGCTTTGACCTGGCCGAAGACGACGTGCCGGGCAACTGTCGCGCGGTAGTGGAAGCGCAGATGCTCTCCATGCGGCTGCACTCACGCTGGATGGGAGTGTCGCCCAAACGCATCTATGCTACCGGCGGCGCGTCCAAGGACAAGCTCATCCTGCGCATCATGCCCGACGTGCATCAGTGCCCTGTCTATCGCCTCGAAGTCGCCAACAGCGCAGCCCTCGGCGCGGCTATCCGCGCAGCCCACGGATACCTGGCCGAGACGACCGGCACGGCCCCGAGCTGGCACGAGCTGGTCGATCCCTTCGTCCAGCCCGACGAGTCTAAGGTCGCCCAACCCGACCCCGCCGCCGCCCCCGTCTACGACGAGTTGCTCGAGAAGTACGCGGCGTGCGAGAACGAGGTGCTGGGGTAGGGCTGGTTGATTGGTCGACTGGTTAATTGGCGCTGACCGGTCAGCAGCGCAGCGGAGGCGGGTGAGGGGCTGGCCGCTTGCGAGTGTCGGCGTGTAGCGCGCCCCAACCGGTCCACGCCACTCCGCGCCGATCCGCTTTGCGTCTCGGGCTGCGTGGCTCACTACGAGCAGGGAGCGCGTGCGTTGGGTTTGTAGTCAGGCTCGCAGTGAGCGGAGCGAACGGAGTGCCGTGGACCGGTCGGAGCGCAACGGACTTCTGACCTTTTGATACAGCCCCGTCGCCGCAGCGCAGCATTCTTTGTCACCCACATCTCACATCCCACATCCCACATCCCACACCGCTATTGCCTTTTGGCCTGCGCCACGCTACCTTCTCCCGTAAATCTCACCGACAGCAGGAGTCTGATCATGCCTCTATTGTTCGATATGCCCCGCGAGGAGTTGGCGACATACGAAGGGACCAATCCGCGTCCCGACGACTTTGACAAGTACTGGGACAACGCTCTGGCGGAAATGCGCGCTATCGACCCGCAGGTGGACCTGCAGCCCGCGGAATTCGAGACTCCGTACGCGGAGTGCTTCGACCTCTTCTTCACGGGTGTCCACGGGGCCCGCATCCACGCGAAGTTCCTTCGCCCGCGTATGATCGAGCCGGTCCCCTCTCCCGCGGTTCTCATGTTCCACGGCTACTCCGGAGCCTCCGGCGACTGGGTGGACAAACTCGGCTACGTGGCGATGGGATTCACGGTGGCAGATCTCGACTGCCGCGGACAGGGCGGCATGTCCGAAGACAAGGGCGGAGTCACCGGAAACACACTGAACGGACACATCATCCGTGGACTGGACGGTCCCGCCGACAACCTGCTCTTCCGCCACATATTCCTAGACACGGCCCAGCTTGCGCAAATCGTAATGGCGATGCCCAACGTCGATCCCGGCCGCGTGGGCGTCACCGGCGGCAGCCAGGGCGGCGGACTGACCCTGGCCTGCGCCGCCCTTGAACCACGCGTCAAGCGTGTGGCGCCGCTCTTCCCCTTCCTGACCGACTACAAACGCGTGTGGCAAATCGATCAGGCCAAGGACGCCTACCAGGAACTGCGCGACTACTTCAGGCGCTTCGATCCCCTGCACACGCGCGAGGAAGAGGTATTCAACAAGCTGGGTTATATCGACGTCCAGTACCTCTGCCCGCGCATAGAAGGGGAAGTACTTCTGGCCGTGGGACTTATGGACACCGTCTGCCCGCCTTCGACGCAATTTGCGGCCTACAATAAGATCCCGTCCCACAAGTCGCTGTCGATCTACCCCGATTTCGGCCACGAAAGCCTGCCGGGACACGCCGACCGCATCTTCCGGTTCATGAGCGGATTGTAGTTGGTGATTGGGCAATTGGGCAATTGGGTGATTGGGCATAGTGGACGATGGATGAGAAGACAATCGTCAACCGCTCTCGTCGCCCGCTATCGTGGGCCGAAGACCGGTGGACGATAGCGGGCGACGATAACGGTGGACGAGGGCGAGCGGGGGGACAGGCGGCGTGAGTGGGAACGTTGCCGTCATCGCCGGCGTCCTTGACCACGTTCCCGGATGATGATTGGATCCATCAACTGCGTGGAACCTAGCGTCGCTTCGCTCCGCAGGTTCACGCAGACGATGAGTCTCCAGAAACCAACCAATCAACCAATCAACCAATCAACCAATTGACCAACCAAGTTGACAAATTCGGGAACCTTGATGTCCACTTTGTGAACGATTCTGTCATGTACTATGTGAAGGCATGGATATGTTTCATTCATAACGCCACTTCCTGAACTATCCGTGACCCGGGGAGCCTCGCAAGAGGCTCCCCTATTTTACTCTTCTAGAGCGGAAGATAATGAAAAAGGCCAGTCAAGCCGAAGTGCTGAAGGCAGCGATGCAATACCAGGACACGCTGCTGGCCTATTCGTACGGAATGCTCCGCGACTGGGCCCAGGCGGAGGACGTCGTCCAGGATGCCTACGTGATCGCGATGGAGAAGTGGCGCGATTTCACCCCCGGCACGTCCGTGTTTGCCTGGGTCAAGGCCATCGTTCGGCTCAAGACACTGGAGGCAATCCGCGCCCGCGAACGCGAGCGCCCGGAGGAAGACGCCCTTTTGGACCGGCTGACGTCACAGGCTCTGGATGAGTTTCTGGACGAAAAGGCGGCTGACCGCCAGCGGGACATGATGCGCAAGCTCCAGCTCTGCATGCAGAAGATCACCGAACGCTCGCTCGAGATGATTCTGGAATTCTACTCAAAGAAACGCTCCTACGCGGAAATGGCGAGCCTGTTCGACACCAGCGTCGAAGCCATCCGCAAAAACCTGTACCGAATTCGCAAAACGCTGCAGGAGTGCGTATCGCGCGTGCCGGAATTGGAGTTGGTAACTCAATGAGCGAAGAACTCCACAACCTGTTCGAGAAGTACCTGCATGACGAGCTGACCGAGGCCGAGAAGAGACAACTCGCCGCCGAGCTCGAACAGCACGACACACGCCGACAGCTTGCCCTGCACATTCAATGGTCGGCGATGATCGCACGGGCTGCCAGGAAACTCGCCGGACGGGTCGCCGAGCTCGGGAACGCGCTGGGCGAACACGGCGCGGCGATTTCCCCACGGCCCGGCGGACGTGTGTTGCGGTACGCCACGACCGCGGCGCTCGCGGCGGCAGCCTCGCTGCTGATTCTGCTGGCGGTTTCGCGGCGCTTCACCGCACCCGACCCGGCAACGCCGGCTGCACTGGCCACGCTGGAGCCGGGCACAGCCGGTGTCACACTTGTCCGTGAAGGACAGCTCATGGCAGCCGGCTCGGCACTGCAGCTCCTCAACGGCGACCTTCTGGAGGTCTCCGCGGGCGGCGTCTGCGATGTCTACGGCAAGGACTCCTCACACGTCCGTCTCTCGACCGGTACACAGGTTGCGTTCAGCGAATCGCAAAGCGGGGCCATGCACATTCACCTGCTGCGGGGCCGCGTTGCCGCTGTCGTCAGCCGGCGCCCGAAAGGCGCTCCGCTGCTGGTGACGGCGCCACACGGCCGCATGACCGTTCTGGGCACACGCTTCTCGCTCTCGGTTGACGCGAACGCCACCCGCCTGGGAGTCGAAAGCGGCGCTGTCCGTCTTTCGCACATCGGCACCGACGCGGCGGTCGACGTACGCGGCGGCCACCTGGTCGAAGCCACGGCGGACGGGCTCTCAGCCCCCGTCGTCGACTGCGACTATCTGCCGGCCCTGGCCGGGTACTGGGCCTTTGACGAACCGGTGGGAGACGTCGCCATCGACTCGTCCTTCGGTTTCCACGACGGCGCCGTTGTCGGCGCCGGACGAGGCGAGGGCCAGATGGGCGGAGCTCTCAAATTCCTGCGCGAAGACGATCACGTACTTCTGGACGACGCCACCGGTTGCTTCGGCACCAACTCCTTCACGGTTTCGCTCTGGGTCAGCGTTTGGCGCACGGGCGGCCGCTGCAGCCTGCTGCGCAAGCGCGACGTCGCCGGCCGCGGCTACGAGCTCTTCATGGACGACTCATCCGGACAACTTGTGTTTGAACTGTTCGACGGCGCCGGCACGCACTCATCCCTGGTGACATTGGGCGCAATCTCCAACACCGCATGGCACCACGTGCTGGTGTCCGTCGATCGTTCGGCCGGCCGCATCCACGCCTTCTTTGACGGCCGGCGGGCGGGTTCCCGCGACACGTTTCTGGCGTCCGCGAAGATTTCCCCATCCGGACCGCTCCTGATCGGCGGCACGCGGGCCGCGGGCGGCGGCTTCATCGGCGTCATCGACGACTGTCGCCTCTACTCGGCTGCCACACCCTACGACCAGGTCCGCGCCATCGGCCGCATCAAGCCCGCCCCACGCATCCCCCCTGAGCCGTCCGCGCTGTTCACGGAGTAGGGAACGCAGGTTCACGGTCTCCTTCCTTTGTCCGGGTTTTCTCCGAACCTGACGTTCAACGCCGAACAGACAACGCCCAACGTCCGCGCGAATTTGGACGTTGGGCGTTGAATGTTCGGCGTTGAATGTCGGCTTCGGGAGAATACCGGACAAAGGCGCGTCCAATTCGTGAACTTTTTCCTTTTCCCTCACCAACGCCTTGCGCTATTGTACGGCGCTCAATTCGAGGTTCTCCCTCGCCATGTCGGGGCGTAGCGCAGCCTGGCAGCGCGCAACGTTCGGGACGTTGAGGTCGTGGGTTCAAATCCCACCGCCCCGACCATTTGAGATTTTTCCCAAAATCTCCGGTTTCCGCGTCAGCGGAAGCCGCGCTCGCGATGATTGACCACGGTTCCGGGAACTCGACTTGAAGGACCGGTACCGGTCTGTCTGCCCACCTTGACGACGACTTTTTGCCCGTGATTTCCGGCGACGCCGAATCGTGCGATTCGGCGTCGGTTGTCGGACAATTCTCAAAACGGCTTGCGGGAGAGGGAGTTTTCGCTCCGGCCTGACGGCCGGAGTTGTCTTGGGTTGCGTTGCGTGCGGCAAAGCCGCCGCGACGAGATGAAGTAGAGGCCTATCTCGAAACGGTCAAGCAGGCGCAGAAGAAGATCGAGAAGAAAACGAAGTCATGAATCGGATTGATGAACTGATTGCCGAGCTCTGCCCGGAGGGGGTGGAATTCAAGGCGTTGGGCGAGATCTTCGCAATGAAGGCTGGGAAGTTCATTGCTGCGAGCAAGATATCCAAAGTCCAAGATGGTGATGCCCCTTACCCCTGCTACGGCGGCAACGGCATTCGGGGGTTCGTGTGCAACAAGAATCAAGATGGGAAACATGTCCTCATTGGGCGGCAACCGGTAGGCGTTTGAATTCAATGGGTAGAGTCAAGGATCGCATGAAAAGTATGAAAAGGTGAGTTGCGAAGGTCTGAGCCGTGGGAGGGGCGACGCAGGGATTAGGCGTTAGTGGGGAGTGACCGACAGGGACGGCCCTATGCTTTCAGGCAAGTCACAGGAACAACAAGAACGCCATCCTTTCTCCTCATGGCGTAGCCGTTTCCGGTGAGAACCATGAGAAACGACGGCGGGTTCATCTTCTCTTCGTCAACGCGGTTCTTCAACCGCAACAGATTGGATGCGGCCTGTTCGACCTTAGCCTGGCCCATCTTGATTTCAACAGCCCCCCAGCGGCCGTCATGCAACGCCACGATGGCATCCGCTTCAAGATCCGTTTGATCCCGGTAATGGAAAACGTTGCCGGCCAGTCTCTGGGCGTAAACTCTCAGATCACGGATGCAGAGCGATTCAAAGAGGAAGCCGAAGGTCTTGAAGTCCTTCAACAACCCATCAGGGCTGGTCTGAAGTGCAGCCACGGCAATTGAGGGATCAACAAAATGCCTCTTGGGCGATGTCCTAAGCGCCGTTTTCGAGCGGAGAGCCGGAGTCCATGCTGGCTGGTTTTCGATCACAAAGAGACGCTCAAGCGCCGTCAGATAGGCGCGAATCGTGTTTGGAGAAAGGCTTTCGTCGTCCCCCGCGATGTCTGAACGGATCGTCGCCACTGATGCCGAACCGCCAACGTTTCTGGCAATAGACTTCATCAGCGCCCGAACACGCTCCGGATTTCGCGACCGCCCATCGACTTCAGACACATCTGTTTCGACTATGGCGTCCAGGTTTTGCCGCACCATTTCGGTCCCTGAATACATACCGCGCCCGATGCAGTCAGCGCCTGACGCAGGACTTCATCGGCAATTCTGGGCAAGTATTTCAGTTTCATACGAATCTACTCCATTGCGATCTGTACCGATACGCAAACATGATGTCCGTTCTTTCGACCATGAGAATCGCGAAACAGCACGGGCACGTCAACATAATTGCGCAATATGAAGCAGTTTCATTGAGCACTTTGCATCCTTTTCGGTGCGCAAATTGAGCTTCGAGCCGTGTTAGCTCTCACCTCTTCCCGTCGGAGGCGACGGGCCCTCTCTCCGCGTAAATGCTCAGCACTCTCACTCTCTCAGGCATCGGGTGCAAGTCATCGATGGGCGAGGGCTCGAACCCGTACTTCAGATAGAATGCCCTGGCCGACTGGTTCTTTGCGTGTACGACAACAGTTTGGTCTGATCGAACTTAGGTCCTTGAGCGTCGCGCTTGAACCACACGGCGAATCCATGTTGGAGATCGCCCATGAATTCGCTGACATCGCGCAGTTTCGCGGCCACTTCGGCACAGCGCTCTGGGTTTGCCTGTCCCCGATCTCCCCCTACATCCTCCCCCGGTCGTACGCGCGTCAGCCACGCCTCGCCGGTCAGCACCCGGGAAACCACTCTTCGTCGAAGGACTTCCGCAGCGCGGCGAGCTTTGTCGCGCACGTGGGGTCACCCGTGAAGTGGGTTGTTTCGTGCGGATCCCGGTTGAGGTCGAGGAGCTGCTCTTCGCGCCCGGTCGTGTCGTAACGGGTGTACTTGTAGCCATCGCCGCTCACGACCATTCGGCCGACCTCGCTCTCCATGCCGAGGGTCTTCCGCCAAGGCATGTCTTTGCCCTCGAACAGCGGTCGCAAGCTGCGTCCCCTCGGATCGGCGACACCCTCGATGCCGGCGTAGTCGCAAACCGTGGGCAGGAGGTCCAGTCCGTTGGACACAAGGTGCGTGTTGTCAACCTGCCCCGCGGGGATGTGTCCTTTCCACATCGCCACGAACGGGATGTTGGCCGCCTCTTCATAGAGGGTGCTCTTATGCTCCATGCGGTGGGCCGCATCCATGTCGCCGTGGTCGCTCGAGAACATCACCAGCGTGTTCTTTTCCTGTCCGCTCTCTTTCAATGCGGCAAGGACGGTCTGCACGTGTTCGTCGACGAACTCCGTCAGACGACAGTAGGCAAAGCGGTGGCGGCGCCAGTCCTTGTCAGTGTAGCTTTCACGCGCCTTTCGCCGGAACTGCCGACGGTCGACCAGCAACCGGATGGCTTCCGGTTCATCCTTTTGCGGCTCGAGATTCGGAGGCACAGGCGGGCAATGCTTCTCGAAGAACTCCTTCTCGGTCACCCCTTCGGGCATCTCCAGGGCCCGGTCCAGCAATCGGTTCTCCACCTTGGCCCTGTCCCGGATCTGCTTGTCGTTTCCAGACGTGGCGAAGTCGCGGATGGCCATGTAGCAAATGTCATGGGGATTGATGAACGACAGCACCATGAAGTAGGGCTTTCCGTGCGGTGTGCGTATAAACGCGGCAGCCGTCTCGGCGAGTTTCGCCCGCGAATCGTTGGTGATGTCCTGGAAGCCAAGCCTCCTGGGGCTGAGCGGGGGCGGCAGGTGCTTTTTGCCGCCGTAGACCAGGTCGTAACCGGCCTTCTTCAGAAACGCGGCGATGGTGGTGTCTTTCACCTCGTCGGGCATGTTCCGGATTCTCATCGACCCGCGATTCTCGCGTGGGACCCGGCCCTTGTCGTCCCGGAAGAAGCCGGGGAATCTGCCCGTCATGAGGCTGACCCGCGCCGGCGAGCAGACCGGGTTCGTGGTGTAGGCGCGCGTAAACCGTATTCCGTTGCGCGCGATGTGGTCCATCCCCGGTGTCTTGAGCCACCTGTTCCCCGCACAGCTCATCATCGTCGCGCTCTGCTGGTCGGTGTAGATGTAGACGATATTCGGCCGCGCCGGCGAACGACCTTCGGCTCGTGCCAACGCCCCACCCGCAAGCACACCCGCACCCGCTGTCTTCAGAAAATCTCGACGTTTCATAAGCGTATCACTTCCCGTAGCAGACCAGTTCGCCGTTTTTGAGCGACATGAAGAGTTTGCCCTCCGCTACGGCCATGCCGTCGAAGGTCGGTTCCGAGTCGAGCGTGGTTTCGGAAATCACCTCACCCTTGTCGGTGGAGTAGATCCGCAGGACTGAGTCGTGGGGGTCGGGTCTGGAATGACTCTTGGCGCGGCCGGACTTCACTTCGATAACGACGTCGTCGATCCAACCGGCCAACGACAGCTTGTCACCCGCCAACACCATCGCCCGAGGCTGCAGGTCGATGTCTTTTGTCCAGCCGGCGCCCTTCCCTTTTCCCTTGGCCGCAATCGTCGTGCCGACGGGAAAGAACTCCTCCTTGTACCGTGTGAACTTCTGGTGGAGGTGACCGACCTGGTTGAACTCCTTCCACTTGCCCTTGCGGCGTCTCTTCAGCCCCGTGTACGGACTCACCACGCTGATCGACTTCTCTCCGTCCCGCACGATGAGTTGCCCCTTGCCTCCGGCGGGCGCGACCCACCCCTGCCGGTGGAACCAGCTATCTTCCAGCATGCCGGTCGACGCGATCAGCACCGGGCCCCGCACCTGCTGCTTGAGAGTGGCGTCGAACTTGGCATTCCGGAAGCCGACGATCTTGCCGTCGGACACCGGGATATCGGCCAGGTAGCCCCATTTGCCCTCTTTGCCCCAAGGTCCGGAGGCGAGACTGCCGGCATGACGCTGTTCGCCGGTGTGCAGGTCCAAGCCATAGACGCGGATGCCACCATCGAGATTGGACGAGTAACCCGCGGCGAAGTAGACAGTCCCATCCTGCACCAGCACGCTGCCGTGGATGCGCAGGGGCGATTCGAGACGATCCTCGTAGCCGATCCTCCGTTCGACCTTCGACGTCTTGAACCGCCACGCCAGCTTGCCGTTCCGAGCGTCCAGGCAATAGACCGATCCGTCGCCGCAACCAAACACGCACAGCCCCATGTGTATTGTGGGCGGCGAGTCGATCGGGCCGTTGGCGAGGTACTTCCAGACGGCTTTGCCGGTCTTCGCATCACGGCAGTGAACGGTATACGCGTCACGGTCGGCGACGAAAATCCGTCCTCCCGCGATCACGGGCGCCGTCACCGTTGCACCGATGGTGGCGCGCCACTTCTCGACCGGCTTGGCCGGCAACTCACAGGGCGCTCTGCCCGAGCGCGCGTTGTCGGCGCGATGGGTCGGCCACGCGGCTTTCGGGCTCAGCTCGGCGGCCGGGAGTTCGATGCCGTATGCCGGGCCTTTCTCGAGCACGGGTTCAAGCGTGATGTCCTCGAACGAGTTCTTCTCCGAGAGCGCGAAAAACCCGTTGATCTTGCCGCTGTTGTAGCACTGGCAGGTGTCCGGGGGGACGTAGATGTAGCCGTTGGCCGGCATGATGCCGTACTGGCAGAGACCACGTACCCAGCGGTGGGTTTCGTTCTGTTTCGTTGCCAGATCGATAACCTGGATGCCGCTGTGTCCGAGCAGAATGTACTCCTGCGTGGACTTGTTGCGGTAGCAGCGGTGATGGTGCTGCGTGTGGGCGAAGGGCAGGTCGTCGGCGATCTCGCCCGTGCGGATATCGATCCCGACCCCCGACTTCGCGTTATTGAAGAAATTGGTCTTCGGGATATTGATGCCCGTCGTGATGACGCCGTCCTTGTTGCGGGCGCTCTCGCCCCAGATGGACTTCATCATAGGGATTACCCATGCCTTGTCGCCGATCGCGAGAACGTCGCCCGGCGAACCGAAGCCCATCGCGCCACGCTTGTGGTCCCAAAGCGTCTTGCCGGAGTCGACCGAGAAAGCGGTGAAGCGATTCCACTTCAGGCACATGATGGCGTCGCGGTACGCGACTACCGTCGGCGCGTAGGCCCGAATGAAGAGCCCCTTGGTTTCGAACGGCGCTGTCCAGTGTTCCTTGCCGCTGGTTGCGTTGACGCAGCGAAGGAGCTTGTTGTCGAGGTAGAAGACCTTGTCGCCCAGCGCGCACAGCGACAGTGGGGCGATGTGCCTCAGGTTCTTACCTTTGACCGTCCAGAGTTTCTTCCCGCTGTCGGCGTCGTAGGCCACGATCGTCTTGTCGATCGTCGGCGCCTCGTATTCGGCCATCTCCCAGTAGCCATGGTTGTCATCCGACTTCTCAATCAGGATGTCAGGGTCTCCGATCACGGTCAGCAACGCACCGTTGTGGTAGAGGATCTCTTCGGTCCTCGCCGAGCCCCTGTACGTCATGAGCGTCTTGCCCGTGGCGGCGTCGAGTTTCACGACGGGGGCGCCGAGCCCCAGCGTGACATAGACGTGATCGGCGATCGAAACGAGACGACGGGGCAGCTGCTTGGGCCCACCGCGGAAGTTGTAAAGGTGCGTCATCCACTCCGGGATCTCCCGCTTCCACAGCAGCTTGCCGTTGAAGGCGTCGCGCGCGACCAGCTTCCACTTGGGCGGGCGGTGCATCAGGGAGGTCGAGCCTTCGTCATAGATGTAGAAAAGGCGGCCGTTGCTGGAAGTCATGGCCGACATGCTGGCCAGCGCGTCGTGGTGGCGTGAGCGCTTCGGGCCCGCGTACCATTGCAGGTGACGCGGCCGGCGCACGTGCTTGTCATTGCAGACGGCGTTGCCGCTCGCGTCGTAGAGGAAGTGCGTCCACTCGTCGAGCTCGGGGGGGACGGGCTTTGTCCATTTGGTGTCCGACATGAGAACACCGCGTGGCGCCAGGACGCGCTCGAGCTCGGCTCGCGGCACCTGGCACTCCTTGTCCGACACCACGATCAGGTTCACGATGTTGTCGCCGTAGGGCAGGTTCTTCCCATCGTAGGTTTCGACCGAGACCTTTCCGTACAGACCGCACGAGTCGATGTGGGCTTTGGCCTTCTCGACATTTGCGGCGTTCGTGTCCAGGCCATGAACCAGGTAGCGGTCATTGGCATGCAGTGCGGCCGTCGTCTTGCCGTTCCCGCAGCCGAGGTGCACGATGACGCCGCCCTTGATTCCCGATCCCGTCAGGAGCGCCTCGCCCGCGGGAATGGCGGCACTGAGCAGGAGCGGTGTTGACAGAATGAGTGAGAGACATGTCAGAGTGATTCTCCAGGGGTTCATGGCGGGACCTTTCTCTTTGCACTGCAGACGGCAACTGTTAAGGAGAAGAGCGGCCATTTCAAGCGATAAATGTGTCAGGCGGTGGGGCGGCGCCACACGCTATCGCAGCAGGATCAGTGTGCCCCTGACCTCGTAGCCGTTGACATCGGAGACCACCCCCCCCACCGTTATGATGACGGTGTTCGGGTCGGAGCCTTCGGTGAGCACGGCCCCCGCGGGTAGATCGGTGTCGACAACATCTACCTCCAGGTCCCCCGCCAGCATCCAGGCGCCAAAATAGCCGTTGGTGTCCGTCGTAAACACCACGACTCGCCCCAGGTCGTCCGTCGTCACGACTTCCACGTCTGCCATCCCTTCGCCCTCGTCATAGGCGCCGTTGACGTTGCGATCGCTGAAGACGCGCACTTCCAGCCAGCCTTGGACTTCGCAGCCGTTATCGTCAAAAGCCAGCCCCGCCGCTGGTACGGTGACCGTGCTCGGATCGGTGCCAACTGTGATCAAGGCCCCCGCGGGCAGGTCGGTGTCCTGGATGTCTACCTCCACGTCGCCGGCTCGCACCTGTGCGGAAGCATAGCCGCTGAGGTCAGTCTTGAGGACGGTGAGCCGACCCAGGCGATCCACGGCTGCGACCCCCACGTCTGCCAGCCATTCACTCGGCTCGTCTATGCCGTTGCCGTCGAGATCGTGAAACACGTGCACCGTCAGCGTGCCATGGAGTTCGTAGCCGTTCACTTGAAGGACCGACCCTCTCGGCGGCACCGTGACGGTGCTGGGATCGGAACCGACGGTCAGTATGGCTCCCGCGGGAAGGTCGGTGTCGGTGACGTCCACCTCCACGTCTCCCGCCAGTGTGTGGACGGCGGCATAGCCGTTGGGATCCGTTACGAGCGTGGTCGATCGGCCCTGGTCGTCCTTGGTTGAGACCTTCACGTCCGCCAGTCCTTCTTCTATACCGCATACGCCGTCGCCGTCGAAGTCGTTGAAGACGTACACTTCCAGCACGCCTTCAGCTCTGTAGCCGTTTGTGTCGATGGCCGCTCCTCCCGCGGGTACCGCGACGGTGCTTGGATCGGTACCGACGGTGAGCACGAGACCTCCAGGCAGATCGGCGTCGGTGACGTCTATCTCTACGTTCCCTGCCAGGAGCGGGGCATAGGCGTAGCCGCTGGAGTCCGTCCAGAGTTCAAGGGTACGGGACAAGCCGTCCGTGATGACGACCTTCACCGATCGCAGCCCTTCGCCGAAGTCGTGTGCACCGTCGCCGTCGTAATCCTCGAAAACCCATAGTTCCAGATCGCCCCGGAGTTCGTAGATGTTGTCATCAGAAACTGTCTCTCCTGCCCGTATGTCGATCATGTTCGGGTCGGAACCCAGGGTCAACACGGCTCCCTTGGGTAGATCGGTGTCGGTGACATCCACCTCCACATATCCCTCGAGGACCGAGACGAACGCATAGCCGTTGGAGTCCGTCAAGGTGCTGGCGATTCGCCCGAGGCCGTCCTTCGTCACAACGCTGACGTTGGTCAACCCTTCGCCCGCATCGTACACACCGTTGCCGTTGAGATCGTTCAAGACGCGTGCCTGCAGTGTGCCGTGGACCTCGTAGCCTTTCAGACATGTGCCCATCCCCTGTGCGGGTACCGTGACGGTGCTCGGATCGGTGCCGACCGTAAGCACGGCTCCCGTAGGCAGGTGGGCATCGGTGATGTCTATCTCCACATCCCCTGTGAGAATCGACGTGTAGGCCTGACCGCTGGTGTCTGTCCAGAGTTTGATGGTCCGAGACAGGCGATCCCTCGCCACGACTTCCACGCCTCCCAGCCCTTCATCCTCGCTGCATGCGCCATTGCCATCGAAATCTTGAAAGACCCATACTTCCAGCGAGCCCAGTATCTCGTAGCCGTTGTTGTCAGAAACGGACCCCGCCGCCGGTACGGTGACCGTGCTCGGATCGGTGCCCACGACGAGTATCAGTCCGGCGGGCAGATCGCTGTCCACGATGTCTACCTCCACGTCCCCCGCCGGGAGCACGGTGTAGACGTAGCCGTTGGGGTCCGTCCTGAACTCATTGGCATGTGACTGCGCGTCCGTGACGATGACCCCTATATCTCCCAGTCCTTCCCACGCGCCGTATATGCCGTTTCCGTCGAGATCGTGGAACACGCGTACCACCAACACGCCCGTTTCGGCGCGTGACGTGGCAACGCAGACACACAGCGGTGCCACGCAGCCCACGAGTAGTAGAGCCATTCCCTTTCTGAGATGGACCATCGAGTTGCTTCCTTTTTCCGTTAATGGGTAGTGGTATGACGAGTCTCGGAGAAGATGACTGTGGAATCATGCCACAAGATAACAGCTCATGGGCAGCGAAAAAGACCTCCAGCTACTTCCGTCTGAAATCCCACTGTCGGGTCACTTCTTCCGACCGCGACGGGAAGCACTCAATCCGGGGAGTGGGGACAGGCGGACTATCTGGCGAGCTGTCGGTAGACGGTGCGGGAATACAGTGCTGAGCCCAACTGACGGGGGGGGTTCTTTGATCAGCTACCGTTTGGGGTGGGGTTGAGAGGCGTTTGAGGCGATAGTGCCGCCGTTGTGCATGGAACGGGGCAGACCCCAGGTGTGATCTTGATGCCGTCGCGGTTCACTGATGGAGGTTTCTGGTAGACTCGGCAGGTCATGACGCGGAGTTGCTTGTAGCAGCAGAGCGGAACGGCATCACACGGCGCTGAACGGTTTCGGCGAAGGGATGCTTGCCCGTGTGGCCGACCATTCGCCGAACGAACAGAAGCGATAGTCAGCCGGATTGGCGACGATTCCGGCACGGACGGGGTTCATTTCCACGTACTTCCAGCAGTTCCAGACGGCCAGACCCGCTTCCAGAACGGTGTTCTTGTAGCGACCGCCCCACAGGGCGCCGCGCCTGCGAACGGGGCGGGTGCGGTTGAACCAGGTCGCGAACCCCTGTTGGAGATCGCCCATGAATTCGCTGACATCGCGCAGTTTCGCGGCCACTTTGGCACAGCGCTCTGTGTTTGCCTGTCCCCGATTGCCCCCCGCTCCTTGCGGTCCTTTGTGGTGTGTGGCAGAACTGTGGAGATGAGGGGACTGTCGGAATTGGTGCTTGCCCGATGAACGGGGAGCTCTGGAGGGACAGAGCAGACGACCTGTCATCCCGAGCGGCGCGTAGCGGAGTCGAGGGATCTCGGGGATTGGGAAAGCTCCGGGGTGATTTCAGTACTCGAGATCCCTCG
>CAZKRK010000157.1:0-16144 GCA_964555035.1 uncultured Victivallales bacterium | reverse complement strand
TGCTCGTAACGGCGGAGGACCGCCGTCTCCAGGGGCTTTTCGGACACCCTCTAACCAGCCAGCCCAGGAACGGATGGTAGTGAAACACCGGCGGCTCGCGGTGATTACGTGCCGTTATCGTCGCAAATTATGCGGCGATTAGTTGACATGCGCCACCTTCCCTGTCAGGGTGTTGCACATGGATCGGATCTACATACACATGCGACAGGAGTGGCCGGACTTCAGGTGGGATGCGGCCAAGTTCTCTTCACGGTTGGCCGAGGTGAGGCACGCTCAAGGGCGCCTGCTGGGGCGTATGGAAGGGCTTGGGTTCCAACTCCGTGGCGAGGCTGATTTGGCCGTGATGACCGCAGAGGTTGTGAAGTCCAGCGCCATCGAGGGCGAGCGACTCGATGACCGGCAGGTTCGTTCTTCTCTGGCCCGGCGGCTCGGAATCGACATTGGTGGGATGTCGCCCGTGTCGCGAGCCGTTGAGGGAATCGTCGAGATGATGCTCGATGCCACCCGCAACTACAACGATGCACTGAGCGAGGAACGACTGTTCGGATGGCATGCCGCGCTCTTCCCGACAGGGCGCAGCGGGATGCGCAGGATCACGGTGGGGGCCTGGCGCCCACCAGAGGCTGGCCCCATGCAGGTGGTTTCAGGTCCTCTCGGGCGTGAGAAGGTCCACTATGACGCACCGGAAGCAAAACGACTCCCGGGCGAGATGAAGACGTTTCTCAGTTGGTTCAACTCAGGACCCGCGACGGACCCGCTCATCAGAGCCGCTCTGGCCCATTTCTGGTTTGTCACAATCCACCCCTTCGAGGACGGCAACGGTCGCGTTGCCCGCGCTATTGCAGACATGGCGCTGGCCCGCTCCGATGGCACGGCGCAGCGATTCTACAGCATGTCTGCACAGATTGAGGCCGAGCGGGCAGACTACTATCGTGTCCTGGAGCAGTCACAGAAGGGTGATCTCGACGTTACGCACTGGCTACTCTGGTTTGTCGACTGCCTGGACAGGTCGCTGAACCGTGCAGGGGAAACGCTGTCAGCGGTGTTGCTCAAGGCGCGTGTGTGGCAACGCGTGGGCAGTGGCCGTGTGAACGACCGCCAACGGAAAGTCATCAACCGGTTGCTTGATGGATTCGAAGGCAAACTGACATCGTCCAAGTACGCCAAACTAACCCGTTGCTCCTCTGACACGGCCCTGCGTGACATTAGAGAACTGCTTAATCGCGGTGTCCTCCTCCGCAACCCGGGCGGTGGCCGTAGCGTCAGCTACCGTCTTGTCAACCCCGACACCGATCAGACATCCGAAGGTACCGTCAAGAAAGCTATGAAAAGGGCAAGCGGATGGCAATGCACACGAGAGGGGAAGATTAAGGAGAAAGATTAGGGCAAAAGATAAAGGTCCTTGCTCTTGAACCCTAATCTTTCGCCTTAATCTTTCGCCCTAATCTCTGGTTGCGGGGTCGTGGCGGGTAAGGAAAAACAGGGGAGAAGACCGAGAGACGGCTGACGCCCTGCAACAAGGACAGTTACGCAGGAGAACTTATTGTCAATACTGACAGTACGGGCAAGACGTAGGAGGAATCATGAACATCTCGATAGAGCTCCCTGACAAGGTTTCTCATCGTGACACCTACATCGTGAACATGGAACAGCACCGCAAGGGGCTCAAGGCACGACTCGAGAAGAGCTGGCGCAAGTACCTTCGTCGATACAGGCCTCTGACGATACCCATACGCTGTGAGTTCTGCACTCATGTCGGTGAAGCACAGTGGCACTGCCACAACCGTGATTCGCCACAATACGGTTTGAATGTTCAGTCGTGGGGCGTCTGCTCAAAGTGGTCGCCAAACCAAGGTTTGCTCATGATGCTGTGGAGAGCTTGGTTCCATCAACACCGGGACGCATTGCCGGCCGACGTCTGCGTGAACCTGCGGAGCGAAGCGACGCTAGGTTCCACGCAGTTGATGGATCCAATCATCATCCGGGGGCGTGGTCAAGGACGCCGGGCGAGACGGCAACATGCAGGTTCGCCTCCCCTCACCATCGTCCACCGCTATCGTCGCCCGCTATCGTCCACCGGTGCTCGGTTCACGATAGCGGGCGACGATAGCGGTTGACGATTGACTCTCCGATCCATCGCAGGGATCTCCCCATAAGCACCGTAGCCTATGCCCCTCGTATCCACGGAGCAGATTCTACGAGTGATCGCTCAACGATATACACTCGCCAATGTGTACAACTGACCGCCCAACGATCGTCTGCTCATTTGCTCTTACGAGCGGCGGCATCAAGCGGGCTCGTCGCTACTTCTGCTTCCCTTTGGATGTTCCCTCAACGAGCCACGCCAGGTTCAACCGGTAGTGCAACCTGCTGCCGATCAGGTGGATGACGCCGTCGGGTGTCTGCGTGGCGGCGAGGTATCCGCCATGTTCGGCCCGCGTAGGCGTGGCGGTGAACCTGTCGTCGACCGCCTTCGGGGGGGTCCAGGTCACGCCATTGTCTTTGCCGGTCCGCGGAATGGGGCCGGAGTTCCGGTCTTGCGCTTCGCCCATAGCGGTGCCATGCTCGCTATTGACGGGGAGCCGCCCGACTGGCGCCAAAGGCGCGCGTGCACACCGGGGACCGGCCTTCGCCCTGACCTTCTGATTTCGCAACCACGGGGATGTGAAGTGTAACGAGAGGAACACACATGAGCACACAGAGTATCGTATCCACAGTTGGCGTTGTCGCGGCACTCAACATGGCTGCGGCCGAACACGTCATACGACAGGACCGACCCGCGAAGAACTGGCAGGCGGAGTGTCTGCCGATCGGAAACGGTCGGCTCGGCTGCATGATCTACGGCGACATTGCCAGGGAGCACATCCAGTTCAACGAGGATACGCTCTGGATCGGCGACGAGGGGGATACCGGCGCTTACCAGGCCTTCGGAGACCTTTTCATCGAACTCGGCAAATCGGCCACGGGATCGGGAGTCAGCAACCCGAGCGGTCATTCGACCACAGCAGGGGAATCGCTGGCTCAGAGCATCGACGGCAACCGCTCAACGAAGTGGTGCATCGAGCACAAGGGCAGAGCCGTGGCGTGGCAGATGGACTACGAGGACGCACCGGCCAGGCCGCTGCAGGGTTACGCGTTCACCTCGGCCAACGACGTGCCGAGCCGTGATCCCCGCAAGTGGAAACTCGAAGGATCCGGCAACGGCAAAGAGTGGACGCTCCTCGATGAACGGGAGATCGGGCCTTTTCCGAAGCGGCACATGACGAAGCGCTTCACGTTCAAGAACGACCAACGCTTCTCATCCTACCGGTTCACCTTCGAGCCGCTCGACAGATCCCATTTTCAGGTAGCGGAAATCGGGCTTCAGGGTCTCGACCTGTCTCACAAGCCCGGCGGTGTCTACCGTCGCGAGCTGGATATCGGCAAAGCGGTTCACACGATCGCTTACGAGAAGGACGGGGTGAATCACAAGCGCGAGTACTTCGCGAGCCATCCCGCGGATGTCCTGGTATTTCGTCTGACCGCCGACAGGAAAGGGGCATACAGCGGAACCATAGCGCTGAAGGACGCGCACGGCGGGACAGTCAAGGCGGAAGGCAACACGCTGAGTTTTGCCGGGACCCTGTCGGGGACGTACCGCAAGCCGCGGGAGAACTACGCGATCCGATTGCAGTACGAAGCGCAGGTGCTCGTGCTCAACGAAGGTGGGTCCCTGCGGACCGCTGACGGGAAGATCGCATTCGAAGGCTGCGACAGCCTGCTGATCCTGCTGGACGGCGGAACCGATTACCTGAACCGGCGCGACAAGGGCTGGAAGCGCGGGCATCCGCACCAGCGCATCGCGGCGCGGCTGGCGAAGGCGTCGCAGCGGCCCTTTGACGACCTGCTCGAGGAACATGTTGCCGACTACCAGGAGCTGTTCAACCGTGTCGTGCTGAGCTTGGGCGACAGCCCGCAAGGCCATCGGGCGCTAGCCACGCCCCAAAGGCTGGACGCCTACCGGGGGAAGAAAATCGCGGCCCGGAAGGGCACGACCTACGAGCAGGATGCGCTCAACCTGAAGGGGGGCAGCCGGGACGCGGAGCTGGAAGAGCTCATCTTCCAGGTCGCTCGTTACCTGATGATCTCCTCGTCGCGCCCGGGCTGCATGCCCGCCAACCTGCAGGGGCTGTGGAACCAGAGCAACAAGCCGCCATGGCGGTCTGACTATCACACGGACGTGAACATCCAGATGAACTACTGGTTCGTAGACCATGCGAACCTCTCCGAGTGCTTTACGCCACTTTCGGAATGGCTCTGGTCCGTGGTCCCGGTGAAGCGGGAGGCAACGAAGGAGAAGTACGGGGTCCGGGGCTGGGCGCATCGTTCGGAGAACGGCATCTTCGGAGGCGCTTCCTACAAGTGGATTCCGGGTGATGCACCGTGGGTCCTGCAGAACATCTGGGATCACTACGCCTTCACCCTGGACCGGGAGTACCTGGAAACCCGCGCCTACCCGTTGCTCAAGGAGCAGTGCGAGTTCTGGGAGGATTCCCTGATCGAGTGGCCGGACGGCAAACTGGTCAGCCCGAAGAGCGTCTCCCCGGAACACGGTCCCGAGGCTGAAGGCAACTCCTACGAGCAGCAGCTTGTTCATGACCTGTTCACGAACTACATCGAGGCCTCGAAGGCGCTGGGTAGAGACGAGGCTTTCCGCAAGAAGGTGGAGTCGATGCGTTCGCGCCTGCTGGGACCGCAGATCGGCAAATGGGGCCAGCTCCAGGAGTGGGCGGAGGACCGGGACAACCCCAACGACCGTCACCGCCATCTTTCCCACCTGATCGCGGTGCACCCCGGCCGCCAGATTTCACCGATCAAGACTCCGAAGCTTGCGGAAGCGGCAAGGGTCTCTCTGAATGCCCGGGGCGATGGCGGCACCGGCTGGAGCAAGGCCTGGAAGATCGGCATGTGGGCGCGTCTGCACGACGGCAACCGCGCATACAAGCTGCTGAAAGAGCAAATCAACGGCAACTTCTACGGCAACCTGCTCAGCTTTCACCCGCCGTTCCAGATCGACGGCAACTTCGGTTACGCGGCCGGCGTTTGTGAGATGCTCGTCCAATCGCAAACCGGCGTCGTCGACCTGCTGCCGGCGCTGCCGGATGCCTGGGCCACCGGCAGTGTTAAGGGGCTGAAGGCGCGCGGCGGCTTCGTCGTCGACCTCGCCTGGAAGGACGGCAAGCTGGCGGAGGCGAAGATCGAATCGCTGAACGGCAGTCCGCTGACGGTGAAATACGCCGACCATGTCCGGGAACTGAAGACAGAGACAGGGAAGACCTACGCGCTTGACGGCGCGTTGAAGCGCCTGTCTTCGTCGCGTTGATAAACGCGGACGTAATCGATGATGTACTCGGCGGGTAGTTTCGCCTTTTCCATGTCGCCGCCGTTGTCACCGCCCAGCGCGAGGTTCACGATGATGAAGTGCGGGTGGTGGAACGGGTTCTTCGGCCCCCACTCGGGGTTGGCGTTGTAGGTGTCTGCAAGCTTGGTTTCGTTGATCGGCCTGTCGTCCACGTAGAGGCGAATCGACTCGGTATCCCAGTCCATTCGCCAGACGTGGAATTCGTTCAGCCACTTGTCGCCTCCCAGGGCTTCGGTCTTGATCGACTTGCCATTCCACTTCGCGTTCCATCGCTTAGCCGACCCACTTGCGACGTTGGCAAGGATCTTGTTCTGGTAGTACTCCATGATGTCGATCTCGCCGCTGCTGGGCCACTCGCCGTTCTCGCCGACCGTCCAGAACGCCGGCCACATTCCCTCGCCATGAGGGATTTTACCCCTCATGACAAAACGCCCCATCGTCCAACTGTGCAGCCCCCTCGTCATCAGTGACGAAGACGTGAATTCGATGAACTTCGTCTCCTTCGGGTCGGTCGACCCCTTGACATAGTCAGGGCTGCGCTTGATGTCCTCGCGACCCGTGATGATGAGCTTGCCGTTCCTGCATTGGGCATTCTCCTCCTGGTACCACTGGGCTTCGCTATTGCGGACAAAACCCCTTTCGAACGCCCAGTTCTTGGGATCCGGCTGGCCGTCCCTTGTGAATTCATCGGACCAGACCAGTTGATATCCACCCCTAGTGAACGGGTCTTCGTTCGTGCCGATGGTTGTTCGTTCGCCGGCGTGCAGCGTTGTGGTTTCTCCGGTCGCCGCCGCAACCGCGACGGTTCCGACAAGTACGTTCACGAGCATCTGTCTTGAGCTCAAATCGGTTTTTCCTGTTTCTGTATTCAACTCTCTCCGTGAGATGTGAGAATATCGCAAGCGTACCCATTTCTTGACGAGCCGCCAACTCAGCGGTATACCGCACCATCTCGAAGAGGACCACTTCTGTTATCGGAGGCCTGCCCCAACGTCAACCCGTAAAGAGGAAGAGTGATGAGTAGTATTGTCAAACCGCCAGGCGTCCCTCGCTCAGCCGCCACGATCTCCGCCGCTGTCCTGCTTGCGCTCTCGGCATCCGGCCTGACGACGGGAGCGGAAACACCGCCCAAGTTCCCGACCTACGAACCGACGTGGGAATCGCTCAACCGGCACGAGACGCCCGACTGGTTGCTCGACGCGAAACTGGGACTCTACGCGCACTGGGGCGTCTACAGTGTCCCGGCCTATCGCACGGAGTGGTACGGGCGACTGATGTACGATACGCAGACTCGCAGCGACGACGTTTTCAAACACCACATCGCGACCTATGGCGGACAGGCGAAGTTCGGGTACAAGGACTTCGTGCCGCAATTCAAGGCCGAGAAGTTCGATGCCGCCGAATGGGCCAGGATCTTCCGCGGCTCCGGCGCGAAGTACATCGGTATCACGGTCGTCCACCACGACGGCTTCTGCCTGTGGGCCACGAAGTACAACCGGTGGAATTCGGCGCAGATGGGGCCGAAGCGCGATATCTACGGCGAGCTGACGACCGCCCTGCGTGCGCAGGACAAGGACCTCAAGATCCTGACCTGCTTCCACCACTTCCGCAGTTACGGCTGGTTCTTCCCGAGGAGCAAGGAGCTGCAGGAGCGGGGACGCAAGGAGGGGTGGGACATCTACGATCCGCAGTACGCCGACCTCTATCGGAACCCGGAAACGGAGCCGCACGAAACCTTCTTCACCGAGTGGCGCAACAAGGTCAAAGAGGTCATCGACAACTACCGCCCCGACGTCATCTGGTTCGACGGCGGGAAGTTCAGCGGCGGCAAGAACGAACCCTTCACTCTGGACGTGCTCGCGCATTTCTACAATACGCAGAAGAAGAAGGGCGCACCTGTCGAGGTCATCAACAAGAAGACCAACTTCCCGCGCGAGTTTGGACTGCGCAACTTCGAGAAGGGCGGTAACCGGCCACCCCACGTGCCGTTCCCGTGGGTGGACGACCTGAACATCGCCAACCGCGGATGGTGCTACACGCACGACATCGACTACCGTTCCGCCAACGAGATCGTCGACGGCTTTGTCGACCGCGTCAGCCGCGGCGGCGGACTGATGCTGTCCGTTTCGCCCAAGGCGGACGGCACGATTCCCGTAGAGCAACAGAAACTGCTGGCGGAGCTCGGCAACTGGCTGAAGATCAACGGCGAGGGCATCTACGGCACTCGCCGCTGGAAGATCGAAACCGAAGGCCCCGACAAGAAGCTGATCGTGGACAACGGCAAGAAGACGTTGTGGAACTTCGAGGACAACTGTGACGCCGGCGACATCCGTTTCACGCGGAAAGGCAACACGCTCTACGCCTTCCTGCTCGGCTGGCCCGAGAACGGCACGGCCCTCATCAAATCGCTGGGCACAAAGACACCGATCGCGTCGGGCAAGATCACCCGCATCACCATGCTCGGGTATGGCGGCGAACTGAAGTGGGAGCGCACGGACGGCGGCTTGTCCGTCACGCTGCCGAAGACCGCCCCGTGCAAACACGCTCACGGGCTCAAGATCGAAGTTGGCGGGGAATTGAAGTAGGTCCGAATTGCATTCGGACCCAACCCACGCATGAGAGGGTCCGATTGCAAATCGGACCTACGGACAACCACTATGAACATCACAGCTACCATTCTTGCCGTCGCACTCACCGCAGGCACGGTCGACTTGCACGACGTGACCGGAACGGGCGTGAACGTTCTGCGTAATTACAGTGGCCGGCCCGACAAGTGGGGCATCTTTGAAAGCCCCGAGGTCGTCCTGCCCACCTACAAACGCGGCGTCTACTACGCCAGCCCCTGGTGGCCGGCCGGCGGAAACCGTGGACGTGCGTTCCCTTTCGGACGCCTTTCGGACCTGCGCAAACCAGGCGCCGAGTTTGGCCCGAAAAGGGGCAAGCGTCGCACGGCCGAGGGCGGGTTCTTCCTCATACTGGAACTCGCCCGGGGCGACTACGTTGCACTCCTCCCCGTGGCCGGAAACACCCTCTACTCGTGGTTCGACATCAGTCCTGACGGAGACAAGCTCCTCCTGAACCTGGGCCACTGGGGCACCGATTCAGTGTCTGGGGAAGACATCCCCTTCTATGCCTGGGCGCGGGCGAGCAATCCGTACGAGGCGTCGCACAACGCATGGCGGGCAGCCGCAACTTGTCCGCGGATCAAACGCAGTTTCCGTTTGCGGGAAGACAAGCCTTACCCGGAACCGTTCAGCTATCTCGGCTGGTGTTCGTGGGAGTTCTACCGCCACAGCGAGGAGCGCAAGGACTACCCCTCCCTCAGCAGCGACAGCATTTGCGCACTGATCCGCGACTACGGCAAGCTGGGCAAACCCGTTCGCTGGATGTTGATCGACAACGGCCATTTCAACAGCAGCACCGACTTCTCGCCCAAGCAGAGACAGTGGCCCAATGGCTACGAGCCGCTCGCCGAAGCGCGCACCGACGAAGGCGTGAAGTGGATCGGCATCTGGTACGCATTCATGGGCGGCGGGAAGCACCCTTACAGGGGAACGGAGTCACTACCTGCCGAGCTGCAGCAGCACATGACGACAGTCGGCGCCGCCGGTTTACCGAAGCCCGCCGCGGAGAGCTGCCGCGCGTTCTACGAGTATCTCTACTCCTTTGCCGCCCGAGACGGGCTCGACTTCGTGAAGATCGATTTCTCCACACGCCCGATATGCCACTACGCCGGCCGCGAAGAGGTCGGCATCGACTATGGTCGCATCGACGTGTCGGCGAAGACTGGAGTCGGCAACCCGTACCGGGCTCATGCACTGATGTTCCGTGCGCTGGAAGAGGTCACGCAGGAGCAGTTTGGCGGCATCATCCACTGCAACTGGCACAACACGGCCAACCTGTTCAACCTGAAGCACGGCGTGGTCGGCCGCTGCAGCGAGGACTACAAGCCCGGCAACGTCAAACGGGGCCGTTCGCACCACTTCTGCTCTCTCGCGGCCATGCCGTGGCTCGGTCAGGTCGCGTGGGGTGACCACGACATGTTCCACTCGAGTGACGCGAAGTACGGACGCCTGATGGCGGCGGCCAAAGCGCTCTCCGGCGGACCGATCTACATTTCCGACGGGCCGAAGGAATGCAACATGGCAGCAGTCGCGCCCCTGTGCTACCAGGACGGCCGTCTCCTGCGCCCCCTCGCACCGGGCGCCCCCGTATACGACGACGTGTTCTACGCACCTAACCAGGGCAAGGCGCTGCGGGTGATGGCGCCGCTGCCCAACCGCATGGCCATTTTGGCGGGAAGCAACCTGGAGGATGCCGAAGTCACGGTGACGGCAACGTTCACTCCTGCGATGTACCGGCAGGTCTCGGGACTGATCCAGCCCTATCCCGGCGAGTGGGAGATGCCGGTGGAGGGGCTGGTCTACTACAATGTCTACGCGGAAAAGGGCGGCCGTTTCGAGCGCCCTCTCGAAATGCCGTTGAAGGGCTTCTCCGATTGCCTGCTTCAGGTCAGTCCGGTCGAGAACGGCTGGGCCGTCATCGGGCGCACGGACAAGTACCTCTGCGGTGCGGCAGTCGCGGAGGCGAGCACGGCGCCAACGGCGATGAAACTGCGTTTGCACGAAGGCGGTCCCTTTGCGGTCTACTCTGCCGAGGGCCTGCCGAAAGCCGAGGGCATCACGTTTGACGCGCTGGGCGGAGGGATCTACAAGGCAGATATACCGGTGGGCAGAAGCCCCACCGAAATCACAATCCACCGGTAGGAGCGTAGGTCCGAATTGCATTCGGACCCAACCCACGACAGGATACATCCAACCGGCATTGATGGTCCGATTACAAATCGGACCTACGGAGAGACCATGCACAAACAGGTACTTTCTGTACTACAGCGCAGATGCGCCCGCGCGGAATCATCGTCATACCTGGTCATTGCGGCGCCGGTATCGCCATGCTAGCGTGGAGGACGCTGAAGGAGAGCCGATCCGTGAGTGCCATCAGGAGAAGAAGACAGGCGCCCTGCGTTGCCGCATTGCTCGTACTGCTGGGGGGCCTTGCTTCTGCCGCTGACTGGCCCACGTATCGGGGCAATAGTGCTCGGACCGCGAAGACGGAGGAGAAACTGCACTACCCGTTGCAGCCGGTCTGGAAGTACGTGCCGGGAAACGCGTATTTGACGTGAAGTTGCAGGGCAGGGTTGTTCTGGACGATTTCGATATCGTTGCCCAGGCCGGTGCCGGAAACAGGGCTGTGGTCAAGGAGTTCAGGGGAATCATGGCGACGGACACACTCGAACTGGCGCTCGTCGCCGGGGCCAGAGAGGTGACGACCGCAACGGCCCCGATCATCAGCGGCATGCAAGTGGCGGCGGAGAAGCCGGGACCCGTTCCGCCGCCGATCAAGGTGACGATGACCGGCGGCAAAGGTAGTGCCGGGTTCATGCTGCTGCCCGATGTGCTGGGACGGCGTCAATCCGCGGAAGGGAGAAGTGATGAGTAGTATTGTCGAACCGTCAGGCTTGCCAGTCTCAGCCGCCACGTTGTCTGCTACGGTCCTGCTTGTTCTCGCGGCATCGACCCCGGCGACCGGGGCTCAGCCGCGCAAGTGTCCGGCGGACGAGATCGTGGTTGCAGGCCATAGCATTGCCAAGATCCTTGCGATACTTGGCGCGCATGGCGAGGACGGCGCCACTGTTGAGGAGTTGCGCGCATATGCGAGGGCATTTGATGGTACTGACCGTGACGGCGATGGGCGCCACTCGAAGAAGGAGTACATCGAAAACGGCCGGCATATGAACCCGCGGGCCCGACGAGGCATCTTCGGCGCGGCGGACAACGATGCCGACGGTTTCGTCACACGGGTGGAATACGTGTTGAACCGCGCTATCACGGACGAAGCGAAGGGTATTGTCCAGCGCACGGACGCAGACAAGAACGGCAAAGTAACCCGCGAGGAGTTCGTGAACGGCTCCCCGATTGGGGACAGGGCGCTTGGTGAAGCGGTGTATGACGCGTTGGACACCAGTGGTGACGGTGTAATCACCATTCCGGAGTATCTGCGCGTCTGGGGCGGATGGGCCCGGCCGAACTACAAGGAACAGGAAGCGAAGCTGGCACGTCGCCTGGAACACCTGGGCAAGGGCAGCGATGGCACGAGCGGCAGCAAGCCCGGAAGAGTCGGGCCGCCGAGCGTAGAGCAGATCTTCAAGGTCATGGACAGGAACAAGGACGGCAAGCTCACGAAAGCCGAGTTCCGCGGGCCGGCGCACGTGTTCACGTCTGCCGACAAAGACGTAGACGGGGAGGTCACACGCGCCGAAATGGAAGCCTTCCGGGCCCGAACCGGCGGGGCGGGCAAGAGGCCCGCGGATTAGCCCGAATGGTGCCGTTTGGCACGAAGATCAACACTGGCTGCTCTGAGGAGCACGCACAAGACCGGAGGAACCGTGCGCAAACGAATACTGCCCCTCTTGCTATCCCTCCTGGTCGTTCCCTTCGTGACGGTCGCGGATCCCATCGTCCTGGCAAACGACTTCGTAAGGGCCGAGTTGAATGACGTCGCCGGGACGTGGCGGAACACGCGCATCTCCCGCGTCGACGACAGTGATGCGCTGGCGCTCGACAACGACGAGTTCGAGATCCTGCTGTTCGACGGGACCCGGTTCACAGTCGAGGACTACGAAGCGAAAAGCGTCAATCATACGCCGAAGACAGCCGCAATCACGTACGCGCGAAAGGCCTCCGCCGCGAGAGCCCCCAAAACCGTCACGGTAACATACACGCTCGGCACGGGTCCCTACCTGCATAAAGACGTGCGGCTCGGCATGCAGAAGGGCGACAAGATCGATCGGTTGCAGGCGCTGCGTTTCTCGTGCGGCGAAAAGGCATCGCGTGGCGGTGAAGGGCAGCCGGTCTTCATCGGGAACTGGTTCTTCGGCATCGACTATCCCGAATTCTACAGCCGCCACAGCAACGGTTTTGAAGAACCTGACTTCCGCTACAAGTGGCACTACACGATCGACTTCGACGGGCGTGACAAGGAGTTCGCTCCCCGCAAAGGGCTGGTCTCCTGTTTCCACTTCCCCGGATACGCAAAGCCGCGGGCCGACGGATCCTGGGGCATCACCGGCAAGCGCGCGGTTATGGGGCTTAGCCGCAAAAAGGGCGACGGTGCCGAGCTGGCGCTGATTGACTACATCGATGAAACGCGCCTGCCCCCGCGCAGCTACCTCCACTTCAACAACTGGTACAGCGCGAAGGCCAAGAACCTGGCCATCCCGGTTTTCGTCGACGACGTCGCTGCAACGATTCAGCGCCACATGAAGGCGCACGGCGCCAACCTGGACGGCATGGTGCCCGACCACGGCTGGCAGAACGGGAAGACGTTCTCGCGTATCTTCGAGCCCAAGGAAGGGCTGGACCTCGCTACGCTGCAGAAGGCCCTGGCGCGCATCGGTGTGGGCCTCGGCCTCTGGATGGCGATTGACGGCACCAATAACGGTCACAACCGCGGGCTGGAGGTTGGCTACAAGCCGGCCTATGCCGACGGCTTCGACCGCTCGCAGTTCAAGTGGATGGCCGGCAACAAGGTCTACTTCGACATCCTCGATCCGAAGTATCGGCGCGACCTGCGGGAGTCTCTTCGCCACATGATCGCGGACGGGAAGATCAACTACATCAAGCACGACTTCAACCACAACTTCACGTCGGCCTACCTGTCGCAGCGGCATGCGCGCGAAGCGTGCCTGGATGTGACGCTTGAACTGCTCGCGTACGAACGCGAACTCAACCCGCGCATTTTTCAGAACTACACCAACGGCGCGTGGTTCAGCCCCTGGTGGTTCCAGCACGCGCACGTCATCTGGATGATGAGCGGCGACTCCGGCGGCAACGGGTCCTGGCCGCAGCTCTCACTCCGCGATGGCGCCACGGCTTATCGCGACTCCTGGTTGTTCCAGAGCTTCAACAACCCCAACCGCTGCACGCGGCCGCTCATCCGGATCGCCGACCTCATGACGCACGGCATCCTGCTCACGAAAAGGAAGCCGTTCACCGACTTCAAAGACACGCTCTACGACTGGTCCAACTACGTCGTGATGTACTACGCGCGGGGCACGACCCTGAAGGAGCTCTACATCGACAACGAGCTGCTGGATGATGACCACTGGAAAGTGCTCGGCATGGCCAGCGCGTGGGCTCAGGTCTGGCAGGACCGGTTGATCAATACCGTGCTCATCGGCGGCGACTGCGGCGCGGGTGAAGTCTACGGCTATGTCAGTTGGGTCGGTGACCAGGCCATCCTCACGGCACGCAACCCGGACCGCCGCACCCAGGCGCTGACCGTGCCGTTCGACGCCTCGGTCTACTACCGCGGCGAACCGGGACGACCCTACCACGCGCGCGCGATCTATCCCTTCATCGAGGAGATGCCGTGGGCGCTCACGTCAGGTGAGGCGTTCACGATCGAGGTCCCCGGCGATTCGATCCTGATGCTGGACATCACGCCGGGCAAGCCAAAGGGCGAGCAAGTCGTGACGCCGCCCCCCCTCCCCGTAGCCAAGGCGGAGGGGCGCGAGGACTCGTTCACCGTGAGTGTGGCGGTTCCCGACGAGGATATGTTGCGCTACGACCTGCTCGTCCAGGTCTGGGGCACGGCCGCCCCCGAGCTCACCCTCAACGGCAAACCGTTCAGTCCTCGGGTGCAGGATGGCGGCCGCTGGACCCTCTCAGCCTGCGACCTTCGCGAATACCGTGGGAAGACGCTCACCATCGAAGGCAGGCTCAGACCCTCCCCTACCCCGCGCAAGACGAAAGACGGCACCGTCCCATGCGATTTCTGGATCGTCGCCGACCGCCCGGTGAAGGTATCACCCACGCCAACCGAAGAAACGCTCCCCCACCCCATCTCACAGAACCATCGCCGCCAGACCCGACAACTCACGAAGGCCGCCATCAGGGTCTGGTAAGGAACCCCTCACTTGCGCTCGAAGGTGACGCAGTCCTTCCTCTGGCCTGAGAATCCCATCTGTGATACATCTCGACGGATGACTGAAGGAACCCTTGGAACCATTGCCGCCGCGCTGGTGGCCTCTGCACTCTCCTCATCGGCGGAATTTGCCCCCGTCATCACCGAGTTCATGGCGGCCAACGAGAACACCCTTCGAGACGAAGACGGAGACTTGAAGAAGTGGGCCATTCCCCCCACGAACACGATTGCGTCCGGTGGCTGGATCGCATTCGACGAAACCGACGGCTTCCACAATCCCACCAACACCGGCTTCGGGCTCGACAAGGCCGGCGAACAGGTCTTCCTGTCCTATTTGCCCGGAACGCCCGCGGATCGCGTGGCGGACGCCGTGCGGTTCAAGGGGCAGGAGAACGGGGTGACGTTGGGACGGCACACCGACGGAGAGGCGTTCTGGCAGGCGACCGACCCAACCCGTGGCGGCGCCAACGCGCTTGCCGGCACGGACATCGCGATCCGCGAGATCATGTACCACCCCGCACCCACTCCCACGAACCCGGAAAACAACACCAACGACGAGTACGTCGAACTCTACAATGCGGGTGACTCGGCGGTGTCGCTATGGACGACCGCGGGCGTCTGGCGACTCGATGGGGAGATCGACTACTCGTTCCCGTCAAACACGACACTTGCGGCCGGTGAACGGGTGGCGGTTGTCTCGTTTGCCCCCGAGACCAACACGGTGGCACGCGACGGCTTTCTGGCGGCATATGGGCTGACGAACGGGGAGTTTCGGTTGCTCGGACCGTTTGACGGTCACCTCGACAACGAAGGGGGCGCGTTGCCGTCGAACGTCCGCAGGCTTCCGACCTGCCGGGCGACGGGATTTCCTGGGTGATCGTAGACGAGGTCACCTACTTCGACTCCACGCCGTGGCCCGCGGGCACGGACGGTACCGGGGTGCCGTTGCAGCGCAAGGCGCTGACCGGTTGCGGCAACGACCCGGCGAGCTGGGGCGTTCCGTTGTACGACCGGGACGGTGACGGCGTGCCCGATGCGAGGGAAGACGCCCACCTGGGCGACACGAACGCCCCGCCTCTCGCCGACGGCGATGGTGACGGGATGAAGAATGGTGACGAGTATGTCGCCGGTACCGACCCGGCCGATTCGAACAGTGTGTTTCGAATCGAGCTCACGCGCACCAACGGAGTACCCCTGGTACGTTTCAGGGCTCGTGAGGCGACAGGGGTTGGGTATAGCGGCCTGAAGCGTTACTACAGCCTCGAGTTCACCCCTGACCTGGTGAACGCCGATTGGCAGCCGGCGATTGGTTCCACCAATATCCTCGGCGCCGATCAAACCGTTTTGCACGCAGGCATCACGAACCGCGTCATGCACTATCGTGCGCGAACGTGGTTGGACAATCTGGAGTAGTCGCACGTGGAGCGACGACGCTTGTTGCAACCTCAGAGGTCCTTGCTTCTCGGAAACAGCGGTGTCACTCATTCGCCATCGCCATAGCCTGGCATGCATCTGCTAACGATTCCGGTGCTCGAAGTGCAGCGCCGTCCATAGGCCCGGAGGGCCGTCATAGTAGAGCCTGGGGTGAAGCGTAGCGGAACCCCAGGATCCGTCAGTCAGCAAACCCGGTGAGCCCCGGAGGGGCGACATATGCGCTTGGTTCGACCGCGGGGCTGGTGCGTGGCGGTATGCGGATTCGCGCCGCCTATGCCGCCCCTCCGGGGCTTGTTCCCATGCTCGCGCCGGTGTCCTGGGGTT
>CAZKRK010000156.1:0-16174 GCA_964555035.1 uncultured Victivallales bacterium | reverse complement strand
AACGAAACTGCGTCTCACAGTGCAAGTTGGGTTGTGGGCCCCGGCCCGCCTTGTGGGGATGTACGCCATGTTCGTAGTGCGCCCGCAAGCCCTGGAGCGGAGCGGAAGGGCAAGGGCGAGCGGAGAGTGGGCAAAGCCCGGCGGGGGCCCCGGCAGGTGCAACGAATCGCAGATGCGCCCACGCGTGGGGCGCTACCCACGTTCTTCGTTTACACCCTCCCCGATCTTCCGACATTCTTCTCCCACGTTGTCCGCACCACCCCCACGATTTCGTTGCGGTCGTCGGAGGACAGGACGGCGAACCAGTTGACGGCGTAGAAGAGGAGCACTCCGGCGGCGAGTACGGTTGCACGGACGGCGAGCGCCGGCAGGTAGGCGACGGCGGCGTAGACGAGGACGGCCAGGAGGGTGGACAGTGCGCTGCCCCGCAGCGTGCGTACACTTGCGCCGGGGGTCACGCGTACGGCCATGACGGTGAGGATGACGAGGTCGTAGGTCACTCGCAGCAGCCATGCCGTGGCGGCGCCGGCAATGCCGTAGTGCCGGATCAGGGGAATTGCGAGGGCCAGGTGCAGGGGCAGCTCGATGGCGTGAAGACATGCCGCCAGCCTGGGACGGCCGGCCGCCTGCACCTGGAACCAGGGCACGCGCGCCAGGCCGTGCAGGAAGACGCCCACCGTCAGCAGGCGCACGACGGCGGTGCTGTTTGCGACGTAGTCGTCGCCCAACCACAGGCCGAGTCCTTCCGGGGCGAACGCGACAAGAATGGCCGCCGGCAGGAACATGACCAGGCCCAGGAATTTAAAACCGCGGTCGAGGTGGACTGACGGCGGCTCGCCCTTGCCGGAGAAAGAGGCGACCATGTTAGGAAACAATACGGAAACCCACGCGCGCGGTACGATCAGCATCTTGACGATCACTTCCGCGGGTACCATGAAAAACGTGACGGCGGTCATCGAGCGCACGGCGCCGATGAGAAAACGGTCGATGTGCGTCAGCACGGGCACGATCGTGTTGGACACGGTCATCCATCCGCCAAACGAAAAGAGCGGTTTCACTTCCCGCGACCGCCACGCCATGGAGTGCCGCAGGGAAGGCACGGCGCGCAGGCAGGCCGCGAAGTAGATCACGCACTCGATCATCTTGCCGCCGATCAGCACCGCGGCCACCGGCACGAGGCTCTGCGAAAACGGCAGGACGAGCAACGGCGCCAGGAACGTCAGGCTGCCCATGGGGACGCGAATGATGTTGAGCAGTCCGAAACGGTGACACGCTTCGAGGACGCCCACGAGCCCTACGGTGAGGACTACGATCGGCATTCCGAATGCGGTCACCCGGAACGCCTGCATGGCTTCGCTCTGAAGACCGGGCTCGATCTTCAGCCACCGGCAGGCAAAGGCCGGCGCCAGCACGTAGAGAATGACCCCCGCCAGCACGCCGAGCCCCAGCATCAGCCAGATGGATGTCCAGAAAAGCCCCGGCGCCTCTTCGTCCTTATGTTGGGCAATGCGCTCCGCCATCAGTTTGGTGAGGGCGCGCCCCAGTCCCATGTCGAACAGGTTGAAATACCCCACCAGCATCCAGACCAGCCCGAGGGCGCCGAAACGCTCGCGTCCCAGTCCCCGATCGAGGGCGGGAATGGCAAAGAGCGCAATGGCCATGGGCAGCGTCATGCCGAGCAGGTTCCATACGGTATGGCGCGCCATACGCTGGGTGCTGGCGTTCTCGGCATCGTAGAGGCGGTTGGAATCGCTCATGCCGTCAACTCCCTGAAGAGCGCCGTGTGCCGTTCCGCGATGCGGGCCATGCTGTAGCGTTCGAGTACGGTTTCGCGTCCGCGCTTGCCCATGGCGGTAGCCGCGGCAGCGTCGTCAAGCAGGGCGCGCATGCGGGTTGCGAGGGCGGGTTCGTTTTTGACGTCGATGAGAAGACCGTTTTCGCCGTCGGCGATAATCTCCGGTGTCCCTCCCGTTCGCGTACTAAGTACGGGCAACTCGCACGCCAGGGCTTCGAGGATCGCGATGCTGAGCACTTCGCTGTCGGACGGCAGCACGAAGAAGTCAGCCGCCTGGAGGTAGTGCTCGACGTTGTGGACAAAACCGGTGAACGTCACGCTCCCGGCAAGCTCGTTCTTTTCCACGTATTCCCGGAGCGCCGGTTCGCAGGAGAGGACGTTGCCGCCGCCGCTGCCGACAAGGGCAAGATGGATGTCGGACCGTTCCGCAACCAGCTCGCGCCATACACGCAGCAGCATCTCCAATCCCTTCCCGAGGTTGAGCTTGCCGGCATAGACGAATAGCTTGCCGGACGGCAGTCCGAGCTCACGCCGCAGCTCATCCATGCTTTCGCGCGGCACCGGCGCGAACCGCTCGACATCGATGCCGTTCGGGATCTCCGCGATGTGTGCAGCGGGAATCCGGCACTTTTTGTATTCCTCGGTGATCGCTCCGGCAATGCTCAGGAAACGGTCGGCCCGGCGCAGAAGCCGGTTGCGCCAGCGGAGGTACAGCAACACCGGCCGCCGCGGCGCGCGCGTGCCCTCGTCGCCGGGGCCTTTCCAGATGAAATCGCCGGACAGCTCGCCCTGACACTCGGAGCGCAGGATGCAGGGCTTGGCAAGTTTGCGCGCGGCGCGCACGCCCAGGATCCCCAGGGTACGCAGTGCGCACACGTAGAGGAGGTCGTATTCGTCGCGAAGACGACGAAGCGCGGCCATGCCGGTGACCAGCATGGCGTACTTGCCCCAGCGGGGCATGCCGCTCGGGCCGACGCGAACGACGTGAATGCCGTGAATCTCTTCCTCGGGGGCAAGCTCGGGCCGCGTGCGGCGTGTCAGCACGAGTACCTTGACGCCGATGTCAACCAGGGCCTTGCCCAGGCTCAGCGCGTGCGACTCGCCCCCTCCGACTTCGGGGTGGAACTTCCCGATCACGATGCACACGCGCGGCGCGTCTTTCTGTGCGGTCGGCGGACTCACGTTTCCGTACGCGCTCCTTTCCATGCCGTCAGAAACCACTTCCGGCCGATACCTGGAAGGCAGAAGACGAACTTGTGTTTGAGCCGCATCAGGCGCCACGGGTTCTGTCCCGCGCATACGGCGCGCTTGCCGTAGAGCCGGTCGGCAACGGCCGTTGTGAATCCCGCCTGGTTGAGCAACGATTCGGCAATGCGGCCCATGACGGCCCAGGGCAGGCACACCTGGCGCACGGTATCCGTCTTGAGTCGGCGCTGGAGAATTTCGCGTGACTTGACCAGCTCCTCGAGAATCGCCTCCCGCTGTGCTTCGGGACTCTCGAAGCGACCGGGGTAGCGTCCGGCGAGCTCGCGCAGCTCCGTTTCCCAGCCGGGCCGCTCGAAGAAAGCCGCCCCGCCCTTGGCGGCCACCTGGTCGCAACAGGCGCGGCGGGCATCGGGCGAATCCTCGTAACGCACCGCGTCGGACATGCGCGAACGCACGGGGTACAGGGGAGCGCCAAGCCGCGACGGTTCCAGCGTCGTCGGCCGTTCTCCGAAGTCGATTACCGGCTTCAGCAGTGGATGCGGCGCATAGGTTGGGGACAGGAACCCCGCGGGTGTGTCGGAGCAAAAAATCATGGCGTGGCTGAAGGTGTGGGCCTGGACGTCGACAACGCCGCCGTCGTGCAACGCCTTCAGCTCGGCCCACGTGGCGTAGGGTGTTACGGAGCGGTCAGCTTCATGAGCGTTCGGCAGGCCGTCGGCAACCGTCGGGCGCGTCTTCGTTGCCTTCTCGACCAGTCCGGGGATGACGTAGGTGATGGCCTTCAGCGAGTATTTCTCGAGCAACGGGGCCGCAACGGTCCACACGCTGGCCCAGGCATCGTCGAAACCGAGAACGACCGACTTCGGCCCGGGATCCACGCCGTCGCGCACAAAGCGCGCAACGGCATCCGACGTGATGGTCCGGTAGCCGTTCTCCGCCAGATGCCGCAGATGCGGTTCAAGATACTCGGCGGAGACTTCGTGAAAGTGGAACATCGGCAACAGGCGACCCACGCGCCCCCCAAACAGAAACGAGGGGTAGCAGCCGTGCGCCAGGTCCAGTATGCCGCGCAAAGGCGTTTTGCGTTCCTCAAACGGAATCGTTGCCATAGTGCCGGCTACATTACTAATTGCGTCACCCGGACACAACCCATAGTATGGGGTGTCGGGTGTCGCGTGTCGGGTGGCCGGTGTTTGCCCCGGGGAGAATTCAAGAGAGGAAGATGCAGTTCACCTTCTGTCATTCCGCGACCGCCCAGGACCCGCCCCTCACCCGGTCCGACGCAGGAGGACCGGGTGAGGGGGGGCGGGTCCTGGGCGGTCACGCAATGACAGGATCGCGTTGAGTCTTACGGTTGGAGCGCGGTGGATCCAGTGTTCAGAGGAAAGAGATTCTATCTTTGGACGTTTCTCCTGACGGTTGTCGTCTGGGGCGTGTTTTCGTGGCCGTTGGCGTGCCACATTCACGACGGGATACCCGCTTCGTCCCACAACACGGGCAGGCAGCGCGTGCGGCTGATGACGCCCGGCGACCACCTGCAATTCCTCTACCACTTCTGGCTCTCCAAGGATGCCCTTTTCGGTCCGACGCCCATGGGCTACGACCTGTACGAGCTGAACTTCGGCGACGACGAGGAGCGTCGGGAGGAGTCGCGCTACTACCTGCCTTTCTCGCTCGTCTTTGCACTTGGCGACGCACTCGTCAGCCAGCCGTTCGGATGGAACCTGACGGCCATCGTGTCGCTCTGGGTCACGCTTGTCTTCACGTATCTCCTCGCGCGGCGCTATACAAAGGAGCAGTGGTGCGCGCTGCTGGCTGCCTTTCTGGCGGTCATTCTGCCCTACCGCTGGTTCAACCTGCTGGGCGGCAGTCCCACGGGCCTGGGCATGATGTGGGTGCCGATTGTGTTTCTCGGCCTGGACCTGATGGTCCGCGGCTACTCGCCCTGGGGCACGGTCCTGGCGGGCGTAGCCATCCTCCTGTCGCGCTGGATCGACACGCACACCATCTTTTTTGCCGGACTGGTTGCCCCGTTCTGGTGCGTGGTGGCCTATCTCCACGACCGTGAAACGCTGCTCCCAACGCAACAGGAGCTCCGCAAGTTGCTCATTGCCGCGGCACCGTTGGCGTTGTTCGTGGTCCTCGTGGCCCTCGCGGCCCACGCGACCAGAGAAGGGCTGAGCAACGCCGACGTGAGCCAGTCCGGTGGGCGTCCGCCCACGGAAGTTCTCATCTTCACGCCGCCTCCCTTTCACTTGTGGTCGTTCTCCACCGAAGGCGCCGGACGCGAGGTCTACGTCGGGGTGGGGCTGACGCTGGCCCTCCTCGCCGGGGGCGCGGGGTTCGTCCTGCGGATGCTCCGTCCGAAGAAGCGCAACCCCTTCCGGTTGGCCGCGGGCGCCCTGGTGCTGCTGGCCATCGCCGGCGTGATGGTACTCTCCTGCTGTCCGCGCATACAGCCGGGCGGGATGCGCATCTACATGCTGCTCCGTAAGCTGATTCCCCCCTACGCCATGATTCGTCAACCGGCAAAGGTGTTCATCCTGCTGCCGACGCTTGTCGCCGCCGCCGTCGCCATGTATCTGCCGGTGGCTCTCGCCGCGATTCGCCGGCCACGGTGGGTCAAGGTCGCGTGCGCGGCAATTGCCGCGGTTCTTCTTGTCGACTATCGCGCCCGCATCAGTCCCGCCATCTGCACTCTCGACGCAGACCAGGGCGCGTATCGCGCCGTGGCGGAAGATGCGCGCGCCGCGGGCGAGGACCCACGCCTGCTGGCCCTTCCGCTCTGGCCGGGCAACTCGCACTGGTCCTCCCTCAATCTCTACTATGCGTCGCTCTACCGCATCCGCATGGTGAACGGCTACCGGCCCAGCCTCCGCAAACCATACGTGGAAAAGGTCTACCTTCCTTTCGAGCGTTTCAATGCCGGCAGCTATCCCGACGAACGTCTCGACGAGCTCCTCGAGCGCGACATCCGTTACCTTGCGTTGCACGAGAACGCGTTCCCGGAGAAGGTCAGTCCATTCGCTGTGTCGCACACGCTCCACGCACTGCTGGCGCACCCGCGCATTGAGCTCATGACGCAGGATGGACCGGTATGGGCATTCAAGATCGTGGACGCGCCCGAGGGCGCCTGCGACTCGCTGCCTGAATGGGACTACCGTTTCCCCTCACGTCTCTGGCAGGGCGAGCGGTGCCAGTCAACGAACGCGGTTGTGCACGAAGCCGCGGATGCCAGCGGCGGGCGGTACGCGCGCCTCCCCGACTCCGGCAGCTTTGCCAAGACGAGGTCGTTCCCCGTACCCGACATTCCCGGTCTGTGTTACTTCGTCAGGTTGAGAGGGAAAGGGGAGTGCGTTGCCCTGGTGCATGCGGAAGGACAGCCGACTCCCACGCGCACCATAGTTTCGCTCACGTCGCCTGACACAGACACACAGTGGCGTTGGGAGTCCGTGGCAATTCCCCGTTCCGACAGCTACCGCGAAATCCGGCTTGAGCTGTCTCCCTCGATGGGACACGCGGATATCGATCTGGTCGTGCTGGCAACCGACAGATGGAACCCGACGCGGCCCATAGACGAGCTCGTCCTGCCGGCGCCGGTCTTCTTCCACGCCGGACATACGGATCTCGAGGCCGGCGAGGTAGTGCTGATGCCGCTGCGGGAACCGGCCGATGCCATCTTTTATGGCCCCAAGCTGCCCGTCCCCGCCGGGGTCTATGCGATAGAGATGGCCTACTCGACGGAGGCTGCGGAGGACACTCGCCTCGGCACGCTCAAACCGCGCTATCCATCGCCGCGCACGGCCCCGGCTGAAGTCGTAGCCGGCAAGCCGGCGACTATGACCTACGTCATGGACACCAACCTCCGTCTGGCAGTGGATTTTCATTACTCCGCCGAAGCTCCCATGCGCATCCGGTCGGTGACAATCCGGGGGGAAGCGGAGTGAGTCAGGGTGTCTGGGCGTCCCGCCCCTCACCCGGCCCGCTCCGCTCGCCGACAGGGCTGTATCGAAAGGTCAGAAGCTCCGTTGCGCTTCGACCGGTCCACGGCACTCCGTTCGCTCCGCTCACTGCGAGCCTGACTACAAACCCAACGCACGCGCCCTGCTCGTAGTGAGCCACGCAGCCCGAGACGCAACGCGGATCGGCGCGGAGTGGCGTGGACCGGTTGGAGCACGCTACGCGCCGACACTCGCAAGCGGCCCATGGCCTTTCGACACAGCCCCGTCGCCGCAGCGCAGCGGGGGCGGGTGAGGGGCAGGCTCGCGGTGTCCTCGGGGTGACAGGGCACAGTCCCCCACATCCCACATCCCACATCCCATTGAGAATTGAGAATCCCCGGCGCTTCCGGCCGGTCAGATAAACAGCGTCATCCCCGCCTCGTCCGATTCCCCCAGAAACGCGGCGACGCCGCCGTACTCGATATCGTCGAGCAGTTCTTCCTTTTTGAGTCCCATCACGTCCATCGACATCGTGCAGGCCACCAGTTTCACGCCCAGCTCGCGCGCGGACGCGATCAGCGACGGCAGGCTCTCGACATTCTTGCTGCGCATGACGTGCTTCATCATGGTCGTGCCCGCCCCCAGCATGTGCATCTTGGATAGCGTGAGCGCACGGGCGCCCTTCGGCATCATCATCCCGAACATGCGGTCGATGAAGCCCTTGCCGTGGGCCTGCGGCCCGGACTTGCGCAGCGCGTTCAAACCCCAGAACGTGAAGAACATAGTCATCTCGTCGCCCATGGCCGCGGCCCCGTTGGCAATGATGAAGGCAGCCAGGACTTTGTCCAGGTCCCCCGAAAACACGACCATCGTCTTCTTGCCGGCGGCGGCTGCGGCCGCCGATGCGGAAGAAGTCGCCGGAGTTCCCTTGCGGATCGTCACGACGGTGGCCGGACCCTCTCGCTCGATACCGACGACGGCATGTCCCCCGCGGCGGCACCACGCCGGCACGTCGCCGGCGAACCCGTTATCCGTCGCTACCGCACGAATCAGGTCCCCGGTGTCGACAGTCTGAATTGTCTCAGCCAGGCGCTTGATCGGTCCGGGGCACTGCAGCCCGCGCAGGTCGAGCTCAACCGTTCGTCCGGCCGCGGCTTCGCTTGGCACGGTCTCGGCTTCTTCGGCATACGAGATAACGGGCGGCTGTGGCGTGCCGCTGCAGACGCCCGTACTGTGATGCGAGCAGAACGTCATCGTACCCCCGGCGAGGGTCCTGACCTTGGAAAAACCGTTCTGCGTGAGCAGTCGGTAGGCAAGGTAACTGCGGAAACCGACTCGGCAGTAGGCGTAGATCGGCTTGTTCTTCGGCAAGTCCTCAAGACGGGCACGCAGTTTCGAAAGCGGCACATTCAGCGCGCCCGGGATGTGCCACACGTCGTACTCGTGCGGACTGCGAACATCCAGGATGACGCCCCGGGCGGTCTCCTCGGGGTACTGCTCCGGGTACCAGCACTCGACATCCCCTCTCAGCATATTGGCGCCGACGAAACCGGCCATGTTGACGGCGTCCTTGGCCGAGCCGAATGGGGGCGCATACGACAGTTCCAGGTCCTGCAGGTCGTGCACCGTCAACCCGGCGCGGATGGCCGTGGCCAGCACGTCGATGCGCTTGTCGACCCCGTCGTAACCGACGACCTGGGCGCCAAGCAGCTTGCCGTCTCCCGGCGAGAAGAGCACCTTCAAATGCATCGGGGCCGTGCCGGGATAGTAGCCGGCGTGTCCGGAAGGATGTGTGTACAGCTTCAGGTAGGGCACGCCTTTCTGTTTCAGGAGCTTCTCGTTGGCGCCGGTGCCGCCGGCAGCCATGTCGAACACCTTGACAACCGATGTGCCCTGTGTGGACGAGTAGACGGACTCGCGGCCGCAGATGTTGTCGGCCGCGGTGCGTCCCTGCCGGTTGGCGGGGCCGGCCAGTGGCACCAGGACCTGTTCCCCCGTGACGGTATGTGCGACTTCCACGGCATCGCCAGCGGCATAGATGTCGGGATCGGACGTACGCATGTGTTCGTCGACCTTGATGCCGCCGCGTTCGCCCAGTTCGAGGCCGGCCGATTCGGCCAATGCACTCTCCGGCCGGACGCCGGCGGAGAGCACTACGAAATGCGCCCACAGTGTCGCGCCGCCGACAAGCTCCACGGCCACCCCGCCGTCCTTGTCGCGAAAGGCGACCGCCTTCTGCCCGAGGTACAGGTGCATACCGTGCCACCGCATGTGGTCGGCGACCTCCGCGGCCATTTCCTTGTCAAGCGGCGGCATGACCTGGTCCATCATCTCCACCAGGTTCACATCGAGGCCGCGCTCCTTCAGGTTCTCGGCCATCTCGACACCAACGTATCCGCCCCCGATCACGACTGCCGCGTGCGCCCCGCCGTCAACATCCGCCTTGATACGGTCCATGTCGGTCACATTGCGCAGCACGTGGACCTTTTCGTGGTCGATGCCGGGCAGGTCCGGCCGCAACGGCGTCGCCCCCGGGGCCAGCACCAGCTTGTCGTACGCTTCCCCGTATTCCTCGCCCGACGCGAGGTCTTTGACTCTGACGGTCTTGTTCGCGCGATCGATGCCGACCGCTTCATGGCCGACACGGACATCAAGATTGAGCATCGCTCTGAGGCTGTCCGGTGTCTGAAGCAGGAGACTGTCCCGTTCGGCGATTGCCCCGCCGATATGGTAGGGTAGTCCGCAATTCGCGAACGAGACGTGCTGACCGCGCTCGAGGACGACGATCTCCGCCGTCTCATCCAGCCGCCGCGCCCGCGCCGCGGCCGACATCCCCGCCGCCACACCACCTACGACTACGAGTTTCATCAATTGACTGCCTTTGTTTCCAGGGGACATTGCTGCCAGAGCTTCCAGTCGCCGGCCTCCCGGCGAAACACGTATACACAATCAGTCACGCTGCCGGAAGACTGGGTGGTCCCGACCGAGGTGATCTTCTGCTTGCCGCGCGCCACAGCGTAGTCGCCATCGACACCAACGATACGGAATTCGAGCAGCTCCGCCCGGAGTCTGTGTCGCGCCAACAGCCCTTTCATGACCTGCAACGACCCTTCGCGTACGGGGGAACGGGAGTGCAGCGTCTTGCCAATGCCGTCAACATCCATTGCTTCGGTCGCCATGAAGTTGCGGACAATCACCTCTTTCAGGCTCTGTTCCAGTTGCCACTTCGCCTTGTCGTCGCCGCCTTTGGCGCCATCGCCCTTGACGCCGTCGCCGTTGGCCCACGCGACCGCCAGCAACAGCAGCGAGAACACTACCAGACCTCGTTTGAACATCGCCGCACCTCCTGCTACTTGAACAGTTTTTCCAAAAGGCGGGAGGATTCCTCCCGCAACAGGTTCTCCATCGCTTTCTTCAACAGTCTGTCATAGTTGACGCGCCACGTCTCGGGCGAAATCTCAGGTTTGTCGACCGTGCCCCCCACGACAACCGTGACGCGGGCGCCCTCCAGGTACTTCCAGAGCTTCTCACGCGACTTGAACATCTCGCGCGTCAGCGGCACATCTACGGTGTAGTCCAGCGCACCGTCCAACCCGACCCGGCCGGAAAGCGTCACCTCGGTGACGTCGGCGTCGACCGTCAGGGGCGTCGCCGAGACCCAACCGTCCCGGCAATCGAACGCTATCTCCTCGTGAGAAATCACGGCCTTGTCCACCTCGATCTTGGCCAGCGCCAGCACCTGCGCCAGCAGACCGCCAACATCCATGGTGACGTTGGTCAGGGTCAACGCGCCTTCGAAAATCGTGCCACGCTTTGTCTCATCCCCGATCGGCATGGACAGGTTCTCGACATCCACGTGAATTCGTCCATCTTCACCGATCACCTCACAGGCGCCGAAAAACGGATGCACGTCGGCCAGAAGCGCAGTCGCCATGTCCTGGGTAAGCCTGACGTTGCCGAGCAACCGTTGCGGACCGTCCATCGTCAGGAGCGGCGGTTCACAGCGCATGTCCAGGCGAGGCTGACAGGCAAAGCGACCGTCATTCAGCGTTGTCTCGATGCGCGTCGATACGATCCCGCTCTCGACGCGCAGTGTTGACGATACCGGACCGAAAACCATGCCGTAGGCCGAAGCGCGCGACATCCGCAGCGGCAGTTCAGCCTGTGTATTGCGCCACTGCACACGGGGGTCGGTCATCCCCAACGGCACCTGGACGAAAAACGGACTGCTCTGCCGACCGGCGAGTTCCCACGCAAAATCGGGCTTCCAGGCACGCGCGATGCGAGTCAGATGCTCGTAGTCGCACGTGAGGGTGCCACGTGCACGCAGCTCGTCTCGCCCGTTCGGACCGTCCCCGATCTCTCCCCAACACGTGAGCAGCAGCGGCCTGGTTTCCAGGCGTAGCGCCTTGATCTCTACGCCTTCCTCCGCGAGCGCGCCCGCGAAACCGAAGCGGACGTCCTCCTCGACTCCGGGCAACAGGTTCGTAGGAAACTGCAGTCCGTCGACCGCCACGTCGAGCCGGCGAATGCGGGCAGACTTCTCGAGGTAAGTGCCCGCTGCCGCCAGGCTGTAGGCTTTGCCGGATACGGGCAAATTCGTCGCCAGTCCCAGTCGATTCAACACCTCAACCGTACGGCCGATGTCCCCTTCCGAACTCACGGCAACGTCGCTGGCGAGCTTGAGTCCGCCACTATCGTCAAGGGCGAAGCTGCCGACGGAAAGGGAAGCCCGCGCGACTTCCGACGTGAGCGCAAAGACGCTCCGGCCTCCGCCGATCAGGCTGCCCTCGCCGCTGAACCTGAGATCGCCGTCAAACGCTAGAGAGGCATCCCCAACCGAGATCGTCCCACCCTCCTTCCCCGAGAGAGCGAACTGCTCCAGCGCAATGTGTACGTCTATGCCGCGGCGGCCCCGTGAGGGCGTGTTCCAGCTCACGCCGGCGGCAAGGCGCCCCCCGACCTCTCGGCCGAGCTCGAAGAAGGCCCCCAATTCAGCACATGCGGCCCCAAGATCCGCCGAGAGGTCAAAGGACAGCTCATCCCATGTGCCTTTGCCTTTCGCATTCGCAAAGGACGCACCAAGATCGAAGTGCTCCAGGAAGAGACCGTTTGTGGCCAGCCCGCCTTTCGCGACAAAACGAATGGGCGCCCGCAGCTCGATGGCGCGGCCGTTTTCGACGGCTGCTATATCTCGCGCCTCGAACCGGACATCGTAGTTCAGAGAGTCGTCCGTGGACGATACCCGGCCGGCCAGACTGATCTGGCCGTCGTTGACTTCGAGCCCGTCGCGAATGCTGAGCGTTTCCGGGAGCTGCGTCGCCAGGGCGGCCGCGTCGAGCCACAGTGTCACCGACATGTCGCGCGACAGGGCCGCGACAGTCGAACGCGACGCAGTCCCCGCGTCGCTCCGCCCGAAGGCGCCCTTGAACTGCCCCCGCAAGACGGGAGACTGCAGAGTGAACCGGTTGACCTTGACTACGCCGTCGCGCGCGGTCACCCCAACGTCCATGTCGACCGTCTCGACGCGGAGTTTGTCGTTCCCCAGGGCGCCCCCGGAACAGCGCAGCCCCGCCACGGACACATGCCCGGTCGCGGCGAAGTCCCCTGCCCCCCTCAGGGCAAAACCGATCTCCCCTTTGCTGACACCAGCCAACGCAGGGATGCCGTTGGTCGGCAGCCAATCGTCCACGTAGCCCAGCGCCACGCCGGCCCAGCGGCAATCCAGCTCGGCCCGCATGTCCGCCGCACTTCCTCCAACACGCGTTGGGGGAAAGAGCATACCCGCGACCCGCCAACCGCCGCGCCCTTCCACCAGGCGGCCGGAGAACTCGACCGGCACGGGCTTCAACAGCGTTGCCAGTTCCAGCGTCCCCCCCACTTCATCGGTTGTCAGAACCGGGCCACCCGGGAACCGCACAAACCGCATGCGGCCGCCGCTGACGACACAACGCGCTTTGACACCGGCCAATAGTGACGACACGAAGCCGCCCGATGACGCGTGCGGCGGAAGTGGCGGTTTGCTCTTCCTGCTGCCGACCCCGGTCTTCGCGGGGCGCGAAGGAGACTCTGCCACATAGTCGACCGACGGGCTGACAATCCTGACCTCGCTCTTACTGGAGCCGGAACCGACGAGCAGTCCCCAGAGCCCTGCGTCCGAGGACACTTCGCTCACGCGAACGCGCAAGTCGCCGCGCCTGAAGCGGATGCCGCCGACCTCAAGACCGCGTATCCAGGAAAAGCGCCAGGAGTCGACATCCAGGGATGCGCCCGTCTTCTTCGCCACAGCCGCCACGACCGTGCGGCGGGCCGAATCCGTCGAAAGAAGCGCCGGCAGGAAGACGACAATCGCCGTCACCACAACGGCCAACCCCAGACCGATCCGACACGACCACCACAGACCCGGACGGCCACGGCTTTGCGGGGGATCGGCAGGCGTAGGAATATCGCTCTCCTCTGACACGGTCCTCCAGCAACTCCTCCACAGGCAGCGAAGCTACCGCAGCTTGAGCACGGACACCGTGTTGACCGGGTCGGGCCCCTGGTTCTTCAGACCCCACTCGGGAACGCAGTAGTCGAAGTTGACGATAATCAACTCATCGCCGCGCAGGCAGGGCTCGCAGGGCTGATCGAGCAGGCCGGTGGAACCATCGTTGTTGTCGTTCTCCCACAGCAGCGTAATCTTGCCGGTCTTCGCGTCCATGGCATGGATCGAATTGCGCTTGGAGTTGGCGATGTAGACGATGTCACGCGTCGTGTCGCACGTGATCCCGTCGCAGCAGAGCATCTCGGGATCGTCGGCAATGATCTCCTGCTTGACAACCTTGCCGTCGGCATCGAACGACACGCGCGACATGACGCCGTCGCCGAAGTTGCCGGTGTAAAGGTTGCCCTTGCTGTCGAAGCACACGCCGTCCGCGCCCGCGGTCTCGCCTTCACCGCCAAAGTCCTTGGCCGTGAACTGGGCGATCATGTGCGAGCCTTCGGCGTTGGGCACGGCGTCCTTGCCCTTGAGGTCGAGCTGCACTGTGCCGGCGTTCATCTCGTCCATGCCGATGCGGAAGATGGCGCTCTGGTGCTTCTTGTCGGGCACGTCGAGGAACGTGTCGCTGACGTAGACGTCGTTGCCCTTCCAACGCACGGCGTTGGCCAGCTTGAACCCGTCGACGGCCACTACGCATTCGGCCGCTTTGCCGTCCTTGACGACGAGCTTCAGCAGACGCGACTTGTAGTCTGTGTTGATGAAGTACTGGTTGTCGGCAATGTACAGGTTGCCGTCCGGCCCGAACTCGAGCCCCATCGGATGCACCATGCCGGACTCGGGATGCGGCGGCAGCATCGAAAAGACCTCCATGGTCTTCTCTCCCGTATCAGAGACAGTGATCTTCATGATCTTGCCGGGGTGGTTGGTGGGGTCGACGTAGTTCGGAACCGACATGTAGACATTGTTGTCTTTGTCCAGTGCCAGCCCGTCGGGCACGTTGATCTCCTCGCCCATCGGGGGCACGAAGAGCTTCGGCGGGTCGAGCAGCGCGGGCGCGGCCGACGGGGCAGGCGGCGCTGCGTCTGTCGTGGCGGATTCCGTTGGTTCCGCGGAGGGTTTGCAGCCGACAACGACGGCGGCGATGGCGACGGTGGCGGTCAACAGTGCGATACGGATCCTCATGGAGCTCCTCCCTTGGGTTGTGGATGAACGCAAGCGATAGAACCATCGGGCGCGTAGGATGTCAACCCTGTAGCCGTTGCGCCCTCTTGTTCGTTTCCCAAATCTTGGGGCTAGACACATTGCGGTTTGCATGTGAGAATTCCTCACGTTTACTGGGGAGTGTGAGGGCGGGGTGGTGCGTAGGTGCGACGCAATTGTGAACGGCAGACCGCGGACGGAATGTACCCCGTTGAAGAAGACAAGCCGGCCGCCGAGCGCGGCACCTACATCCACCCGGAACTCTACGAGTAAAGGAGCAGACAATGAACATCACCAACGCAATTCAGACGGTCGCCGGGCTCATGTCCCTGCTGGTTCTGCCGCTCACCATGGCCGTCGCCGCCCCGCGAAAGACCTCCAGCGTCGTGGCCGCCGGCGGCGGGCGCGCTTCGGGCGGCACGCTCTCCCTGGTGCAGACAGTGGCACAACCGGGCGGCGTCGGCGTATCGACCGAAGGCACGACGGTCGTGCGGGCCGGTTTTCTGAACACCTTCGACTTGAAACCGGACCTCGACACGGACGGCGACGGCTTGCCGAACGAGGCGGATGCCGACAACGACAACGACGGGCTGCCGGACGAGAGCGAGATCTCGGGCGCGGCGTTTGGAGGACGCGCCGCCACGGATCCGAATGTCTCGGACTCCGACGGGGACGGCGTGCCCGACGGAGCGGAAGCGGCGAGCGGGACGGACCCACATGACAACACGATGTACCTGCAGATTACCGCGATAGGAAAGGACCCCGGCGGGGACGTCGTCGTCACATGGGAGGCCGTCGGGGGCAAGACCTACACGTTGTATGCCCTGCCCTCCCCGGACGCCGCAAAACCAGGCACACCGGTCGCGACCGTCACGACCTCGGGCGGCACCGGCCCGTGGCACGCCGTCACAACCAACCAGGTGGACAGCGCCGGGAGTACCAAGCGGTTCTACTACGTCAAGCTCGTCCCGTAGTGCGCGGATCGGATATCCGCAAGAGGTTCGCCGGCTGTATGTAGGCCGCCCTGTCATCCCGAGCGAAGCGGAGCGGAGTCGAGGAATCTCGTGGCTCGAGAACCACGCCGGGCGTGACTGCGGCTCCTGAGATCCCTCGACTCCGCTCCGCTTCGCTCGGGATGACAGGTCGTCTGCTGCGAGGCGTGAGGGACGATTCGGGGTCGTGGCGACGATCGTGCCGCACAACTCACACGACATCGCCGGCACGTGCGGCCGCGCGCCCTCTCGTCTTTCGACGGCGGACCCTACGCGGCCGTGAGGGAGTTGTGGGTGCTGGGTGTGGCGGGGGATGAGTCCAAGTAGCTCGATCGCGCCACTTGGAGCGTATCCGCAAGGGTCGACGGACGTGCGAGCTCCGTAGGACGGTGCTCCTGCGCCGTCCCGAGACAGTCGAGGCGGCAACCAAGCGAGAGCTGCTGAGCTTCGCTCGTGGATTCTCTCTTGTTCTGCCTCCGCTCCGTCTCAGGGACGGCGCAGGAGCACCGTCCTACGGGTGCATCCACTTTTGATTTTTCGTCCCGATCTTGATTCC
>CAZKRK010000155.1:0-16278 GCA_964555035.1 uncultured Victivallales bacterium | reverse complement strand
TGGGCGCGAGATCGGCCCTCGATGAGACCAAAACAAGTATATGCGTCAGCAATGATTGTGGGCTTGCCGATTCGACCCTTTTCTCCTAACTTACCAAAACTCAGCAAAGAGGGGATTACACATGCGCCTATACCGAGTTTCTCGCGCCGTTTCCGCGTTCGCCGTTCTCTTCATAGCCTCATCTCTCTACGCGGCGTCTTTCCCTGGTTCCGCTTCGATCGAAATCACCGACTCCGGCGGAGCCTTGAGCTGGCAGTCCGCAAACGACGCCATCACAGTCTCCTGCTGGATGCGCATGAGTATTCCCAGCGGCGAAACCCTCTCCGAGAACATGACGGTTCTTGTGGACCGCAAGACGGGGGACGAGAACAGCAACTACGCCTACCTCATCCGCTACAACGTGAACAACGGCAATCTGGAATACCTCTCGCGCAGTTCCGCCGGTTCGTTCAAGGAGACGCTGATCGAGCGTCCGTTCTTGGACCGCTGGTACCACATCGCGGTTCGGCGTGACGGGGCACTCATCGAAGGCTACGTCGATGGGCGCGAGGTTTTCCGTGACGGTCTCACTGTCGGCGACGGCGTGGCAAACACTGACGGCGTGTCCATCGGCGGGTGGAATGGCGACAAGCACTTCTGGGGCGACATCCAGGAGGTCGCCATCTTTCAGGAAGCACGGACGCCAGGTGACATCCGCGACTACATGTTCGCCGACCTCCCGGCTGCCTCGTTGCCCACGCTTGTGGGCTACTACAAGCTCGCCTACTCAACCAATTCCACCAACAACTACCGCAATTTCGCAAGTCCGCCCCCGGCAGACACAGATCCCGGAGCGCAAGAGGGTGCCGGCGAAATCACGTTCGAGGAAGTCGACGAGGCAGGCGAGCAGTCCGCATTCGATTCCCAGAAGAACAGGGGGGCCAATTCCATCATCCCCGTTTCCGGTGGCTTTACATGGAACCAGACCGTCTTGAGCCGGCCAACACCCGGTATCGCCTTCGCGCTCCAGATTGGTTACAGCAGCGCAAACAAGTCGGGAGGCGGAAAACTCGGAGACTTCGACCCCTTCGAAGCACCTGTCTTGGCCGAAGGATGGCAGCACAGCTTCGAGAGTCGCATCTACCCGCTTACGCCGCCTTCCTCCGAAATGCGCCTGATGCTCTGGGATGGATCGGTCGAAACATGGGTCAACACGAATGGAACGTGGAACCCCCGCCACAAGGAGTATCGTGGCGAGTTGGTCGAACTCGTCAACAAGGACATCCAGTGGACATCACCTGACCGCCTGATCTACCGCTTCCGCGATCCCCAGGCTGCTGTCGAACGTGAGCAGGGCAGGCTATACGAGATCGAGGACTTCAACGGGAACAAGCTGCTTGTCCAATGGAGCAATGTGCGCCGCCAGGTCACAAACGTCGTCGACACCGCCGGCGGCTCTTACAGTTTCCATTACAACACCGGCAACCGTCTGACCAACGTCACCTTCGGTGCCTGGTCAGTCAGTTTCGATTACGACGGCGAGAACCGGCTCGTCGCGAAGTCCTTCTCCGGTCCCCCGGAATACACGCCAGTCAACACCCGCTGGGAGTTCCGCTACAACGGCGGAGGTCTCCTCGACCGCATCACCGATCCTCGATCCAACGCCATGGTCACCGTCACCTATGACGACTATGGCCGCAAGACGAAGGAAACCGATGCCCTTGGCCGGGAGCGCAAGTTCGAATACGGCAAGCCAACGATTCGCCAGCTCACCATGACCGATCCCGCGGACAAGAAGTGGATCGAGACCTATGACCGCAAACACCACCTGCTCGCGCAGGAAGACCCGCTCGGGAACAAGACCGAGTATGCCTACGACTCGCGGGGCAACGTCATCAGCATCACGGAACCCCTCGGCTGGCAGAGCACCTACGCTTATGACGGGCGCGCGAACAAGATTGCCGAGACCAACGCGCTCGGACAGGTGACAACCTGGCGGTACGATGCCGTCACCACGAACGCCGCCGGCACAGAAGTCTATTTCAACAAGCCCACGGAAGAAGTCAACCCACTCGGATGGGTCAACACGTGGGAGTACGACTCGGCCGGTAATCTCACCCGCCACGAAGATGCCATCGGCACGCTCGTAACCCATACCTACACGTCCAACGGCCTCGTCGAGACTTCGACCGATGCCAACGGTAACACCAGTGCCTTCACCTACACGCCCGAGGGGTTCCTGAAAACCAAGACCGATCCGGCCGCAAACACCTGGTCGTATGCCCGGAACGAATGGGGCTGGGCTACCGCCGTCACCAACCCGCTCAGCGAGGTCACGCGCTTCTCCCACGATATCAACGGCAACGTCGTCAAGACCGTAGATCCCCTGTGGCGTGAGTACGTCAGCGCATTCGACCCCAATGGCAATCTCACCAGCACGGCCGACGCCAAAGGCCAGGAGACGCTGTACAGCTACGACAAGGCCAACCAGCGAACGCAGACCGTCGATCGTGCCGGTGCCGCCTGGAAGACTACCTACACCACCAGGGGCGAGGTCGAGAAGGCTCTTGACCCCTACAACAACGAGACGGTCAACACGTTCGACGACGCGAACCGCCTCATCAAGGTCACCGACCCGCTCGGCCAGTTCGTTCAGTACGAGTACGACGCGAACAACAACCAGATCGCCACCATCGACAAGCTGGGCCAGCGCTGGGAGACGAGCTTCGACCGTCTGAACCGTGTCATCGCCAAGTCCGATCCGCTGGGCAACACCACATCGCAAACCTATGACGAAGTGGGCCGCATCAAGACGGTCATCTCCCCCAATGGCTACCCATCTCAACACGACTATGACGGCCGCGGACGCCTCACGAAATGGACCGACGCCGAAGCCTACGAGTGGCACTACGCCTATGACGGTGTGGCCAACATTACCAACATCACCGATGCTCTCGGTGGCCACTACATTATGGTGTACGGCTCGCGCAACGAGCGCCTGCTCGAACGAAACCAGGATGGCTTCGAGTGGCACTACGCCTATGATGAACTTCTGCGTCCCGAAGAGCAGATCGACCCCAACGGCACCGTCCGCACCATCTACTACGACGACGGGGGAAGACCGGAGCTTGTGGAGTTCAGTACCGGTCGGCGCAACACGTTTGTCTATGATGACAACGACAACCCCGAGATCGCCCAGCGTATCGACGGTGGCCAGACCACTACCACCCGGCTCCAGTTCGACGAGATGGATCGCATCACCCAGTGCCGTGACACCTTCAACAAACGTGTCAACTTCGCCTATGATCTCATGGGCCGTCGCGAGACGTTGACCTATCCCGACGGCAAGACCCTGGCCTATTCGTATGATTCCCTCAGCCGCTTGACCAACCAGGTGGACTGGGCTTCGCGCTCCATGTCCTTCACGTATGACGAAGCCAACCGGCTACTCTCCAAGACCTATCCCAACGGCATCACCCAGACCAATGCTTTTGACGATGCCGGCAGGATTACGAGTCTGAAACACATCGCACAAGAGAGGCGAACATCGAGTCTCTCTGACGGACTCCTGGCCTGGTGGAGCTTCGACAACGGCGCTAGCGGAACGATCACGGACTACTCCGGCCTCGGCCACGATGGGCTCACGCAAGGAGGCGTCTTCACCGTGAGCGACGGATCGACTGGCAAAGCCGTTGGCTTCGATGGTGTGGATGACACGATTGTGATACCGAGCAGCACAGGCTGGGATTTCTCAACCAGCGGCTACTCGGTAGCTGGCGTCATTAGGTATTCGGACGCGGGCACTGAGCGCACGGTGTTAGGTAAGCACTTGAGCGGCGAACAAAAGGGCTTCTACCTCGTTACGGCGAGTAGCCGCCTGCAAGCCCACCATCCGCCGGGAATGACGTCAGGGCCCACGACATCGAGTTATGCTGACGGCGAGTGGCACAATTTCGCGGCCATCTGCGACGGCGCCAATCTTCGGATTTACGTCGATGGACAACTAGCTGCAACAGGCCCAGCCTCAATGCCTATTGCCAATTCTGCTGAGTTCAGGATCGGCTCTCACGTCAACGGCACATCTTTCTTCAAGGGAGAACTCGATGAAGTCCGCGTCTACAATCGCCCGCTTTCGCTTCCGGAAGTGCAGGAGCTCGCCGGCGTCGGGACAAGCCATATCGCGAACTTCACTGAGATCGCCCTGTCCTATGCCTATGACAAGAACGGCAACAAGACGGACATGACCGAACAGGGCACGCTCGACTGGCCCTTGCCCAGCCGCATTGACGAGACCGCCCGGTATACGCCCGCCGGTCGTCTCATCGACCGCGTCGATGCTTTGAACCCGTCGAATGTCTGGACGTATGCCTATGACCCGAGCGGGAACATGACCAACGCGACCGGCGTCGGCCAAAGCTTCGCCTTCACCTACGACGAAGACAACCGCGTCATGACCGTCGACTGGGAAGCCGGGCTCACATCGAAGTCTATCCAGAACCGGTACGATGCCGGCGGGCGCCGCATCTCGCGCGTTCTCGACGCCGTGGAATCCCGCTACGTTCTCGACCTCGCCCTCGGCATGGAAGTCATCCTCTGCGATACGGATGGCGCCGGCGCAATCGAGAACTGGTATGTCCATTCTCCCGGAGGTCTCGCCTACAAGGTCGATACGACCAACGGACTTACCTGCTACCACGCCGACGCCCAGGCCAACATCATCGCCACCTCGGATTCCTCGACCAACATCGTCAGCCAATACGCGTACACGCCATACGGCCGCAGCCTGCCCAACAGCAGCAGCGATTCGAACCCGTACCGCTACGTGGGTGCCTACGGCGTAATGGAGGAGTTGCCGAACCTGTATTTCATGCGCGCTCGGTACTACTCCGCCGAGGCAGGCGTCTTCCTGTCAACGGATCCGGTAAAGAACATAGGACCGGGCTGGCAGCCCATTGCCTACGCGTACGGTTACGGTAATCCCTATAGTGAAATCGACCCGGAAGGCGAACTGCCCACAGTCTTGATCGGGGCGCTGCTGGGCGGGGGAATCGACCTCGGGATGCAACTGATCGCCAATGGTGGGGATTTTGGTGCTGTTGATTGGGTTAGCGTCGGCACGAGCACTGCCAAGGGTGCGCTTGCGGGAACAGGTGTAGGCGCGATCGCTGTGATTGCCGGTTCCGGGGCGATTGACGCCGGCGGCCAAGTCTTACGGAATGGTCTGCAAGGCAATAGTCTACATGAAGGAGTAGCCGAGGCGGCCGCATGGGGAGCGGCGGGTGCTGCCGTTGGCCAAGGAGTCAAACACGTCACGGGAAATCCTTTTGGCAAGCTAACGGGTAAGCACACTCAGGGATGGAACACGGTCGGCGGGAGTCAGGGAGCCAAGACCACCGGCGAAATGGTCAACCGAGCGGCAACGCAGAAGTCGTTCGATATAGGCGCGAAAGCCACGATAGCCAGCATAAAGAGTCCCGCCACTCGAGCAGCAAAGACTGTTGGCGCTGCCGCACACGCTACCGCTGTGAACTCAGTGCAGATGGTCCGTTCTGCTGCGAACACCGTCTCTCGCACAATCACCAGCCGTGTTGCTCCTGCCGTTCAGCGTGCCACAGAGACAGTCGTATCGGTCACTACATCCATAGCAAATACCGTCTCCAACGCAGTCACCAGTACTGCTCGTGCCATCGGCAATTTCTTCGGCGGCATCTTCGGAGGCGGCAGCAGCTCGTCTAGCAGCTCCAGCGGCGGTGGCGGGGGATCTTCCGGCGGCTCATCTGGCGGCTCATCAGGTGGCAGCAGCGGCACGGGCGGTTCCTCGGGCGGTCGTTCCGGCGGCAGCAGTGGAGGCGGCTCATCCTCGGGTGGGTCAAGCGGTGGAGGATCATCCTCCGGCGGCTCAAGTGGTGGCAGCTCCTCAGCCGGTGGATCGAGTGGCGGAGGATCATCCTCGGGCGGCTCATCCGGCGGCAGCAGCGGTGGTGGAGGCTTCGCCCCGATTCTCCCGATCCTGATCCTCCTCGGCATCCGCAAGCTACGCAACCAGAAAATCCGCACAAGCAACTCCCTCGCGCTCCTGCTTGTCTTGGCCATTCTCATCCCCGCAATGTCAGCCTATGCCGATCTCAGCACAGGACTTGTCGCACACTATCCACTTGATGGTGATGCACAGGATGCAAGTGGGAATGGCAGGCATGGCACATTGGTTAACAGTCCCTCTTTTACGAATCGGGTAGATACAGGCGACGCTGTGTATCTTGTAGGCCAAGGATCTACAGGTACAGGTGGACAGCATGTGATTCTTCCTCACATCGATCTTGCTGCGGGTGGCGACTTTGCTCTCTCATTCTGGGCCCGCATCGATGGGTTTACATACGTTCACGGCGAATTTATTGCATACTATGGGGGAGTGGGCGTGCTTGCCCAGGCGAATGAAATTAGGTTGGGTAACGGCAACGTCAATGTCGTCATTTCTGAGGCTGCCGAATACTTGAACAAGTGGACGCACTATACTTTGGTTCAGAATGGTACACAGATGAGGGTCTATTTGGATGGTGAATTCCAGGGGGCAGCAACAGGAGATGCTGTGAATAGTTCCTCTGGTGCTGGTATTGGAATTCACTGGTGGACAGGCGATGGTGTTTCCACAAGACTGATCGGTGCCATAGATGATGTGCGCGTTTATAGCCGAGCGTTAACGATCGCGGAGATTGAGGAATTAGCCGGTGGCGTATCGGCGGATGGGTTGGTCGTGCACTACCCGTTTGACGGGGATGGGCAAGATGCAAGTGGGAACGGACATCATCTCACGGTTCACGGAACAACCGTTGTATCTGAGGGCATACGCGACCAGGCCCTCCAGTTTAACGGAACGATTTCCGACTACCTGATTCGGAATCCATTCAACGGCTTTCCCTTAAACGATGTTACTGTCACGTTCTGGATGAAAAACAACCGTATCCTGGAATCCGAAGAGCCAACCGTATTCTCGTACTCATTGGGCGTAGGTGATCACGAAAATGAGTTTGGTGTTCACAATATAGCCCAAAACCTTACGGTGCTCCGGCCTATCAACGGCCGCTCCTTGGTTGCCACGCTTGATACAGACTGGCATCATATGGCAGTAGCTTGGGAGAGCTCGTCAGGTGCTTTTGATTTTTACCGCGATGGTGAACTTGTTGGGGATGGAGTGACTTTAGAAGGTCCTCTACTGGATGGTGGTGCCTTAGTTGTTGGCCAGGAACAGGACTCCCTCGGCGGCACATTTGATGCCAAGCAGGCATTTGGGGGGCTTTTGGATGAGTTGCGGATCTACAATCGATTGCTTTCATCCAACGAAATTGCGCAAATCTACACCTCAGACACGCAGAACGAGCCGGGCTCCATATCCATCTCCGGTACCATCAGCTACGCAGGTCTCCAACCTGGGATCATCCGCGTCGTCGCCAGCACAAACACTGTATCATGGCAACCGGGTTCCGTAACCACAAACGCCGACCCTGGCCTCTACACGATCACAGGTCTTGACACAAATGCTAACTACTGGATTCGCGCCTATCGCGATCTGAATGGAAACGCCAGCAACGACTGGTGGGAAGCAGCCGGCGAGTACGCAGGCAGTCCGATCCTTCTCAGCAACAGCGTCACCAACATCAACATCACTCTTGTGGATGTAGAGGACTCCGACAGAGACACGATGGCCACATGGTACGAGGTGTTCTACGGTCTTGATCCGTCTAACGCCGTGGATATTGCCGGCAATCCCGATGGCGATAGCCTGCTGAACCTGCAAGAGTGGAACGAAAAGACCAACCCGAACAGTGTTGACAGCGACGCGGATGGGCTCGTCGATGGAAATGGTTCGACGGTTTCGACGAATGTGTATCCAGAAGGTGTGGATGCCAACGCTGACGGTTACGTTGACGGTGAAGAGGATATCGGCACAGACCCGACCGACAGCGACTCCGACGACGATTTGCTCCCCGACGGTTGGGAGGTCCGCTACGGGTTCGACCCCATGGGACCTGACAGCGGTTCCCTCGATGTTTCTTTCCCCGGTTGTGCTCCCGGAGTTGTTTTGCGCGAGTTCCCGATGCTGATCGTATTGAGCGCCGATATTGCCGCTTTTGACTACTCGCGCTTCATTGACAGGAACGGCTATGACCTACGCTTCTGGAACGATAGTGGTCACACCGAGGGGCTTTGCTATGAGATCGAGAGATGGAATACCAATGGTGAGTCCTACATTTGGCTTCGCCTGCCGGAACTGACATCGCAGACGACGGTCTATGCATCATGGGGAGAGGTCGGTGAAACCAACCAACTGCCGTGTACGACCAACGGCTGCGTTTGGACCAATGGCTTCCGTGCCGTCTATCACATGGGAGAGACCAGCGGCAGGCTGCTCGATTGGTCGCGCGACTACGAGGACCACGATGCAGACGTCGTAGACACCGTCTACAGGAGCATTGATGCGGCCATTGGCGACGGCATTCGTATGGCGGGGAACGGATATGTCGTACCGACCCCTGATCAGGATTTCTGGGAGCGGGAGACAACCCAGAAGACTATCTCCGCATGGGTTACCGTCGAGAATCAGTCCGGTATGGCAACTCTGTTCGAAGAGGGCGGCGGATCGCACGGCTTTGGTCTCAGCTATGATGCCGAAAGGGGCACATTCGGATGGAGCGTTCGCCATGATAGTAGCGAGACCCGGGTTGATTCGGTTTCGACATTCCTTCCGGACGCTGCACGGAACATACATCTGACCGGCGTCTACAGCAACGGATATGTGGCTCTCTACGCAGACGGGCATTTTGAAGGAAGCGCAACAACTGTAGGTACCGTTCCACGTCGTTCTTCGGATGTCACAATAGGCTATACGGCAGGCGCTGGGCCGATCTCGGGAGCAACGGAGTTCTGGGTGGGGGAAATTGACGAGCTCAGAGGAAGCGAGGTCGCGCGTTCAGCCGCGTGGATCGAAGCGACATGGGCGAGTCAGACATCGAACTCTTCCTTCTGCAGTTACTCGGTCGGAGACACACATGGCGATTCGGATCGAGACGGCCTGACAAACCTGGAGGAGTACCGATACGGCACGAGCCCTCGCACGGGAGACACGGACGCCGACGGGCTGCCGGACAAATGGGAACGTGACAACGGGACTGACGCAACCGTCGCCGATGCTACGGGCGACGAAGATGGCGACGGTCTCAACAACTACTTTGAGTACCGCATCGGCACGCATGCCTCCGAAACTGACACCGATGGCGACGGAACGGGCGACTATGCCGAATACGTGACCCACGGCACCAGTCCCACCGAAGCCGATACCGACGGCGACGGGATTCCAGATGGCCACGAAATCGCGCACGGGTTGAACCCGACCATGAACGACGCGAACGAAGACCGCGACTTCGATTTCGTCTCCAACATCCAGGAGTACTCCAACTCGCTCAGTTCATCTTCCTGGCAAACCCACCCCGGCACGAACGACTACGCGTTCCTCAACAATGGCCAGCGCCGACAGAAGAACGTATATGACCGCATCGACCGCCTCGTCGGCGTTCGCTATTCCAAGGGCATGGCCATCGGCTACAAGTACGACGGCAACGGCAACCTGCTCCGGCAAACATACATGGGCCTCGACGACGACGGCGACGGTCTCATGGACCTGCAGGAATATCTCAACGGCCTGTCCTACACCGATCCTTCCGGTGACAATAGTGCAGCAGGTGACCCGGATGGCGACGACTGGTCCAACCTCCAGGAGCTGCAAGCTGGCACATCGCCGACCGACGCTGACGACCACCCAGGCAGTACAGGCCGTGCCCCGGACCACGTTTTGCCCATCTCCGTGTCTTTCGCGCCCGACAAACTCGTCATGACCAGCGGCGATCTCCTGCCCGGCGGCGAAGACGAACTCGTCGTGTCGGCCGATGGCACACCGGACGTGACCAACCACATCTGGATACTCCAGCAATCGGCCACGGGCTGGGAAACCAGCAGTGTCCCGGTAGGCCTGTTTGGTGTGACTTCACTTCGGGTCGGCCAACTCACCACCAACGATGCGCCAGCCGTCTACGCCGGCCTCCGCACCGACGGCGGCTCGAATGTCCTTTCCCGTTTCGTCAAGTCGGGAAACACTTGGACACAGGAGACCATCCATACCGTCACGGGTACGACCCAAACAGTGAGGGCCGGCTACGTCATCGGTCTCCGAGACAACGAACTTGTCGCAGCCCTTGATCCCAAAGACGACGGTGATCTCAATCTGTATTCGCTTACACGGCCCTCGAACGTCTGGACAGCCGCCAGGCTTGATACGAGTGGCGTTCTTCTGGGGCTTGGCGGAACGCTGGCCGGGCGGACAGCGGGTGACGCGCGTCTAGTGCAGGTGCTTGATATCGGCGCGATCCGAATCGATGTGAAGTCGGACGTGCCCGTTGGCGCCCTCTACAGCGATGCGTTTGAGAAGTGGCTCTACAAGTCTCCAAGCACCATGACTTGGTCGTCGGCCCGCGACTATGCACTCACTTTTCCTGGAGGCTTCCTGGCATCGCTGACAACAAGCGAGAGGCATGCCTTCGTCTTTGGTATTCCCGAGTACAGTGCGGGAGCATGGATCGGCCTTGCCGACCACGACAGGGATCGTTCATACGATGACGAACTGTGGGAGGATGGTACGCCGTACGCTGCGGCATTCAAGACCGGCTGGGCAAGCGGGGAACCGACTGGAGGATCGGAGTGGTGCGTGCAGACTCATCCGTCGATGGGGTGGCACGACAACCGTGAGAATAGGCTCCGTCCCGCCCTTGTTGAATTCGAAGCCACGACCCCCGGAGAGACTTTCGGCCTTGTTCCGCCGGCCAAAGGCCTGCCTGAGGACCTGGCTCTATACGGTCCCAACCTTCTCGCTCTTTCCGTCACAGAGCTGCGGCGACAAGACGTGACGACATGCGTGCGCAGCTACAATGTGGGTGCGTCAAACGCGACGATCACCTTGAGCTGGGCGGAGACTGGGCACCCCAGACCAGCGACAGGCGCCCCTTGCGTCGCGTTTTCTGACCTCCGGAATAACAGCGCGGCTCTCTTGTTCTTCACCCATCCCGACGGAGCCGTCCACTTCTGGGATCTGAACGAAGAGACGGAACCTGTACGTCAGCATCTGTGGACGCCTGCTTCGCCCCGCGAATGGTCAGACCTGACCGGATACATCGACATTGGGCTCGGTGATGGCCTGGCGGGCGTTTGCGCCACGACAAACGGGCATGCGCTCTGCATATGGGAACCCGGTCAAGTCGCGGTTCTTCAGTCCTTCACGGAGACGCCACCGACCACGCGCATAATGCCCGAGCCGGGTGCGGGCGGTGCTCTGGCGCGCGTGGATGTCCGTGTCTGGGATGCCGAGGGCAACGACTCCCTGCCGGTGCTACAATTCTGGGACACCGCTTCATCGAATTGGGTGCCTGCCGACGTTTCTCTCATCAATGGCCAAGCGTATTCCATGGCGATGGCCGTTCAAGCCATACCCACCGGCTGCACGCATCGCTTGCTTTGGAGGGCTGCGGCCGACCTTGGAGGCGGTTTCACGGGAACGGTCAAGCTGCGCGCCCGGGCGGCCGACAACTCCGGATGGGGCGAATGGTCGGAAGTGGCCCTCTATGCCGTCACCGCCAGCACGGACGGCGACGGCGACTCGCTGCCGGACGCCTGGGAGCTGGCGCGCGGCCTAGACCCAACCCAAACCGCCAACGGCCACGGCGCCGGAGACGACCCCGACCACGACGGGCGCAGCAACTGGGAGGAATACGTCTCCGACACCGACCCGCTGGACGGAAACTCCTTTCTCGCCATCACCGACATCTTCCTGACGGAGCTCGGCATGTGCATCGGCATTCGGGGAGGGACAGGCGCGATCCGGATTCTCGAAGCCCGCTCCGGTCTGCACGGCGTCGACCCTTGGAAACCGATATTCACCAACGGCGATCTGCCCACGTCCGTCAGCACGAACGTCATCGACGCCGGCGCGACGAACAGAAGCCTGTTCTACCGTGTCCGTGCCGAGCGGCCGTAGGTCAGTAGGTGGATGTCAGAAGAGTGAAAGGCAGAGCCGCACTACGGCCTTGCAATCCGGTAGGTGTGGGGAGTACGCTCAGGCTACTGTATGGCGAAAGACTTCCAAATCGAAACCGTAGATCCGCGGGATCCAGTCGCCGGTCGCACGCAGGTGACGATTCCACACTCTCTGATCCTGGCGTACTTCAAGCGCTGGCCGGTGCGATACATGAATCTCAAGGCCGCCAAAGAAGTGCTCCAAGAACCTCAGCGCATCTTTTACGGTGTACGCGAATACAACCAAGGCGGGTGGTGCTTTACAGGGCGCCCCGCAACGTGGCATATTAGGGAACAGATAGAGGCTCCTTTCCCAGAGGACTTGGTATTCGCAGTGTACATGAATCCGCTGCTCTATGTTTATGAAACACGCGCCGAGTATGCGGCGGAAGACGATACTCTGTGTCCAAAGGACTGGCAAGCTCGTTACGGAGGTCTTGTATGGCGGAACACTTCCTAGCTGACTTCGTTGCCGACGTAGAGCGGCAACCCTCCAAACCTTGGTACAACAGCCACGGGGACTGCATCGTGTGTCAACTGGATGAAGATGTGGCGGTTGTTGCGGATCGCGTCGACGAACTCCTCACGATCTACCGGGCGGCGGATACCCGGAAAGCCGTGGGTTTCCAGATCAAAGGGGTTCGTGCTATCGCGGCGAAGTTCGGGTGGGACGCGATTGCTTTCAGCGCCGAGACCTCTGACATGGGAATCAAGAAGATATGCGTGGCATCGCTGGTCCTGGCGGCCTACGAAGACGGCCCGCTCACCATGCTTCGGCGACAGGGCTATGCCGAGGCCATGTCGTCATGTTCCTCGGCTTGTGAAGTGCCGGTAGGCGAGCAGGAGTACTGCTACGCTTGAGACGTTCCGTCTCCAGACCATTCCAACATTGTTCCTGTCCGATTGGGTCTGTTTCTTGCCGCGACCAAAAGACTGGAGCAACCACGGATCACACCGGCCTCGTCCACCGTAATCGTCGGCGTAATCGTCAACCGATTTCCCCTCCCGGTGGACGACTGAACCGACGATGACGGACCACTTCATTCATCGTTGCCGTCACGCTCGAGTGTGTCGGTGAGTCACCCGGGGATGGGTCAGTAATGAAACGTGCTGCCGCCGATGTACTCGCGCAGGATCGAATCGCGGGGGACGATGTAGTCGGGGGCGCCGAGGAAGTTGAGCAGGAACTCGGTCAGGCGGCGCGACTCGGCGTACTCGTGATGGCTGGGCTTGATCTGCATCAGGAGCGGTTCGACCAGCGGCTTGAGTACCGCCATTTCGTAGTCGAGGGCGGAGTTGAAGGTTGCGTCGGCTTCGCGCTGGAAGGGGAAGATCCATTTCTTTTCGCCTCGGCGCACCGAGGGCCAGCGCTTGAGGGTTTCCAGCGCCGAGTGACCGCGGAATTTGCTGTCGCGCACCATGCGCCGCATGAGGCGGTTGTCCGTGGTCGAGATACGGTTGTTCAGGTCGAGGCTGAGCTGGGTCAGGGCATTGATGTAGATCCTGAACTTGCGCTCCGGGGGAACCATTTCCGTCAGTCGCGGATTCAGGCCGTGAATGCCCTCGATGATCAGGATGTTGTCGTCTGCAATGCGTAGGCGGCGGCCGTGATACTCGCGCTCCTTCTTCTCGAAGTTGAAGGTTGGGAGCTCGACCTCTTCGCCTTCGATCAGCTTCAGCAGATGCTGATTGAACAGCTCGATGTCCACGGCCTCCACATGTTCGAAATCGAGCTCCCCGTTCTCGTCGCGAGGCGTCTTGGCCGGTCCCAGAAAATAGTCGTCCGTTCCGACCGTGGAGGGACGCAGCCCGTTGACGCGCAGGTGATTGGTCAGCCGCTTGGCAAAGGTAGTCTTGCCGGCGGAAGAAGGACCCGCGATGAGGATGACCTTCACGTCGGACTGCGCCGCGATTTCGTCGGCAATCTGCGCGCACTTCTTCTCGTGCAGCGCTTCCGCGATCATCATGAACTCCTTCAACGCGCCGCGGCCGGCGGTGATCTCGTTGAGTCGGCCGACGGTGTTCACGCCAAGGATGCGCCCCCACTGCTTGTGTTCCTGGAAGATCTGGAACAGGTGCGGTTGATCTTCGAAAGGTGCGGGTTCGGCTGGGTGCTCGCGGGACGGGAGTTGAAGAATGAAGCCGGGGGGATAGTGCATCAGGTCGAAAGCCGAGAGCACACCCGTCGACGGCACGATCGGACCGTGCGCGAGATCGGAGAAATCTTCGCACCAGTGGACGACAACACGCGGCGGGTTACGGTGTTTCAGGAGTTGCAGCTTCTGGATCTGCCCGGACTCCTTGAATTCCCGGACGGCCTCGGTGTAGGAGACTTTGCGGCGGCCGATCGGCAGGTCGCGCTCGACCGACTCGCGCATCTTGTCTTTCACAGCCTGGAGCTGCTCCGGGGTAATGCCGCTCTTGGAATCGCTGTTGTTGCCGAAGTTGCAGAAGAGCCCCTGGCCGAAGGAGTGCTCCAGGGAGAAGTGGGCGTCGGGGTAGAGCTCGCGAACGGTCTTGCCGAGCAGGAAGCAGAGGGAGCGCCGGTAGACGCGCCATCCGTGAGGGTCCGAGGCCGTGAGGAACTGGATCTCGCTGTTGACGGAGAGGGGATAGGTGAGGGACGCGACATCGTTGTTGACCCGCGCGGCGATGTAGGACAGGCCGTCCGGTCCCCTTCGGCTCCGCAGCAGCTCCTGTACCGGCGTTCCCGTGGGACACGTGACTGTATTCCCATCCTGAAGCGTGATTCTGACAGTATTCATGTGTTCTACCTTACGACAAAGACCGTCCCATCCTGCACGCCAGCCACGACCAGCTCAACACTTTTGTTGTCGTCGTTCAACACGAGCGTTGCCTCATAGTCGTTGATCGTGCCCGCGTTTTCGGTTCCGATCAAGCCGGCAACGGTTGTCGCGTTGAACAAGGTGTACGTTCCCGGCCCGAATCCGCTGCGCGGGGTGAAGGTGAAGTCGTCGAAGTTGAGCGTGCCGACGTTCAAGGCGCTCCCGACAACAACCTTGTCGCTGTCGGCAACCGGCCCGAGATCGAACGCGAGTCCCCCGGTCCCGGAGATGGCGGAGACGTCCAGGGAACCCGTGCCGAGGGTTAGGGTGAACGTGCCCGTCGGGTCGGAGGTGTCGCCCGGCGACAGGTTGCCTCCGGCCTGAATGGTGACACTGCCGTTCAGTCCGGAGAGATCGATCGTTCCGCGGCCGCCGAGGGTAGCGTTGCTGCTGACCGTGTAGCTCCCTGTCGGCGTGCCGCCCCAGGTTCCCCTGGAGTCGTCCACGGTGTGGCTCCCGTTGAGCAGCAGCGTGCCCTGCTCGACGGTGGTGGTGCCGTCGTGGGAACCGCCGTCGATGGCCAGGGTCCCCGGGCCGGTCTTGCGAATGCCAATCGTCGTCTGTTTACCGGCGCCGGCCCACTCGGTGAAGGTCGCCGTGATTTCCATGTCCAGGGCGTCGTCGCCGTCGTCGATGTTGAAGGTCTTGGTCGAGGCGCCATTCGCTGGTCCGCCGAGCGTGCAGCCCGCGGTGGCAATACGAGCGCCCCCGGAACCCGAACCGTTGAACCGAATGCTCTGGTCGGCATATTCCGGAATGGCCAACCTGAAGTCAGAGAGCTCCGTGTTGCCATACATCGTCAGTGCATCTCCGGTGGAGGCGAAGATGTTGATTTGGCTCTTGCTCCACGCGGTAGCCGTGATGGTTCCTTGTTCGACCACGAGACGTTTCAATCCCCCGCCGTATTGTCCTCCGTTGTCGAGCAGGATCGTGCCCGGTCCGGTCTTCGTGATCTCGCCGGAGTTGTCATTGACGTTCCCGCCGACATTCCCGTTGCCGTAGAGCGTCAGCGTGCCGGTGATATCCCACGTCTGGGCGCCCTTCGGAGCAATCCTGATCCCGGTATTGCCGCCCGCCGCCGTGCCGATAGACGTATTGCCGCCGGAAAGGCAGATACCTTCACCTGGGTTGTCCGCTCCCGGTTCAATGGTCAGCGTGCGAGCCCCGGCCCCTGAATTGACGATGCTGTATTCCGTCTGGTCGTTGAGAATCTCCAGGTCGCCGATCGTGAAGTCGTCGCCGAGGGTCGGATTCACGACGCTCGCGGCGCTCGGCAGAAGCGCCAGCTCGCCGCCGTTCCCTCCGCTGTCGGGCACATCTCCGCCCCAGTTGGTCGCGG
>CAZKRK010000154.1:0-16313 GCA_964555035.1 uncultured Victivallales bacterium | reverse complement strand
GGAGCGGAAGGGCAAGGGCGGGCGGAGAGCGGGCAAAATGCCCAGAAATGTGTATAATAGTCAGGGCTTGTCCCGGCGGAGGGCGCAGAGCCGCGCGCGGTGGCCCTAATCCGGATGGCAAGGGGCGGTTTAGAAATGCCGCCCGAAGTTATAATTGCGATGCGGGGGTTGCGGTCGTAATGTAGCGGCGTGATAGACAGAGGAGGACGCGATGGCCACGGAACTCAGCGAGTCGGTTGCGAATACGGTCGAGAACATTGCCTGCCACGTGGCGCAGCGTAAGGGAGGACGTGTGACGCCTTCTACGCTTCTACCGTATCTGCCGGTTTCGCTGGGCATGGTTCGCGAGTGTCTCGAAGAGATGGCGGCCGAGGGGATGTCCGTTGCGCAATCGACCGAGAACGGCATCGACGTGTTTGAGTTTCCTGCCTATCGCGATGCCGACGGAACGGAGACGGCTGCCCAAGTCGATGCGTGCGTCGGTTGCCGCCAGACAGACCGGATCGAGCGGAACGAGCTCCTGTGCGATCGTTGCCGGGAGGCCTTGGACAAGGAGATCAGCCGTCTGGCGGAGAAGACGGCCTGGCCGGCCGAAGCGGTCTACGAGCACGAGCTGCTGCATGCGGCTTCCAAGTTCAAGGATGCCGTTCCGCCCGAGAAACTCGCCGCCGTCACGCGTTTCACTCTGCGGGGGATCCGGCCCAAGCTCAAACAGTTGGCTCTGGGGCACTATGCGAGCGAGGAGTTCGACGAGAGCGCGGCCACTCTCAAGTACGGGTTCCCCGGGCTCGACTATCCCGACGAACGCTACGCGGACAACATGGCCACGATCCGGTCCTTTCCGGCGTCGGTGACGGAAGAGGTGCAGTTGAAGGTGACGCGCATTCTCCTGACGTTGGGGTGCATGTTTCTGGGCATGCTCGTGCTCGCGTTTCTGCGCGTACCTTTTCCGTTGCTTGTGCTCGGTTTCATCGTCGCGGCGCCGATCACGGCGATAAGCATCTGGCGGCGGAAGGAGAAGGTAATCGGTAATCGGTAATCGGTAATCGGTGATCGGTAGTCGGTGAGCGGTGATTGGTGATTGGGTGATTGGTTGATTGGTTGAGTGGTTGAGTGGCCATTGGTTGGGTTGGGCTTCGAATTGGAGACGGCGGTTCTCCGCCGTTGGAACTGCCAGAAGTCCTATGAAGAGCATGAAAGCGGGGAATCGGTTAAGGAGAGCGGCGACGAGAGCGGATAACGAGTAGAGGACCTTTCAATCGTCCACCGTTCTCGTCGCCGCTATCGTGAACCGGAATGGAGCCAAAACGAGGGAGAAGGCAGCGCGCCTGCGAGCCTCTTGCAGGAGAGAGAATTGAACAAGAGAGCGTGCTGTCAGTTCTGACAGCACGGAGAGAGACGAAAGGAGACAGGAGATGAGTAGACGACATGGTTCGGGTGCATCGGTTGACCTGCACGCATTGCAGAGCGTGATGGGGAGCAGCCTGATCTGGGTGGGGGTGGCGTTCCTGATGTTGATGGCGTTCCTGTTCAGGACCATCCGCCTGGCGGAGATCACGGGTGAGGAAGTCGGGGTTCAGCTTCACCGCATCAGCGGCAAGTTGACGGTCGTCAATCAGTCCGGTGTCAAGATCTACAACGGTTTGCTGAGCGACTTCTACAAGATCAGGAAGACGATCCACATCCTGGAAATGACGGAGAGGATCGGGCAGGGCGAGCGGCCTGACGTCCGCGACGACTTGAAAGTCAAGACCATCGACGGCAGCGACGTGTACGTTGACCTGAAGATCCAGTACCGCATCGATCCCAACATGGCCGACGAAGTGGTTCTCTCTTCCGGTCCCGGTGAAGGGTTTACGACCAAGTGGGCGCGCGACTACGTGCGCGCCATCACGCGCAACTACCTGGGCGCGCTGACCACGGAGGAGTTCTACGACCCTTCCAAGCGGGATGCGCGGGTCCTGGCGGCAAAGAAGGAGATCAACACCCGGTTGCAGCCTTTCGGGATCCTGATCGACCAGATCTCGATTCCGCAGCGTCCTCACTTCTACGAGGAGTACGAGGAGATGATCAAGCGCAAGAAGGAGGCCGACCAGGCGGTGCAGGAACAGATGTCCAAGGCGCTGGCGGCGAAGCAGAAGCAGATGACCATGCTGGTGCAGGAGACCAACCGCATGAACGTGGCGATCGAGGAGTTCGAGGGCCAGATGGAACAGCTCGTGATTGACGCCAAGGCGCAGGACGGCCGTGCCCGCAAGGAGGCCGATGCGTACTACGAGCAGAATACGATTGCCGCGGGAGCCGGCCTGTACAAGCTGAAGAACGAAGCCGAAGGCATACTGGCCGCGAAAGAGGCCGAGGCTGCCGGCATCATGGCGCTCAAGAAAGCCCTGGAAGGCGAAGGCGGTCGGAACATGGTCAAGCTGGAGTATGCGCGCAAGCTCAAGGGGATCCAGATAATGGGGCGGCCGTACACGGTTGACGGCAGGTTGGAGCGTTTCGAGCATTTGCGCGGTGCCGAGACCGCGGGCGCAAAGAAATAGGAGGATCAAATGAAATCCATCAAGTATGTGTCGATTCTGATTATTGTCGTGATTGGCGGCGGAACGTTGGTTTTGAGCTCGCTGACGCAGCTCATTCCGGTCGGGAAGGTCGGTGTGAGGATTCAGCAGTACGGGGTCTTCGGCCGGCGGGGAGTTGTCGAGAAGGACTTTGGTGCGGGTTGGCACCGCGATCTCGGTCCGGTCGACTCATGGAAGCTGTACGACGCGACGGTCCAGACGCTTGAGATGACGCGCAATCCGCGCTACGGCAGCGCCAAGGGGCGGGACGACGTTCAGGTCACGTCCGCCGACGGCAACGTCATCTCGATTGACGTCACGATCAAGTACCGCATCACGCCCGGCCAAGCCTACAAGCTGTATCAGATCGTAGGTGAAGGGCGCAAATACGAGACGATCGTGCGGAACGAAGCGCAGAACGCCTGCATGAAGTGCTTCGGACAGATGGAGACCGAGGACTTCTACGACCCCGAGCAGAAGAGCAAACGGGCCCAGGAGGTCAAGGACGAGCTGTCGGCGCCGGAATCGCTGGCGGGCAAGTCGATCGAAGTCATCGACGTACTGATTCGCGACGTGCAGTTCGACCCGGCGTACGAGATGCGGATCAGGAGCAAGAAACTGGCGGACCAGGAGGTCGAGCTCAACAAGTCGATGGCGCGTTCGGAAGAGATGAGCGGCAAGACCCAGGTGATCGAGGCGGAGACCAAGAAGCTGGTTGAGATCATTATCAAGGAGAAAGAGGCCGAGCTGATTCGCATGCAGGCCGAGACGGACCTTGAGATCGCCAAGATCGAAGCTGACTACAAGAAGTACGCCACGGAGCGGATGGCGGATGCCGACTTGATCGTTGCCAGGAATCAGGCCGAAGGACTGCGGCTTGTCAAGGAAGCCGAGGCGGAAGGCGAACGGCTGAGGAACGAGGCCATCCAGGGCGCGGGCGGAAGCATCATGGTAGCCCTTGAGGCCGCTCGCAACATCAACCTGGGTGAGGTGACGGTTTCGACATTGGACTTGGATTTGCTTGACTTGGATCAAATGGCGGAGAAACTGGGGGTGCCGGATTAGGGATAGGTAGCAGGTAAACCTCGTCCGAAAAGGGGTTGGCGCTGTGCCGCTCCGTAGGACGGTGCTTCCGCCTTCGCCACGCCGTAGCGTAGCGAAGGCGGAAGCACCGTCCTACGGAACTTCGCGTGGCCGCCGGCCTTTTCGGACAACGCTTACAAGTCGAGGCAAGTCGCGGACATGTCGCAAACAGAGCGCGAGAGCAACCACGAAGACAGGCAAGACGCCAGGGGTTCAATTCCTGAGCGGCAATTCAGGGAGTCCATTACCGCTCTGAACAGCGTTACGCAGACGCTGTCGCAGGCCAGTTCGCTCAAAACCATGTGCCGCCGGGCGATTGGACTGGGGCGGGAGATGCTGGGTTTCGACCGTCTCGGCCTATGGCTTGTGGAAAACGACGATCTGACGAAGATCTTCGGGACGTTTGGCGTTGGCGAAAGCGGCGCTCTCAGGGACGAGTGGCGCCATGAGGTTTCTGTCTCGGCTGACAGTGTCGTCGGCCGACTGCTGCGGGGCAAGATGCTTTCCCACTACGTGGCCGACACGCCTCTCTGGAACGATCGCAATGAAATGGTCGCCCGCGGCGAACAGGCCGTAGCCCCGATGTGGGACGGCGAGAGTATCATCGGCGTTCTGTCAACCGACAATCTACTCGAGCGGAAACCGATCGACGGGTACCGATGCGAATTGCTCAGTCTTTTCGCTTCGTCGATGGGGTACCTGGTTTCGCTGAAGAGGGCCGAGCAGCAGCGCCGTGAGCTGGTCCAGAAGGTGCAGCAGACCCAGAAGCTCGAGAGCCTGGGAGTCATGGCGGGGGGCATTGCCCATGAGTTCAACAATCTGCTCGTGGGCGTTCTCGGCAACGCGGACCTGGCCCTGGCGGAGACCGGGAAAGACTCGCCCATCAAGGACTGCCTGGAGGATATCCGTGAATGCGCCCTTCGTGCGGCGGACCTGACGTCGCAGATGCTGGCGTATTCGGGGCACGGCCGCTTCGTAATCGAGCCGGTGGACGTGAACGGGGTTGTACGTGCGCTCGATTCGTTGATCGAGGCCGCCTCGCGTGGGCGGGCGGTTGCCAAGTACGATCTGGTGGCGTCCCTGCCTCACATCATGGCGGACGAGGCGCAGATCAGGCAGCTCGTAATCAATCTCGTTACGAACGCGTGCGAGTCGTTCGTCAACTGGTCGGGCTGCGTGACGATTCGTACGAACGTGGTCACACTGACGCCGGAGGAGCTTGAGGCGTTCACGCACTGCGCGACCGCGGAAGAAGGGCGGTACGCGGTGTTGGAGGTTGAGGACAGTGGATGCGGGATTCCCGAGTCGGCTCTGGAGAGCGTGTTCGACCCGTTCTTCACGACGAAGTTCACCGGTCGCGGACTGGGCCTGGCGGCAGTCCTCGGCATTGTCATGAGCCACAATGGCGCTATCAACGTACACAGCGTCGAAGGCGAAGGTTCGCGTCTTTCTGTCTACTTCCCGCTGGGTGAACGTCGTGCGGACGCCGCCCGCGGAGCAGAGGGAACACCCGACGCGGGCGAGTCGCGGTCCGGCAGCGCGGTTCTGATTGTCGACGACGAAGACAACGTGCGGCAAGTCCTGAAGCGTCTCCTGGTCAAGAACGGTTATCCTGTCTACGAAGCGGAAAACGGCGGCGAGGCGATCGAAACGCTCGCGGCCCACGGCGACGAGATCGCGCTGGTCGTCCTCGACTATGCCATGCCGCAACTCAATGGCGAAGAGGCGCTCTGGCCGATACGAGAAATCAGTCCCGATTTGCCCGTGCTGATCACCAGCGGCTACTCGGAGAAGGAAGTGATGGCGCGCTTCGCGGACTGTGAACTGGCCGGCTTCATCCAGAAACCGTTCATCGTCGAAGATGTCATGGCACGGATTGTGGGGTTGATTGGTTGATTGGTCGATTGGTTGATTGGTTGTGAGCCGCGCCCCGGGCGCCTTACTTCCAGGACTGCTTCCAGAGCCCCATTTCCGCAATCCCCGCTCAAGGGATTGCGGTTCGCTCCGGGTGGCAAGCCGGGTGCCGTGAAGACCGAATCGGACGTTTTTTCAATGCCGGGGGCAAACAGGCCGAAACCCTCGCTGAGACGGCTTCTCTAGGCCGCACTCGTACACGTACTCGTACACACGTATCTCTTTCTCCCGGAGAGAGGGGGGAGATTGGCGTGTACGAGTACGTGTACGAGCACGGATTTTCCCGCCATTGCACTCAGAACCCTTTTCGGACAGGGTCTAGCCAGGGAGCGGGGCTTCGGGTGGTGCATGCGTCGCCCCCCGGCGATCCTCGCCGGGCTGTGATGTTGCTCGCCTCCGGCGAGTCCGTTTTCCCGTCTCCGGCGACGAGAAGGTGTCACCGCCATTTCCGAGAAGTAAGGAAGTTCTTGGTCAGTACCCCATAGCCGACTTCAGCTCTTCATGCACGAGGCCGTTGCTGGCCATGTAGCAGATCTTGTGGGGTTTGTCCATGTGTTGCAGGAGTTCCGTCCTGCCGCCGGCGCGGCGCACGATCAGACCGGCCGCGGCCACGTCCCACGTGAAGATGGCTGACTCGAAATAGCCGTCCCCGCGGCCTGCCGCGACCTGGCAGATGTCATACGCCGCGGAGCCGAGAATGCGTGTACGCTGGCACGCTTCGGCAATGCGGGACAAGTACGTCAGAGGCGGAACGTCCGGGTCCGGGAACCGGTCCATCCCGGTCATGACGATTCCGGCGTCGAGAGACGGCACGTCCGAAACCCGGATTTCGCGGCCGTCTTCCCGCGCGGGTTCCTCCAGGCCGGCGGTGTAAAGGTGGTCCATGGCGGGGGCGTACACGGCCCCGGCCACGATCCGGTCCCGGTGCTGAACGGCGACCGAGCAGCACCAGACGGGTAGTGCGTGCGCGAAGTTGACCGTGCCGTCGATCGGGTCGACAATCCAGAGGTAGTCCGCGTCGGTCGCATCGTGCGTAGCGCCTGTTTCCTCCTCTCCCAGGAACGCATGCGCGGGATAGGCGCCGCGGATGACGCGTTCGGCAAGCTGCTGGCACTCGACGTCCAGCTTGAGCTTGACGTCGTGGCGATCGGTGCTGATTACGTCGCGCCGCCGTGCCGCATTTTCGAGGGCGTGCGTTCCCGCCGTTCGAGCCGTTTCAATCGCGCAGGCAAGCAGATCGGCGCATGATATGGGGGATTCGCTCATTGCGCTTCGGCGAGCTCTTCGTCCGGCGCGGTCTCTTCGGGGCGGTCAGCGCTGGCGGGTTCGGCGCCGGCGTGGTCCCTGAAGCGCATGGAAACGATCTTCGACACGCCTTTCTGCTGCATCGTCACGCCGTATAGAAGGTCGGCGGTCGAAATGGTGTGCTGGTTGTGCGTGATAATCAGGAACTGCGACTGTTTCAGAAAGCCCTGCAACACGTCGACAAAGCGACCTATGTTCGAGTCGTCCAGCGGCGCGTCCAGCTCGTCGAGCAGGCAGAACGGACTGGGCTTGATCATGTAGATCGAGAACAACAGCGCCACTGCCGTGAGGGTGCGCTCGCCGCCCGAGAGCAGCGAGATGTTCTGGAGGCGTTTTCCCGGCGGGCGCGCGATGATCTCAATGCCGCATTCGAGAATGTCCTCTTCGTTGACGAGAACGAGCTGCGCCGTACCTCCGTTGAAGAGGCGTTTGAACATGGCCTGGAAATTGAGGTTGATCTGGTCAAACGTGGTTTTGAACATCTCCGCGGAGGTGCGGTTGATCTTGCGGATCATGTCCATGAGTTGCTGCTTGGCCTTGACGATGTCCTGTTCCTGCTCCGTAAGCTCGGCGTAGCGTTCTTCCAGTTCCTGGTACTCCTCGATCGCGACGAGGTTGACCGGCCCCATTGCTTCGAGCTTGGTGCGCAGTTCCGCGATGCGGGTTTCGCGGTCTTCGATCGACGGTTTGCCGTCGGGCCAGTCCGGTTCCTCTTCGTCGCGGATATTCTCGATTGTCACGTTGTAGTCGGACATCACCCGGTCGAGCTGGGTCTGGCGGCGCATGCGGCCCTCCGCGCAACGGATGTCCACGCTCGACTTGGCGGTGCGGAGCTCTTCGAGGTAGGTGCGGCGTTGCGCAAGAACCGTTTCCTGCTGTTTCAGTTCTTCCGCGAGGTCGTCACGCTGCGTTCGTAGACGGTCTCCCCTGTGGCTGTTTTCCGCGACTGCCTGCTCAAGGGTTGAGAGCTCTTCCTCGGCCCGCTTGATCTCGGCGGTCAGTCGCTCGATGTTGGCCTGATAGGATTTGACGCCTTCGGAACGGCCGCGCAGGTTTGCCTCGAGCTCGGCGACGCGCGTGCCGATCGCCTGCTGCTGGCCGGCCAGGTATTCAACCCGCTGGCTATGTGAGGCGTAGGCGATGCGGTGCTCGGTCATTTCGCTCTGCAGGTCGGTATGGCGCAGCTCCAGGTCGCCGAGCTCGCGTGTCTGCTCCTGGATGTCCTTACCCATCTGCTCCCGCCGCCGGCGCATTTCGTCGAGCTGGTTTCGGATTGAGTCCTTTTCGGATTCGCCGGATTCGTCCTGCTTCAGGAGGTTCTCGAGTTCCCAGGTAACGGTGTCGAGGCGGTCGCGCGCTTCCTTGGCCTCGCGGACGAGAACCTGGTTCTCGCCCTCTTTCTGCGCGGCGCTGCGACGGGCCGCGTCCAGCACGGTTCGGGCTTCATCGATGGCGTTGGCGATGGACTCGGAGCGCGAACGAGCGTCGGTCAGGGATTGCTTGTGCTCCGCGAGTTGCGACTCCAGGTTCTCGAGTGCGGAGAGCGCGCTGTTGAGCGCATTGCGGCGTGAAAGCGGGTTGGACACGCGTGAATCGGGCATCCAGAACTCGAGGGCGCCGCTTCCGGAGAGCATGGCGCCGTCTCTGGTGACATAGGTTTGTGCCGCGGGTACGGGGGAAGGGACGTCGTTCAGCGAATCGACAACCGCGACCGTGGCCAGCAGTTCGCACACGGGCCGCGAAGCACTGCTGAAGCGCACGTGGCTCAGGAGCGGTTCTCCGGCCCGGAATTCGGGCGCGGGGGGCGCCTCCGCGGCGTCGGAAGCCGCGAGGATTCGGATAGGGCCTTTGCGGGCCTGGCTGACCGATTGCAGCAGGCTGCGCGCGCCTGAGGCATCGCGGACGAGGAGGGCATCCAGCCAGGGGCGCAGCACGGCTTCGACGGCCGCGCCGTAGCCGTCATCAATGTCGAGGCTTTCGGCGAGACTGCCGAGCAGCGTGCCGCGGTCTACTCCGAGCGGGTTGGCGTCGTCCATGACGAGGCGCGCGCCTCCCGGGAAGTCGTCCGCCGATTCGTCTTCAGCCTGAAGCATCTCAACCCGCGCGTGCCGGGCGGCGATGTCCGACTGCAACTGGGCGCACCGCTGTTGGAGCTCGCCCGCGCTACGCTCGAGTTCCGCACGTTCGGCGACGAGCCGGGCCAGGTTGGCTTCGTTCTCTTGAACGTCCCTGGTCATCGATTCGAGCTGTTCCGCCATTTCCGCCTGGCGCCCGGTGTACGTGGCGGATACGTGCTCGAGTTGCTTGCGTTCCGCTCCGAGTTTCTCCCGCTCGATGACTGCCGCGCGTTCGCGCGACTCGATTTCGAGAAGCTGATTCTGCAGACGCGAAGCATTGCTTTCGAGCTGGACCGACTCCTCGCGCAGGCGTTGGATGCGTGTGCGTGCGTCGTCGATGGTTTGCCGGTGTACACTGAAGCTTCCCTGGGAGTCCTTGAGATGCTTTTCGGCCTCGTCGCACTGGCGGGACGCTTCCGCGTGTTGCGCCTCGATCTCGACCGCGGCTTCCCGGCTGGTCGCCAGTTGTCGCCGGGTCTCTTCGATTTCGTTAGTGTCGCGTTCGGTATAGGCGCGGTACTCCTCGACGCGCTGGCGGTTCATGGCCGTCTGCTCTTTGGAGCGGTCGAGGTTGTTCTGGGCCTGGGCGCGTGTCTCGAGCACAGCGCCGATCTCGCGCTCCATCCCGAGGAGGTTTTCGTGCAGTTCGGCGTTCTTCTCTTCCAGCTCCTCGACCTCGCGGTGGGCGGCGTTGGCTTTGCCGGTAAGTGAGGAAAGCTCCGCTTCCAGTTTGTGGATTTCCTTGTCGGCTTCGGCAAGGCGGTCGCGCGTGGTCAGGATGTCGAGATTGCGGAGCTCCTCGCGGATCGCCTTGTAGCGGCGGGCCTTGCCGGCTTGCCGTTGCAGGGAGCCGATCTGCCGCTTTACCTCGCGGATAACGTCGGCGAGGCGGACCAGGTTGGCCTCGGTGTGGTCGAGTTTGCGCAGGGCCTCTTTCTTGTCGGCCTTGTACTTGGTGATCCCGCTGGCCTCTTCGAATACGGCGCGGCGGTCTTCGGGGCGGGCGCTGAGAACGCGGTCGATGCGTCCCTGCTCCATGAGGGAGTATGACGTCGTGCCGATGCCGGTATCCATGAAGAGGCGCTGGATGTCCTTGAGGCGGCAGGGGGTCTTATTGATGAAGTACTGTCCTTCTCCCGAACGGAAGACGCGGCGGGAGATGGTGACTTCGTTGTAATCCGTGCCGAGAGTCTCTTCGCAGTCGGCCAGGGTGATGGAGACTTCGGCCATGCCGAGCGGCTTGCGATCGTCCGTGCCGTTGAAAATGCAGTCGGTCATGCTGGAGCCGCGCATGGCCTTGGCGCTCTGCTCGCCGATCACCCAGCGTACGGCATCCGCGATATTGCTCTTGCCGCACCCGTTGGGTCCGACCACGGCGGTCATTCCCGGTTCGAACTTCAGCGACGTTTTGTCGGCAAAGCTCTTGAAACCAACCATTTCCAACGTTCTGAGATACACGTGAACTGCGCTCCCTGGTTCGACCGTCCGCCCCGTACGCGATTCGGGGCCGGATAGTGGGGAGAAGGTATAGCAGGCGTGTGAGGGGAGTGCAACGTTGGAGTTGGGTGGTGGTGGCTATTGGGCGCAGCCGAGTGACGCCCCTGAGGCGCGTGGCGTCTTGGGCAACTCGGCGGGGAAACTGTAAGCCCGAGGGATGAGGTCAGAGAATCGTACGCGTTGTTCTGGACTCCCCACCAATGGAGACGTATCCTCATGGAGGATGGTGAGCATATGAAGAAGCTGAGAGTGTATGTCGATACGTCTGTGGTAGGTGGGTGCTGCGACGATGAGTTCAGGGAAGAGAGTTGCCAGTTGCTGGCCATGGCGAGGAGCGGCGAATTGCAGATCTTGGTCTCTGAATTGCTCCTGGCAGAACTGGCAAAGGCGCCAGACAGCGTAAAGGCGCTACTCCCCGCTTTGCCCGAGGAGTGTACGGAGAACGTATCGATGTCAGGAGAAGCCGTTCAGCTACGTGACGCCTACCTGGAAGCGGAGGTCGTCGGCGGTACTCACGGCAACGATGCATATCACGTGGCGCTAGCCACCGTCGCCAGGGCTGATCTGATTGTGAGCTGGAATTTCAAGCACATCGTGCATTTCGACAAGATACGGGGATTCAATGCAGTCAACCTTCGGGAGGGGTACCTCCCCATGGAAATCCGTTCGCCCCGGGAGGTCGTGTGATGAATAAGAAAAAGAATTTTGATTGCGTCGCCATGAAGGATCAGATCCAGAAGGAGCTTTTGGCCGAGTGGCAGGGCATGTCCAATGAAGAGATCACCAGTCGGATAAGAACCGACTTGCAGGAGTCTCAGAGCCCATTGGCCAAATGGTGGCGTCGACGTTCGACGGAGCAGAAAGTGCCTGCGGCCGACCCCGCCGCCGTTCATTAGAAGGCGCGGCGAGAATCAGCATGAAAGGCCTTCTCGTCCCCGCCTGATTCCTCGGGCAGGGAAGGGACGTGCCTTCTGTGCGGTAATCGCCGGGATTGGGAAAGCGCTGGGGGTGATCACAGTACTCGAGATCCCTCGACTTCGCTCCGTTTCGCTCCTAAGCAGGTGCCATTCCGGGCTAGCCCCGCCCCGGTGCGCTTTGCTTCCGAGGCAATTCGAGCGGGAAACGTGGAACCGTCCTGGAGAACGGTTCTACGGGACGCCGCGACGAGTCAGATTTCCGGTCAGTTCCGCCCCGAATCGTCCTACGGCAACTCCCCCGTCTCGAACCGTTTCATTCGCTCGACCAGGAGTCGCGTGCGGGGTTCGAGCTTGATGGCTTTCTTCTGCAGTTCGACGGCCTTTTCGCGGTTGCCGAGCTGAAAGTGGACCTCGGCCAGAGTGTCGATGTATGACGCGGACCGGGGACTGCCGGCAACGGCTTTTTCGGCGAGCTCGAGGGCCTCGTCCAGTTTGCGATGAGTGCATGCCAGGAACCAGGCCATGCAGTTCAGGCATATCGAGGAGTCGGGAAACCTGCGCAGGTTCTCGCGCAGGATGCCCTCGACCTTTGTGAAGAGCCGGTCGGCGTGTGCGTTGTGTTTCTTCGTTCGCAGGCGGTTGACGGCGTCAATGAAGAGGTCGAGGTCGGTGATCGAGCACTCGAACGCCTCCTCGTAGAGGCGCAGGGCGTCGTCCGGTCGATCGAGTGCAAGGGCGTCGTGACCCTGGTGAACCCTGAGCGTGGCGAGGCGCTCGACGCGTCTCAGCGAACCGACCCCGATAACTTCCGCGTATTCCGCCACGGCGATGAGGCGCGCTCTGCATGCCGGGTCACGCGCGTGTTTGAGGAGGTGCAGAGCGAGGTTCGTTTCGTCGTATTTCGGCGGAATCCCCAGCCGGTAGCGCATGTCCCACAGGGCAAGGGCTTCGTCGTCGTGTCCCCGCCAGCAGAGGTCGCGCAGCAATGCGCACCGCTCGGATTGAGATCGCGTCAGCAGGAGGGCTTTCTGTTTGAGCTCCTTCGCGGCTTCGTTCCGTCCGCGGGCGTCGAGGTCGCACGCCAGGAGGTAGTGGGGCAGAGGGTCGGCGGGGTCCGTGTCGGCGGCCATGCGGTAGTACTTGACGGCTTCCTGGATTCGTTCCGCGTCGGCATAGAAGTCTCCGATTACGACGTAGGCTTCGGCGAGCGTGCAGAGACGGTCTTCTCGTGTAGCGATGTAGCGGATCGGCGGTCGGTCACGCAGAATCGCCCCGACATTGATGACATCGTAGAAACGGCTCATCGAGGCCGCGTTATCGGTCGCGCCGCCGGCGGCAATATCGTTCACGATTCTCTTGAGCGTTTCCGCCAGTTCCAGGTTTGTGTGCGTCTTGCGGTGGACCTGCAGGGCGTGCTTCAGAACGTCGGCAACGTCCCGGTCGCTGTGTTTGCGGGTCAGGGCGGAGTACCAGAGACGAACGTCATCGGCAAACGCGTTGAGAACGATGTGCGTACGGAGTTTGCCCGCGTCTATGAGCTCCGTGGCAGCCTGCGCGGCAATGTCCAGATGGTGGGAGCCGGTTGCGCGATAGAGGAATTCCATGGCTTGCTCTACGCTGCCCGTCGCAACCGCGGCCCTGGCGACGGTAAGCTGTCGCACCTGCTCCGCCGGCGCGAGATGGTTGAAGCGGTAGAAATCGAGGCGGGTGCGAACACTGTCGGAGACGTTGGTGTGAGCGGCGCAGAGCTCGGCGGCCATTGTCTCGGCCCTGGCGAGACGGAAACGGTCGACACAGTGTCCGAATACATCGCCGGCATCGGTTGTTGTTTCCACGATTGCGGCGGCACGTGCCGGCTCTCCGAGCACCAGCAACGTGTCCGCCAGGCTCTGGCGAACATGGTTGTTGCCATCGATCGCCGCGGCCCGCAGGCAGTCTGCCATCGCGTTGACTCCGGTGACGGCGGCGCGCAACCCGGCCTCGTTGCCGGTGCGGCGGTGGTGGGCCCCCAGAATACGCAGGAACCGCGTGTGAGGCCTGGTCGCGTGGGGCGACGCTCTGTAGTTGTACAGCAGACCGTCCCTCAGCGCGGCTCCCGCAACGACCGCAAAATGGGTGCGTGAACGCTCAGCCCGCGGAACTGTCTGCAGCGCCTCTTGCGGCGTTTGCCCGGCGGCGGTCAACCATAGGCGCATGTTCTGTCGGGCGATAGTGTTCGTGCCGGTGTCGGCGTCCTCGAGACGCTTGTCCAGTGTGCCGCGGAACATGCACCACGCCGCGTATTCTATTGCCCGGACGTGGCTGCCGGCGGTGCTGTCCGCCAACGCTTCATGCTTCAGGCACTCCTCCACCAGGTCCAGCGCCTTGCCGCCGGCGAGTACCATCTCCCTGTGTCTGCCCCCCAAGTGGTAGAGCTGCAGCGCGTCGAGGACGTTCTTGCGCTGTTCGCCCTCTTTCTCCGCGGCAAGCAGTGCGTGGATACCGGCATACTTGTTGGTCATGTCGCTTTCCAGCAGAGCCATGACTCGTTTGAGTGTCGTTGCGGGGTCGCTTCCCGGGACGTCGATCTCGATTTCCACATCTTCGGTGGGCTTTTCGGGTAGCTTGTGGAGTTTGTCGAGCAGTTCGCGCGCCCGCAGCCGGACTTCCGGGTCGCGTGATTCGCAGGCCGCCTCCACGGCGGGGATAGCCTCGCGGCCCTGTTCGAGAAGGTAGGCTGCGGCAGCTTCACGCTTGGCATGGCGTTGCGCGCCCAGGGCCTGGACGGCTTCGTCCAGGCTGTCGAAAGCGTGGGTGGCGGTTGTGGCGAGGAAGATGCAGGCGGCCGCAAGGGCGACCCTGATGCCCGGTATGACAGGCGCAGGGCCGGTAGGGACAGTTTGAAGCCTCCGATCGCAATCCACAGTCCTCACCTCACTCCCTTTGCACTCGTACATATGCTCGACTCGTACATCGCACCCCTTCAATTCCCTTCAGGTTCCCCCTGCCGCCTCAGCGCCCTGATCCGCTCCAGCACGGGCGGGTGGCTGTAGCCGAGAAACACTTTCATGGGATGAGGGGTGAGGTTCGACAGGTTCTCGACGCTCAGCTTCTTGAGCCCCGCGATCATGGGAGGCGCGCCGGCTTCGGTGGTTGCGGCCGCGTACGCGTCGGCTTCGAATTCATGGCGGCGGGAGATGACGTTCTCGACGATGCCGAGCACCATCCCGACCGGGGCGTACAGGAATCCGAAGAAGACCAGGCTGGCGTAGATCGACAGCTCTTTCATGCGGAAGGCGTCGAACAACTGGCGGTTGTTGATGAAGAGCGACAGAAGGAAGAAAGTGACGCCGCTGATGACCACCGACCGGGCGATCGCGCGCGGGATGTGTCCCTTCTTATGGTGGCCCATTTCGTGCGCGACGATGGCAAGTAGCTCAGGGACAGTATGTTTTTCGATCAGCGTGTCGTAGAGGACTATGCGGCGTGAGCTGCCGAAGCCGGTAAAAAACGCGTTGGTCTTGGCGGAACGCTTGGAGCCGTCCATTTTGAAGACACCCTTGATGCGGAAGTTCTGCTGCCGGGCGTAGTCTTCGATCGCCGCACGCAGCTCACCCGCTTCAAGCGGTTCGAACTTGTTGAACAGCGGCATGATAACATAGGGCGCGATGAACAGGATGAAAACCTGGATCGCCACCACTGCGTACCAGCAGTAGAGCCACGCGTAGTCGCCGGTGGCGAGAAAGAACCACTGGATCAGGGCGAACACGGGTGCGCCGATGGCGGCCCCCAGGAGTGCTTCCTTGACGATGTCGGTCACAAACGTCTTCAACGTCGTCTTGTTGAAGCCGTAACGTTCTTCGATTACGAACGTGTCATAGTATGAGAAAGGAATTCCGATGGCGAGCGAGGCCGACCCGAGAATGCCCGCAAACACGAGGCCGGTTGCGATCTCGGGCCAATTCAGCAGGCGGGCCAGGGTGTCCACGGCCTGGAATCCGCCGACGAGGAGGAAGACAAGCGTGATGAGCGTCTGGACGGTGTCCTTGAGGAGTCCGAAGCGCGTATTGTCGCGCAGGTAGCGTTGCGAGGTCTCGTAGCGTTCCGCATCGTAGTATCCCTCGAACTCTGCCGGCAGCTCTTCCTTGATGTGACGCAGGTTGAGTTGCTCGCAGACGAGATCCAGAATGTAGCGCCCGACCAAGGCAACGAGAATAACGAGCAGGTAGATGTTCATGCGGAAAGGTCAGGATTTTCTTCAGTTTTTGACTGTGAACTCCCGAAGGAACGCGGCTAAGATACCAGCATCGAATAGCGATCCAAAGCAGAAAACGGGGCTCCTCATGAGCGATCCACACGTCAGCCAGGCAAAGCGGGAGCAGTTGGAACGTCGTATGGCGGCGCTCGGAGTGCGGGAAGGCGAGCTTGTCGAGAAGTTCATCCGCGGCGGCGGCAAGGGCGGTCAGAAGCTCAACAAGACGGCATCGTGCGTCTATCTGCGGCACGTGCCGTCGGGGATCGAGATCAAGTGCCAGCGGTCCCGGTCGCGTGAGCTGAACCGGTTCCTGGCCCGCCGCGAGCTGTGTGACCGGATCGAGGAGAAGACCGCGGGCGAGCGGAGCGCCCGGCAGCAGCGGATCGAGAAGATCCGTCGCCAGAAGCGGCGGCGGTCCCGCCGCCAGAAGCAGCGTATGCTCGACGAAAAGCACAAGCACTCCGAGAAGAAAAAACTGCGCCGGTCGGTGTCGCGGGACGAGTGAGACGTGGGGCGTGGGGTTTTTCAGGCACCGGGGATTCCTCCCCCCGCGCTGTCATCCCGAGGACACCAGGGGCCAGCCCCTCACCCGGCTGCGCTGCGCCGCGGCGCAGCGGCTGTATCAAAAGGCCATGGGCCGCTTGCGAGTGTCGGCGCGTAGTGCGCTCCAACCGGCCCACGCCAC
>CAZKRK010000153.1:0-16347 GCA_964555035.1 uncultured Victivallales bacterium | reverse complement strand
AGCGGAGTCGAGGGATCTCGAGAACTGCCAAGCACGTCCGACGTGGTTCCCAATTCCTGAGATCCCTCGACTCCGCTCCGCTGCGCTCGGGATGACAGGGCGGGGAGTTTTCACCTCGAATCGCCCTGGAACTTGACGACGCCCTTCTTCTCGGATAGACTGTGCTCAACTTCGCGGCAATCGGCGTGTCCGATCTATTCGCGCAGGGGAGCGTGCGCAGATGAAGATGGAAGAATTCAATCAGGACTCTCTCGAGTTTGCCTCTCTGATGGCCCACCAGCTTCAGACGCCGTTGAGTGCCGTGAGCCAGGCGCTGGAAGCGGTGCTGGGCGAGTATGCCGGTCCGGTTTCCACGGCCCAGCGTGGCACGCTGGAGCGTGCCAACGCACGCTGCAACGAGGCGATCACGGCCGTGCGCCGCATGCTGACGATCGTGCGGTCACGACAGGACGATGAAGATGAACCCGCGCCTTCACCGCTTGCCCCTCTGATCCGCCAGGCCCACCGTCAGTATGCGCGCCCGACCGCGGAACGCGCTATCGATCTAACGATAGAGATCGACACCGAGCCGGTCGGCGTCAGCATGTCGGAACCGGCCATGGTGGAGGTACTGACCGCCCTCCTCGACAATGCGTTGAAGTATACGCCCGATCACGGGCGCATCCGTATCTCGACGCGCGAAGGCGAAGAGGGCACGATCCGGATCACGGTCGAGGACTCCGGCGCGGGCATCGACGAGGATATCCGGCACCGTGTGTGCCAGCCCTTCTTCCGCAGCCCGACGGCCAAGCGCGAAGGTACGCCGGGCGTGGGACTGGGACTGGCCTTTGTGCACAGCATGGTGACCGCGGTGGGGGGATCGCTGGACATTGGCGCGTCCAGCCTCGGGGGCGCGAAGCTCACGCTAGGCCTTCCCGCAACGGCGATCGATGAGCTGTCCGGCATCGGGGCGGAGAGAAGAGCTCCGACGATGCACGTGGTGATCGTCGGCGGCGTCGCGGCCGGTCCCAAGGCCGCGGCCAGGATTATTCGGCTGTGCCCGGAGGCGGACGTGACGGTGATCGACGAGGGCAGCGTTCTTTCCTACGCCGGATGCGGACTGCCCTACTACGTTTCGGGAGTCGTGCGCGATCCCAAAACGTTGCTCTCCAGCCCGGCCGGAGTTGTGCGCGACCCGGTCTTCTTTCGCCGAGTCAAGAACGTGCACATCATGAACAGGACCGAGGCGTTGGAGATCGACCGCACGCGCAAGCGGGTGCGGATTCTGGCGCAGGCTGACAGCCGGGAACAGTGGCTGCCGTACGACAAACTCCTGCTGGCAACCGGCGCCACACCGGTAGTGCCGCCCAACCTGGACGTGTCATTGGGCGGCGTGTTCACGCTGCACGGCGTGGCTGATGCCGAGGGCATCCGCGCCGCCCTGGCGGAGCGCGCCGCACGCAACATCGTCATCGTCGGCGCCGGCCTGATCGGCATCGAAATCACGGAGGCGCTGGCCAGCAAAGGGGCGCGCGTCACGCTGGTCGAGAAGCGCCCGTGGATACTGCCGATCGTGGATCCGGACATTGCCTGCCTCGTCCAGAAACACCTCGAAGACCACGGTGTGCGCGTCGTCACGAACACCCCCGTGCGTTCACTGGAAGGCGACGAGACGGTTCGGCAAGTGGTGACCGACAAAGGCAGTTTCGAGGCCGACATGGTCATCGTGGCCATCGGCGTCTCGCCCAACGTAACGCTGGCGCGGAACGTCGGCCTGGCACTGGGCGAAACCGGTGCTATTCACGTCGACGAGCACATGCGCACGTCGGACCCCGACATTTTCGCCGCCGGCGACTGCGTTCAATGCCGCCACCTTGTCACCGATCGCGCCTGCTACATCCCCCTCGGCTCGACTGCAAACAAGCAGGCCCGCGTAGCCGCCGTCAACATCTGCGGCGGCAACGATCGTTTCCCCGGCGTCATGGGAAGCTGCATCTGCAAGGTGTTCCACTACAGCGTAGCCCGCACGGGGCTGGGCGAGGAAGAAGCGCGCAACGCGGAGTTCGACGTCCTGACGGTTCTCGCGCCGGGACCCGACCGCGAGCATTTCGTGCCCGGGGGCGGCCTGGTCATGCTGAAGCTGATTGTGGACAGAGAGAGCCGCCGTCTTCTCGGGGCCCAGGCGACGGGCGCCGGCGCGCTGGACAAACGGATCGACGCAGCCGCACTGGCCATAGCCGCCGGCATGACCATTGACGACGTGGCCAACGCCGATCTGTGCTATGCGCCGCACTACGCCTCCGCGATGGACAATCTGATTACGGCCGCCAACGTCGCCCGCAACGTGCTCGACGGCCACATGGCAGGGATCAAGCCGGCCGAAGTTCAGCGTATGCTCCAGGACAAGGAGGACTTCCTGTTCCTCGACGTTCGTACCCCGGGCGAGTACGAGGACGTTCACCTGCCCGGCTCGCAGCACGTTTCCCTCGGCGCTTTACGCGGCCGTCTCTCGAGCTTTCCACAGGACAAACCGATCGTGACGTTCTGCGACATATCCTTGCGTGGCTACGAGGCGGCCCTGATTCTGAAAGCGGCGGGCTTCGACCGGGTCAGTGTCATGGAGGGCGGAATGGCGATGTGGCCCTACGACGTGATTGAGTGAGTGAAGAAGAAAACCGGCAAAACCCATTGACACACGAAGGAGCGCTGGTAAACTTCCGTTGAATATGGGGTATGTGAAGGGCCTTGGGAACCGTCGTTTTGCGTCGTTTTGGGGGACCGAAGGTGCAGTCGCTTCCACAAGATAATCTCGCCTCGTTTGTGACGACTATCGCCGAGGGGCGGACGTTGTTCGTCCTCGAAGAAGCCGGCGAACACCTGCACCTCACCCGCACAGACCGCTGGGATGCGGACAAGCACACCCTTGGCTCCTACCGCCCAGTGGAACCGTTGAAAGCCCTGCTCTTCCCGCCACGCGAGCTTGTCGGCAGTTTCGGCACGCAGTCCGGGGAAACGACGCTGAAAGAGCGCCTGGTAGTCGGCGTCAAGAGCTGCGACCTGTCGGCGCTCAAGGTTCTCGACCATGTCTTTCTGGAGACTGAACCGCTCGACCCCTTCTATGCACGCGCCCGCGAGAAGACCATCATCGTCTCCTGCGATTGCACGGACATGCGCGAAGTGTGTTTCTGCGCCGCCGTCGAAAAGCAGCCCTATCCGGACTCGGGATTCGACATCAACCTCTCCCCCACCCCGCTCGGCATCGTCGTCGAAGCAGGCTCGAAACGGGGCGAAGCGCTGCTGCGCAAAGCCGGCAAACTGCTGCAGCCGGCGGAGAAGGAGATCCTGGACGCGCGCGAGAAACAGCGCACGGAACTGACCGAGCGCATCGCCGCCGAGGCGGCGGCCCGCGGTCTTGTGCCCGGCGCCGACCTGCGCGGAGCGATCGAGAGGAGCGCCGGCAACGAGGCCTGGAAGGAACTCACCCGCGACTGCGTCGAGTGTGGCGCGTGCAACTTCGTATGCTGCACCTGCCACTGCTTCCTGCTCGCCGACGGCAAGAATGCCGAGGGCGCCTGCGCGCGCGTGAAGAAGTGGGATTCCTGCCTGTACGAGGGCTTTGCACGCGTAGCCGGGGGGGCGAACCCGCGCGAACGGCGGGCCGAACGACTCTACAACCGCTTTGACAAGAAGTTCTCCTTCTTCCCGAACGCGATCGGCGGTTACGCCTGCTTCGGTTGCGGACGCTGCATCGAGGCCTGCGCGGGCAAGGTCGATATTCGCGATGTACTGAAGAGGCTTCAGGATGGATGACAACCCATATCTGCCGGTGCCGGCCAAATTGGTGGACGTTATCGTAGAGACGCCCACGATCAAGACGTTCGTGCTGGAACCGGAGCAGCCCATACGTTTCGAGGCGGGGCAGTTTGTGGAGCTCACCGTTCCCGGCCTCGGGGGAGCCCCTTTTACGCCGTCGTCCTCGCCTTCACGTGCCGACCGCATGGACGTTACCGTCATGGGTGTCGGGCGTGTTACAGGAGCCCTGCACAACCTGTCGCCGGGTGCGGAGATCGGCATCCGCGGACCGCTTGGCCAACCCTATCCTCTGGGCAAGTACGGCGGCCGCGAGGTGCTCCTCGTGGGAGGTGGCGTCGGGATGGCACCCCTGCGGTCCCTGTTGTTCGCTCTTCTTGAGACCAAGAGCCAGTACAAGCGGATCATCCTGCGCTACGGTGCCCGCACACCGTCGGACATCGTCTATCGCCAGGCCATCGAAAGTCGCTGGGAGCAGGGCGACGCCCTGGACGCGATGGTCACGGTCGACGAAGGCGACGCGGACTGGTCAGGACACACGGGCGTCGTCACAACCATCCTGGAACCGGATTGCCTGACGTGCAATCCCGCCAAGGGCGTGGCCGTCGTGTGCGGGCCGCCGATCATGATGAAATTCGCGACGCTCAAGCTTTTGGAACTGGGCTACGCAACGGACGACATCTACCTGTCGATGGAAAAGAACATGAGTTGTGGAATCGGCAAATGTGGCCACTGCCGGCTCGGCCCCCACTACGCCTGCAAAGACGGACCTGTATTCACGTACGAACAGGTTAAATCGCTACCAAAGATCTGGGACTGACATGGCCAAGCGACTACTCTTGGACTTGAGCCAATGCGACGAGTGCGAGACCTGCGAGATGGTGTGCAAGTACTTCTACCGTCCGAACTCCGTGGACCACGGCGTGCTGAAGCTGCGGGAGCTGGCTCAATTCGCGCTGGTCTGCCGCCGTTGCGAAGAACCGAGTTGCGTGAAAGCCTGCAAATTCGAGGCCCTGGAACGACAGGAAGACGGCACGCTCACCCGCCACAACCTGCGTTGCGTGAGCTGCGGTTGCTGCATGCACGCCTGCCCCTTCGGGACCATCTACCCCGAAACCGTCCCATTCTACGTCACGAACTGCGACTATTGCATGAACGCCGACGCGGACGAGCCGGCCTGCATCGCGAGCTGCGAGAAGGCGGCTCTCTCCTGCCGCAATGTGACGAAAGACGACGAGCAAGAAGGCATCCACATCGTCAACAAACACCTTGCCGTAAAAGTGCCGAAGTGGATAAAGGAAGACACGTAAGAGGATCATGGACCTGATTCTGACAGTTTTGCAGGCGCTGGTCTTCGGACTGGTTCTCACTGCCGTGCTTGGCCTGGTGACGAGTTGGATCGACCGGTTCGTGACCGCGCGGGTCCAGATGCGTGTCGGCCCGCCTTTCCTGCAGCCCTTCTACGACATCGCCAAGCTCATGATCAAGGAAACGTGCGTGCCGGCCGGCGGATCGCCGGCTCTCTTCCTGAGCGCTCCCCTGATCGGCCTGGCCGGTGTGACTCTGGGCGCATTCGTCATCTGGCGCGCACTCCTTTTTTCCGGCAGCGGATTCGGCGGCGACATCATCGTGGCCCTGTACGTGCTGACACTGCCGGCCACGGCTGTCATTCTCGGCTCCTTCGCATCGCGCAACCCACTGGCTTCGCTCGGCGGCAGTCGCGAGATGAAGCTGCTGCTCTCCTATGAGCTCCCCCTCGTCCTGGCCGTGCTGGTTGCTGTCGTTCGCGCGTACGACGCGACGGGCAGCATCACGCTGAGCGCTATGGTCCAGACGGCATCGGTCGGCAGCGTGTCGGGAGTCATCGCGGTAGTCGTGGCCATTCTGTGCACGCAGGCCAAGTTGACGCTCGTGCCGTTCGACGCTCCCGAAGCCGAAACGGAACTGACGGGCGGCGCCTACATCGAGTACTCCGGCCCGCCGCTGGCGGTCTTCAAGCTCACCCGCGCGATGATGCTGTGCACGATGCCCCTCTTCCTAGTGACGGTGTTCTGCGGCGGTTTCGGCGCCGAACCGGGAGTGCCGTCAGTCGTGCTGGGCATTCTGAAATATGTCGGTTTCGTGGTCGTGATCGTACTGATCCGGAACACGGCGCCGCGTATTCGGACGGACCAGGCCGTGCGTTTCTTCTGGGGACCGGTCACGATCGCGGCGCTGGTTGCCGTTGCGCTGGCAATGAAAGGACTTTGAGCTATGGGCTTTGCGATTCAGGCACTGACGAGGTCGCTGAACGTGTTCCACCTTGCAGGAAGCGCGTGCAACAACTGCGACATCGAGATCCTGGATGCGCTGACACCGAAGTACGACCTCGAGCGATTCGGTATCGTGCTGGTGGGCAGCGTCCGCCACGCGGACGTGCTGCTCATCTCGGGCATCTTCAACAAGAAATCGGCCATTCGCCTGAAGGAGCTCTATGAACAGGCCCCGAAGCCGGTGGTAGTGCTGGCCATTGGCGGCTGCGCCTGCACGGGGGGCATGTTCAGGAACTCGTACAACTGGGACCGCCCGGTGTGCGACTACATCCCGGTTGACGCGTTCATCCCCGGCTGCCCGCCCAAACCGGAAGCGATGATATCCGCGGTAGCCAAGCTGATCGCCAAACTGCGAGGGAGTTGAGCCACGACCATGACGCGAGAAGAGATAGTGTCGAAAATCAGGGACACGCTGGGAGACGGCGTGACCGGCGTCCTGGAGAAATCGGACACCCGCGTCTACGTCGACGTGAAGCCCGAGGCCGTACCCGATGCGACCCGGCTGGTCTTCAGAGAGCTTGGGGCACGCTTCCAGATCGCGTCCGGCGTAGACACGCCCACGGCAATTGAGATTCTCTATCACTGGGCTTTGGACAGACTCGGAGTTGTCGTGACGCTGCGCACATGCCTGGATCGCGACAACCCGGAAGTCGAATCGGTCGCCGGGATCTGCAAAGGCACGGAGTGGATCGAACGGGAGATGTGGGAGTTGCTGGGCATCACGTTCCGCAACCACCCGGACATGCGACACTTGCTCTTGAAACAGGACTGGCCGGAAGGCAAATACCCGTTGCGTCGGGACTACGTGAAGGAATAAGCGCGGAAAGAAGGCTATGGCAAAACGAACCGTCATACCGATCGGACCTTACCACGCGCTCCAGGAAGAGCCGGAGTTCTTCAAGCTCCTGGTCGAGGGCGAAACCGTCGTCGGCCTGGGTATCGAGCTCGGCTACAACCATCGCGGCATAGAGAAGATCTCGGAATCGAAGACCTTCGAACAGACGGTCTTCTTGATCGAACGCATCTGCGGCATCTGCTCGACCTCCCACCCGATCGCGTGCGTCCAAGCCATCGAAGACGCGGGGGAGATCGAGGTGCCGGAGCGCGCCCTGTACATCCGCTCCGTCATCGGCGAGCTCGAGCGCGTCCACTCGCACATGCTGTGGCTGGGACTCGCCGGTCACTTCCTGGGCTTCAACACGGTCTGGATGTGGGTGTGGCGCTACCGCGAAGAGGTCCTCAACATCATGGAGCGCATCACCGGCAACCGCAACCACTACGCCATGATGAAACCGGGCGGCGTGCGCCGCGACATCGAGGCCGACGACGTGCCCGACATCCGCAAGCTGCTGACCGGTCTCAAGGGGCCGCTGGAACTGTTCCGCGACGCCGTGGCCGACGATCCCGTTATCCACGCCCGGCTCAAGGGCATCGGCGTCCTGACACCGCAACAGATCGCCGACTACGGCGCGCTCGGTCCGACAGCGCGCGCATCAGGGGTCGCGATCGACGTACGCCGCGACCACCCCCACGCGGCCTACGGCCTGGTCGACTGGGACGTGATCACCGCTCCCGGCGGTGACGTATTCGACAAGGCGGTCGTGCGCATCGGCGAGATGTTCGAGTCGATCAAGATCATCGACCAGTGCCTGGACGCATTGGCAACCATAAAGGGGCCGATCGATTCGAACCCCGGGAGCGTCAAGCCGGGAGAAGGCATCGGCCACTACGAAGCCCCGCGCGGCGAGGTGTTTCACTACATCCGCAGCGACGGCAGTAACCGGCCGGCACGCCACAAGGTGCGCGCTCCCAGCTACATGAACGTCCCGACCGACCGCGAAGCTGTGCTGGGCGCGACCGTGTCCGACGCCACGATCATCCTGGCCGCGGTTGACCCGTGCTATTGCTGCACCGAGCGCATGGCCGCGATCGACGCCGGGACGGGCGAACGCACACTGAGCTCGCGCGAGCTGATCCGCCTTTCTCGGCAGAAGACTGAAGAACTGAAACGGGAACTGGGCGCAGAGGGACCGCAACTCGATCTTGGAAGGATGGCATGATGCAACTCCTACTGCATCCCATGATGCTGCCGGTGACGCTGCCGATCGTGGCCGGGGTCATCTGCCTGGTCATGCCGCGCAAGCTCGAGAGGGGACGCGCACTGGCGGCCATCGCCGGCACGGCGGTCACGCTGTTGCTGACGCTGAAGCTGTTCCTCGCCGTTCGCCAGGGCTACGTAGTGGAACAGGTTCGGCTGGCCCCCCTGATAAATCTGCGGCTGGACGCCTTGAGCGCATTCGTGTTGCTGGGTGTGGCCCTCTTCGGACTGCTGTCGGCCATATACTCGTACGACTACATGAGCGGCAGGGGGCGACTGCCGGAGTACTACGCATGCCTGCTGTGGACGGTCGGGCTATCATGCGGCGCCGTGCTGGCCAACCATCTGGCCCTGCTGCTCGTCTTCTGGGGCATGCTGGGCGCCACGTTGTACATGATGATCGGCATTGGCGGCGCCGACGCTTCGGCCGCGGCGAAGAAGACCTTCATCATCGTAGGCGCGTCGGACTGTCTGCTCATGCTCGGCATCGCCATCGTCTGGAAGCTGGACGGCCAGCTCCTCATGCACCAAATCGGCCTCGGCATGACGCGCACGCTGGCCTGCGTCGCTTTCCTCTGTTTCACCGCGGCCGCCTTTGCCAAGGCCGGCGCCATGCCCCTGCACAGTTGGGTCCCCGACTGCGGCGAAAAGGCCCCGGTAGCCGTGTCGGCATTTCTGCCGGCGTCACTCGACAAGTTGCTGGGCATCTACCTGCTGGCCCGCACGGTGAACGGGCTCTTCGCGACAACCCAGGGCGCGCGAGTCTTTCTTATGCTGATCGGGGCAGCCACGGTCATGTGCGCCGTCATGATGGCGCTCGTGCAGCACGACCTCAAACGCCTGCTGTCCTACCACGCCGTCAGCCAGGTCGGCTACATGGTCCTGGGAATCGCAAGCGGAACGGCCATCGGGATTGCCGGCGGGTTGTTCCATATGTTGAACAACGCCATGTACAAGTCCTGTCTGTTCATGTGCGCGGGGTCAGTGGAAAGGCAGACAGGGACTACGGATTTGGACAAGCTGGGCGGACTCGGCAGAGCCATGCCGATGACGTTCCTGTCGTGTCTCGTAGCCGCCATGGCGATTTCGGGTATGCCGCCGCTAAACGGGTTCGCGTCAAAGTGGATGATATACCAGGGCATCGTTCAGGGCGGAAACGGCACGGGACCGTGGCCCATCTGGCTCGTCGCCGCGATGTTCGGCTCGGCCCTCACCCTGGCGAGCTTCGCCAAGGTGCTCCATGCCGTCTTTCTGCGCAAGCCGACATCGGCAGACGTGGCTGCAAAAGCTGTCGAGGTGAGACCCACGATGTGGGCCCCGCCCCTGTTCCTCGCTGGCCTCTGCGTTCTCTTCGGCGTCCTCTGGTACGGCGTGCCGTTCCGCAACATTATCGAGCCGGCTGTAGGCGCCCCGGTCCGGTTCTCGGGAATCTGGCTGGGCGGAACCGCGACCGTGCTGCTCGTGCTGGCATTCGCGGTGGGCGCCGTCGCCTATGCCCTTTCGAGCGCGCGTCGGCCGCGCGCGTGCCGGACATACATCGGGGGCGAAGACCTGGCCGAAGCCGACATCCCCGGAGAGGTGTCTGGGGCGGACGGCCGCGACGTGGAAGTCAGCGGGGCCGACTTCTACCGCACGGTCGAAGACATGACGCCGTTCAAGGCGTTCTACGAAAGCGCGCGCGCGAAGCTGTTTGACGTATACGACGTGGGAACGAACGTCCTCTTCTACTTCGTGGAAGCGCTGCGCGCGGCGCACACGGGACGGCTGCTGTCCTACCTGACGTGGTTCCTGGCGGGCTTTCTGTTGATAGCGTGGCTGCTGTTATGATTTGGAAAACGAAACAGACGGGTAAGCGATGAACACTCTGGCGATACTGCTTGTGCTGATGATCATCGGCGCGCTGATCGCGATCGAGGCGCCGCGACTGCTGTCGTCGATCGTCTCCGTCGGCGCCGTCGGTTTCCTGCTTGCCATTGCCTGCCTGTCCCTCGGCGCGCCTGACATTGCCGTGACGCAGCTCGTCGTGGAAATCCTCGGGCTCGTCATTCTTATCAGGGCCACGATCGGCCGCGACGTCATAACCGTTAGAAGCAATCGCGAAGCTTTCGGCCGCATGGTCACTATCGTGGCCATAGTCGTAATGGCAGTCGTCGGCCTGCACGTGTTGGTTGACTTCCCCGCATTCGGCGAATCGGTACTTGGGCGGATCGAGGACGCGCCCTCGCACTTCTATCTTCGCGAAGGCCTGGCACGTACGGGGGCGCCAAACACGGTCACGGCGATCCTGCTGGACTTCCGGGCCTACGACACCCTCGGAGAGACCACCGTTCTCTTCTGTTCGGTTGTGGGAGCGCTGGCAATCCTGAGGATCAAGGCCCGCAAACGCCAGGGGGAAGACGACGAGGAGCAAGACGCAATATGAGTCACGCAAAGAAAGCGGGAATGAGCCTGGTCGTGCGGACGATCGCCGGACTGCTGGCCCCGTTCATCTTCCTTTTCGGCGCCGGCATGGTGTTCTACGGCGACGTCACCCCGGGTGGCGGCTTTGCCGGCGGCGTGGTCGTGGCGTGCGCTTTCATCCTGTTGACGCTGGCCAACGGACAGCGGGAAGCCCTGCGCATCGCGTCGAAGAACGTCGCCGTCTGCCTCGCCACCGTCGGGGGACTGATCTTCGTAGGGCTTGCCGCCGTGGGCGCCTGCCACTCCCACGGCTTCTTTGAGAACCCGCTACGGCCGTCGCTGGAGGTTGCAGCCGGTCCCGGCGCGGTCGCCGTGCTGCGCCTGTACGAGATCGCCATCGCGCTGGTTGTGAGCATGTCGCTCTATCTCGTGTTTTCGATGCTCTCCGCGCCACGGACGGCACCTGGCACGGACTGCGACGAGCCAGCCCCCGACGAGGAGGACATATCATGACGTACGCACTGTGCTTTGCGTTGATCCTGGTTGGCCTCTACGCCGTGGTAGTCAAGCGGAACGTAGTCAAGATTGTGCTCGGCATCGTCATTATGGAGTACGGCATCAACCTGCTGCTCGTCATGATCGGATACAGCCGCGGCGGGCGCCCGCCGATTGCCGCCGAGGGCGTCGACCCGCGCATGTTCGCCGCCGGGGCGGTCGATCCGCTGCCGCAGGCGCTGGTGCTGACGTCGATCGTGATCGGGCTTGGCGTTCTGGCCATGCTCGTGGCGCTGTGCGTACGGCTTTACGAACGCTACGGCACGTTTGATATCGATGAAATGCGACGTCTCAAAGGATAGCAGAAAGAACGAATGAATGAGTGACTGGCTACCAGCATTTGTTGCCCTGCCGCTAGCCGCGGCATTCCTGCTGCCCGTGCTGAAGCGGACGTCGAAGTGGACCTGCGACGTGCTGGGCAACGCCGTGATGTTCGTGTTGGCAGTCATGTCGTTCGCCGCGATCGGCAAGTACGGCGTCTACCACATGGGAAGCTGGCCGACGCCGCTCGGCATCGACCTGAGGCTGGACGGGCTCAGCGTGTTGCTGCTGATATGCGTCAACACCGTCGGTCTCATGTCATCGATCTTCTCGATCCAGTACATGGACCTGTACACCTCGCGGCAGCGCTACTACAGCCTCTTCCTCTTCATGGTTGCCGGCATGAACGGGGTCGTCCTCACGGGAGACATCTTCAACCTGTACGTCTTCATGGAAATCGCCGCGATCGCCTCTTACGCGCTGGTCGCGTTCGGGTGCCGCCACGAAGAACTGGAGGCCGCTTTCAAGTACGCGGTGCTTGGGACGGTCGCTTCCTGTTTCATCCTGCTCGGTATCGCCCTCTCGTACGGGATGCTGGGGACGCTCAACATGGCGCACATCGCTGCCCAGCTCGCCGCCGGCGGGGGTGGCGGAAAGGTCGTTCCGATCATCCTGGCGCTCTTTGTGTGCGGCTTCGGCCTGAAGGCGGCGTTCGTACCGTTCCATGCGTGGTTGCCGGACGCCCACCCGTCGGCGCCGGCTCCCGTCTCGGCCATGCTGTCGGGCGTCGTCATCAAGGCCCTCGGCGTCTACGCCCTGTGCCGGCTGGTCTTCAACGTCTATGGCGACACGCCACAGCTTCTCCTGGTAATCCGCCTGCTGGGCGCACTCTCCATGATCGTCGGCGTCATGCTGGCGATCGGCCAGTGGGACATGAAACGGCTCTTTGCCTATCACAGCATCAGCCAGATCGGCTATGTCGCCATCGGCATCGGTCTCGGCACTCCCCTGGGCATCGTCGGCGGGCTCTTCCACCTCTTGAATCACTCGATCTTCAAGTCGCTGCTCTTCCTCAACGCCGGCGCCGTCGAATACGCCTCCGGCACGCGCAATCTGAAGAAGCTCGGAGGACTGAATCGACAGATGCCGATCACGGCCAACACCTCGCTCGTGGCCTCGCTCTCCATCGCCGGGATTCCGCCGTTCAACGGTTTCTGGAGCAAGTTCCTGATCATCGTGGCCTGCATCGAGGCCGGACACAACGCACTCGCGCTGGCGGCCGTGATCGTCAGCCTGCTGACACTGGCCTCGTTCCTCAAGGTCCAGCGCTACGCCTTCTTCGAGACGCTCAAGGATGCACTCAAACAGGTCGAAGAAGTGCCGCCCTTCATGCGAATCGCGATGCTGCTGCTCGCCGTGCTGTGCGTCATGACCGCCGCGGCGATCCTGGGCGGCTGGCGCACGCCGTTTGTCATCCATGCCGCGGCTCAAGCTCTGCTGGAAGGAGCGTTCACGCTATGAACACCCGGCACATAGAGAACTTCGTCTTGCTCCTGATCGTGTGGGTGCTCCTGATGTGGCCGTTCGATCCCCATACGGGCGGCGTTGAGGTGCAGGATCTGCTTGCCGGCGTTGTCGTCGCCATGCTGGCGGCATTCCTCATGCGGGCCGCCCTGCCGGAGGACGTCGGGTTCCGCATCGAGCCCATGCGCCTGGTCTGGCTGGTTGCCTATGCCGGCGTGCTCGCCGGCTATATCGTCAAGGCAAACCTGGATGTCGCCTACCGCGTGCTGCACCCCCAAATGCCGATCCGACCCGGCATAGTCAAAGTCAAAACCACGCTCAAAACGCCGGCCGCAATCACGGTGCTGGCCAATTCGATTACGCTCACACCTGGGACCCTGACGATCAACGCCCTCGAAGACGGGACCCTTTACGTGCATTGGATCTATATCCGGTCCGAAGAGGCGGAAGAAGCGACGCAATGTATCATCGGTCGCTTCGAGTGGTTCCTGAAAAGGATTCTTGAATGAGACGGAGGTAGAGAACGATGTTTGCCGTAGCCTCTGTAGCACTGCTGGCCTGCTGCGCGATGTGCCTGTACCGCATCGGGCAGGGCCCCAGCATCCCCGACCGGGCCGTGGCGATAGACATCCTCGGCATTGTTACCGTCTGCTTTACGGCGCTTCTTGCGCTGAAGACGGGCAAGGACTACTGGCTCGTCGTCGGCATCGCCTGGGCCATCTTGAGTTTCATCGGCGCCATCGCGCTGGCCAAACACCTGGAAGGAAGAGGATTCGATGAGTGAGGCTATCGGCATCGTGATTATGCTCATCGGGCTGGCGTTCAACGTCCTCGGCTGCGTCGGACTTGTGCGTCTGCCGGACGTCTACAACCGCCTCCAGGCCTCTACCAAGTGCGTTACGCTGGGCACATGTCTCGTCCTCGTCAGCGTCATGATCCTGGCCGGCGGCTCGGGCGCACTCATCTGCAAGGCGTTCCTCTGCCTGCTCTTTATCCTCATCACCTCCCCCACTGCCGCGCACGCCCTCGCCAAGGGCGCCCACGCCTCCGGCGTGAAGCTGTGGAAGGAGAGCGTCACCGACCGCTACGCCGAAGACGGCGAACCGGAAACCGTGCAGCAGGAGGAGGATGCATCGTGAAACTGCCCTGCCTGCTCCAGTTGCGAATCCTCAAGCTCGCCGTGAAGTCCCTCTTCTCACGCCCGTACACCACACCCTTCCCCGCCGAACCCTTCGAACCCGCGCAGGAATTCAGGGGAAGACCGCGATACGACGAGGAGACCTGCATCGGCTGCGGCGCCTGCGCCGAGGTATGCCCCGCCAACTGCATCGACAAGGTCGACGACACGGACGCCTCCCCGCCCACGCGGCGCCTGGTCCAACATCTCGACGCCTGCATCTGCTGCGGCCAGTGCGAACGCTACTGCACCTCGGAGGGGGGCATCGCATTCACGAACGAGTTCGACTTTGTCGGCTTTGCTCCCGAAGACTTCGAAGAGAAAGTCGAGAAGGAGCTCGTCCTTTGCGAAACCTGCGGCACCGTCATCGCGCCCAGGGACCAGATCCGCTGGATCGCCAAACGTCTCGGGCCACTGGCCTACGCCAATCCGACCCTGATGCTGGTCGCGCACGATCAGTTCGCGGTAGTCGACGAGGACGTGACGCCCGAAGCCGCGCCCGCCCTGCGCACCCAACGGGTCAGCCTGCAATGCCCCAAGTGCCGCCGCAAAACAGCTTTCGTCATGTAACCCCCTGACTTGAACATTGAGCATCGAGGCTGGCTGATCGACTCCAGTGGGTACAGCATGTTGTGGTGTGCGGCGCGGATGATTGATCCTAAAAAGAGCAGTTGCCCGCAGATGACGCAGATAAAGTCCCGAATCTGCGTTCATCTGCGTCATCTGCGGGCAACTTCTGCCTCATCCGGCTTTTCACCAAATGGGTGCGTCGTGTGACGTCGCCATCGTCAATGTTTGCAGACGTTTGCGTAGGAATCGGCGGTTCAACTGCCGAATACAGGTTGATGATTATCGATTGGCGATTTCTGATTTGCGAAGTAGATGTGTAGCTTCGCATTGCCGGAATTCTGAGGCGTCGTGGCCCAAATCGACTATGTCACGGATCCGACAACACGTTTTCCGCGGGCTCCACTTCAGAAATCAACAATCACAAATCGAGAATCATCAATCGACATCCGGCCCAACTGAGCATTGAACATTGAACATTGAACACTCCCTCCTCCCCCCTTCCCTCTTCGGCGGCAAGGTCTGCGTCGTTGGCGTCGGCAACCGCATGAAGGGCGATGACGCGGCCGGTCCGCTCGCCGTCGACGCCATGAGTGAGCTCGACGGCATCGCCTGCATCGACGCAGGCGTCGCACCTGAGAACCACCTCGAGCAGATCGTAGCCCGGTCCCCCGACACCGTTCTCATCATCGACGCCGTGGACTTCAACGCCGAGCCGGGCGAGCTGCGCATTTTCCCCCCCGACGGACTCTCGGGCGGCCTCTCCACCCACGCTCTCTCCCTCTCACTGGTCGCCGATTACCTGGAACAGCGCTGCGGCGCCAGCACCTGGCTCATCGGCATCCAACCCGCGCAGGTCACATTGGGGTCGCCCGTCACACCTGCCGTGCAGCAAACCATCACCCGACTGGTCGCATACCTGCAGGCCACATGCCTCCTCATCCTGCCATGAAAAGGGCGATCCTGAGCTTTCGGTCACAAAGGTGATGCATCGCGAGAGAAGAGGATTCCAGACAGGATGAACCGGTGCGAGCAGGGCGCGCTGTCGTTCTTCCCGGCGTCCTTGACCACGCTCACCCTGTATTCGGCAGTTGAACCGCCGATTCCTACGCAAACGTCTGCAAACATTGACGATGGCGACGTCACACGACGCACCCATTTGGTGAAAAGCCGGATGAGGCAGAAGTTGCCCGCGGATGACGCAGATGAACGCAGATTCGGGACTTCATCTGCGTCAATCCGCGTCATCTGCGGGCAACTGCTCTTTTTAGGCTCCCAGATGATGATTGCGCCCCGCTGACGTTCGGAGTACCCAATCAGATTGATCATCCGGGTGCGAAGTGGTACTGTTGAGCCATGGATAGGACGCACACAATCAGACGCTCGATGTCGGATAGACGGCGCGATGATTTCGTCGCGGGTACCCCGGCAGAGCGTATCGGTCTCGTCTGGCCGTTGACCCGTGAAGTGGCATCCTTGAGCAAACGCCACGATAAGGACATTGCTGATGCAGAGGCCTTGGAGGAACTGACCGGCACCGAATCAAGCGTTCCAGGCGACGCTTGACAGCGCGCCTGAACGCACTCGTTCTTTGAAAAACGATACAACGAGCTAGACCCCATCCGAAAAGGTCTACGTTTGCGAAACGCCCGTCAATTGAACCT
>CAZKRK010000152.1:0-16381 GCA_964555035.1 uncultured Victivallales bacterium | reverse complement strand
GTGAGCAAGCCCGGCGGGGGCCACTCTGCAGGTGCAACAAATCGCAGATGCGCCCTCCGTGGTAAGACTGCGGACATCGGGATTGAACATTCCCTCCCCCGCCGTTATGCTCCACGGATTTGAGCGGTTATAGGAAAGAAGGGGAACCCGAGCGGAGTGGAAGTGACGGGCATACTGGTGCGGTTGGCGATGGGGCTGGTGATCGGGTTCTGCCTGGGCATGACGGGGGTTGGCGGCGGCGTGCTGGTGCTGCCCGCCTTGACGTTGGGCCTGGGAATGCCGCCTTCGACGGCGGTCGGGACGGCCAGTCTCTACAGCTTCCTGACAAAGATCTACGCATCCTACCGCCACTATCGGCTGAAGACGATCGCGTTCGACACCGCCTTCCCGTTTCTGATTGCCGCCCTGCCGGCGAACGTTGCCGTCGCCTTGCTCGTCAACCACATGGTGATGTCGACCCGGGAAAAGGCGGAGGCCTTCACGAAGTTCCAGTCCAACCTGAAGCTGCTGATCGCTGCCGTGATCTTCATGGCCGGACTGATGTTGGTCATCAACCTGATCGGCAAAGCGCGCCGGGAGGCGGGGACGGGTGGCGAGCTGGCCCACGCGATCAATCGCAACCGGCGTGTCCGCCTTGCTGTCACGCTCGCCATCGGGGCTTTAGTCGGGGCTTTGATCGGCTCCACGGCCATCGGCGGCGGCGTGGTTATTATTCCGCTGTTGATCATCGTTCTGGGGTTCACGACGACGCGTACCGTGGGAACATCGATATTCGCAACCGTGGTGTTGAATCTTGCCACGACCCTTGTCTACAGCCGCGGCGGCAGCCTTGACGCGGGCGCAGCGGTACTGATGGCCGCAGGCTCGATGGCCGGCGTATACTGGGGCAGCAAGCTGAGCGTAAAAATGCCCGAGAAGGTGTTGCAGGGAATCGTAATGGGCCTGATACTGCTCTCCGCCCTGTTGATGGCGTTAAGACAGATAGAGAAACCGACTGCGCCGGTATCCAGCCCTCAGATCGGTATTGGGAGCGAACACAAGGAGAAGTAATCATGTCAGCGACAATCATTGACGGCAAACAGGTTGCCAAGGAACTGCGGGCCGAGCTGAAGACGGAAGTCGAGGAGCTCGCCGCCAAGGGCATCGTTCCCGGGCTGGGCGTGATCCTGGTGGGCGAGGACCCGGCTTCGCAGTCGTATGTCAGGGCCAAGGAGCGCGCGTGTGAAGCGGCCGGGATCTACTCCGACGACAATCGCCTTCCGGCGGACACGCCGCAGGAAGAGGTCATCGCCCTGGTCGAGCGTATGAACAACGATCCGAAGATCAACGGCATCCTGGTGCAGTTGCCGCTGCCGAAACATGTCGATGAGACCGCGGTCATCGAGACGATCGTCCCGGAGAAAGACGTGGACGGTTTCACACCCATCAACGTCGGCCGCATGGTTATCGGCGAGAAGTGTTTTCTGCCCTGCACGCCGCACGGCGTGGTTCAGCTCCTGGCCCGCAGCGGCGTTGAGATTGCCGGGGCGCACGTCGTGGTAGTCGGGCGCAGCAACATCGTCGGCAAGCCGGTTGCGAACATGCTCCTTCAGAAGAAGGAGAATGCCAACGCCACGGTAACGGTCTGTCACACGGGCACGAAGGACATGGCCTCCTTCACACGCCAGGCCGACGTCCTGATCGTGGCCGCCGGCCGTCCCAACACGGTTACGGCCGATATGGTCAAAGAAGGCGCGGCAGTGATCGACGTGGGCGTCAACCGCGTCGAAGACGCAACGCGCGAACGCGGCTACCGGTTGACCGGTGACGTGGACTTCGACTCGGTAAAAGAGAAAGCCTCGCTGATCACGCCCGTTCCGGGCGGCGTCGGCCCCATGACGATCACGATGCTGCTCCACAACACCGTCGAATCGGCGAAGCGCACGGCCGGGATGTAGGAACTGGTTGATTGGGCAATTGGGTGACTGGGTGGTTGGGTGGTTGGTGATTAGGTGATTGGGTGATTGGTGGTTGGGTGACTGGGCGGTTGGTGATTGGGTGATTGGTGGTTGGGTGACTGGGCGGGCTCGCCGAAGGCGAGCAACATCACAGCCCGGCGAGGATCGCCGGGGGGCGACGCACGCACTACCCTAGGCCCCGCTCCCTGAAGGGGAGCAACATCTGAACGTGGCGAGAGGGGCGTCGCTGCCTTCAGGGAGCTTGGGTGGTTGGGCGTCTGACCGGTTCCCCAGGGTTTCACCCTGGGCTGGGATGTGCGTCCCCTTCGGGGACCTTGGGCTGGGATGTACGTCCCCTTCGGGGACCGGCTGGGCTGGGACGTGGTTGCCGCGCGGCAGTTCGAATTTGCCTTGTGACGGCTCGGGCAGATGCACGGGAATCTCTCGGCCGGATTACAAATCCGGCCCACTGGTGCTGGGGGCGTGGAGAATCCGGTTGCGCGGCGGAGGGCGAAGCGCTAACGTTGAAGTGTCATGAGCGGACGGATTTTCAACACGAGGGGACCTTGCATCCCGGGCAAGCATTACATGCTCGAGGCCGGCTCCCGATGTAGCGGCCTTCCCGAGCTGATCGACGGAGAGCATTTCTTCGTCATTCATGCCGCCCGCCAAAGCGGCAAGACGACCCTCCTCAACAGCGCTGAGCGGGAGCTGAGCGCCGGCGACCGGTATTGCGCGCTGTACTGCTCGCTGGAAAGTGTGCAGGCCTTCCCGGATCCGAAGGACGGTATTCCGGCGGTTGTTGCGGCAATTCGCTCCGCTTCCCGCTACCATCCTTTGCTGAGCAGCCTCGGGTTTGCCGCAAGCCTGGATTCGGGCGACATAAGCAGCATTCTGAAGGATGGGTTCAGCGAATTGTGCCAGGTGCTCGACCGACCGTTGGTCGTGCTCTTCGACGAAGTCGACTGTCTCTCCAACGGCACGCTGATCACATTCCTGCGCCAGCTTCGCGACGGCTACGTGAACCGCATACGGACCCCGTTCATCCACGCCCTGGCGCTCGTCGGCATGCGCAATATCCGGGACTACAAGGCCAACGTGCGCGCCGACAGTCAGACGCTCGGCTCCGCCAGCCCGTTCAATATCGTTAGCGAGTCCCTCACGTTGGCCAACTTTACGCGAACCGAGGTCGCGGAGCTCTATGCGCAGCATACCGCCGATACGGGACAACGGCTTGAAGAGGAAGCCGCTGACCGCGTTCATTACTGGACGGAAGGACAGCCGTGGCTCGTCAACGCCATCGGCCGCGAAATCGTCGAGAAGATGCTGCGCAAGGACTACTCGATAGCAATCACGCCCGCAATGGTCGACGAAGCGGCCTACACGATCGTGCTGCGCCGCGACACGCATATCGACAGCCTGCTGGAGCGGCTGAAGGAGAAGCGTGTTCGCGGGGTTGTGGAGCCGCTCATCCTGGGTGAGGGCACCGAAATCCGCCGTCTTTCCGACGACTACGAATTCGTCCGCGATCTCGGGCTTATCCGGGAAGAGCGGGGACTGGTGAAGCCGGCCAATCCGATATACGCGGAAGTCATCGGACGAGTACTCTCACACGACGCGCAACAGAACATGCTTGCCACCGAAACCGGCCACGACGCCCCCTTCTACATCGGTCCGGATGGACGGTTCGACATGCGCGCGATGCTGGAGGAGTTCCAGCAGTTCTGGAGAGAGAACGGCGAGAGCTGGATCGACCGTTTCGACTATCGCGAAGCGGCACCGCACCTGATTCTGATGGGATTCCTGCAACGGGTGCTGAACGGAGGCGGAAGTGTAGTCCGCGAAATGGCCGCCGGAAGCGGCCGGCTCGATTTGTGCGTCGAATACGAAAGCCACCGTTACCCGATCGAGCTCAAGATCCGACGGGGAGAGAAGACGCTCCCCGATGGCATCCGCCAACTCTCCCGCTACCTGGACACACTTGGCGAACCTGAAGGCTGGCTGATCGTGTTCGACCGCCGACCCGACGTTCCCTGGGACGACAAGATCTCGTGGGAGACAAAGGCCGACGACGGCAAGACGATCCATATCGTCGGGTGCTGATCGGGAACTTCGGGAATGTTCAATGTTCAATGCTCAATTCTCAATGTCCAAGTCTACTTGAGCATTGAACATTGAGAATTGAGCATTGAACATTTCTGCCGTTCCCCCCCCGAATTGTCCAAGACCCCCAGCGCCTTGGGGCGTTACTGACCAGAAACTTGCCTCGTCGCGGCGTTCCGTAGAACCGTCCTGCCTCCCTCGCCAGGCTACGGCGGGCCAAGGGAGAACGGTTCTACGCCCGCCGGATCTTCATGCGCAGTTTGCAGCGGGAAGTGGAGCCGGTGTCGTCGAAATGGGACTGGAACACGAAGACGTGGTTGCCGCGCGGCAGTTCGAATTTGCCCTGTGACGGCTCGGGCAGATGCACCGGGTTGAGGCCGGACATCAGTTTGAGTCGGTTGATGACCGTCTGGTGCGTAGGCAGGGGGTCGGTGTAGGCGTGTTCCTCGGAGTCGGCGTCATCCGGCAGTGCGACCTTGCCGGATATGGACAGGTCCAGGATGGACTTCCTGATCATGTATGACAGCAGCCAGTCGACGTAGTCGACCGCCGACGCGTCCCGCTTGCCGTCGCCGGCGTCATCCTGCTTGCGCCAGAACATCCAATTCGCACTCATGACACCTCCCCAACCTCGTCAGTCGTCTTCAACGCACCTTGGCGCAATCCCACGGCGCCTATTCCCCGCCCGGAACGAACGCGCCATGAACGGGACAGACACAGGGCTCGCCAATTGCCTCGAGTTCATACTCCGATCCACCGGGGCATGTTAGGATCCTGCCCCTTCTGGTGTAACCGGACACTTCTTCCCAATCGGGAGCGTACCCGTCCGGCAGTCGTTTGTCCAAGGCAAGTTCATCCTTAGCGGCCTCGACGAAGCCCATGTTGTGCATGCACTCGTTGCGCAGTGCAGCCCGCCGCGCACGTGTTACGGACGCAACAGCAAGAGTCACCAGCAGACCAAGCAGGGCCACCGTGAACATCAACTCGATAAGCGTAAAGGCGGTCCTGCGGTTCACGCGTCTGCCTCCGTCGTTACTCGATCGCTACGACCTTTCCGTCCCGAATCACAACCTGTCCCCAGTCGTACTGCAAAGCCTCGGACTTGTCGGACTTGAACGCACCCAGCGGCTTGCCGAGAAGCTCAACGACCTGTTCCCTGGTGTCTCCGACGGACGGCATGTCTTTCTTCGGTTTCGGACGCCACTTCGGCAAGCCGGGGCGACGAGTGAAGACAACGGTTTTCCGCGCGCACATGGGCGCCAGGGATTCGGACGGCTCGGCACCCGACTCGGGGCTGAACCGCAGGGTGTTGCCTCCCGCCAGCCGCATGCTGCCAAGCGCGCGTTCGCCCTCTTGCGCCACGAGCGCGAACGTCGGCAAGTCACCGCGAGAGCCTTCCGTGGTTGCCAACGCGAATTCCTTCTTCTCGTACTCGCCGTAGACGATCCAGGTCGTCGGGCCGCCGGGCAGAATATGGAGGGCCAGCATCCGGCCATCTTCGGCGGCCGCGGCCCAGAATCCGGCAACTTCACTGGCCGGTCCCTTTGCGACCGCTTTGGGAGGTTCGGGGATCGCGGGCGGCGCATTCGTCACTTCGGCCGGCTTGGGCTGAGGCTTGGGCCGCTGCCGGTCACGCAGATTCCACTCGGCGCCGACTATCGCGAGCTGTCCCTCTCCCAGCGTGGCCATCGCCATCTCGTCCGAGCGCATCCAGGCGTTCGCTGCCCCGGCGGGCGCTCCGGTTCCAGGCGGTGTCCATACGTCCCACTCGCGATCGGCCTTGTTGCGCTGGAGCAGTGCACTCACCTCCGCACCACTCAGATCCGGCTTCTTGTAGACAATGCGCCGCACGGCCCCATCGAGACAGGCCGCCTCGATCGTCATCTCATCATGCTCGAATATCAGCGACACGATGCCCGGCGTGGATTCCCCGCGCGAAATCGGCGTGCCCCATTGCTCCCTGAATTCGGACTCGCTCAGTCCGAGTTGAGCCCGGACCCCCGCTGTTGAGAGTACCACGGCCAGAAGCACGGTGGTTGTGCGTTTTACGACCTTCGTAATGCTCATTCGTTATATTCCGGCTAGAACCGCGTCGCGCACGACCAGGTCCCCGGCTTCCACGACCATCCCGTATCCAGAACGATGGAGCGCTGGTGGCCCACCGGATGCGGCAGCCCTGGGGCAACGATATACCCGTTGCGGATGCGTTCATCAAGCGTAATGTCCAGCCGCGTGCGATTGCCGCCGCTGCGCATTATCTCAACGTGGTTGCCCGCGGTCATGTTGCCGAACACGCTGATGAAGGGCTGGTTGGCCGTATTCAGGTTGTTATCGACGAAGTTGTTCTCGGCATAGAGCATGGCGTGAATGGCACCACCTGTGCCGAACTGGGCGTCGCCGATGTAGATGTTGCCGCTGTCGCTGCAGTCCGGGTTCTTGAGTGCGATCAGGCAGAAGGCGTCCATCGGGTTATTGACGACCGTGCTGTTGAACTCGGAACGCTGCAGGCCCTCTGGGTAATCGGCGTTGTAGTAAAACTCGTCTGAAATGGTGATGTTGCCTTTGGCGATGACAGTGATACGCGTTCCGGGTGTCCGGAAACGCATCGAATAGGTGCGAACGTTGTGGAGGTAGACGTTGCCATCGACGTAGTAGACCTTGACGTTGTGTTCCGGCTGCACGTCGATATACATAGGCGCCGTGTACTTGGTGCCGTCGATCGCGTCGCCCATGACGTACGAATCGTACGTGGGATCGGTGGGGTCTTCGAAGAAGTAGTCGTTGACGCGCTGACCGAAGTCGTCCTGGATTTCGGTGTAGGTCCGGCCCCGGACCTTGACGCCGTCGCTCCAGACGTATCCCGAGTGGGGCGGGTTCCGCACAAAGATGTGAGCGGCCTGCGTCTGGTCGTTGATAGCCTCCTCGCCTCCGTAGACAGAGGAGTCCACGCGGTAGTCGTGCCCCCAGCGGGCCAGGGCGTCGAAAGGCGGCGTGTCCGTCTTGTCGACATCGTAGTACATGTGAACCAAGTCGGGCGGATCGACGGCCGCATCGCCACCGTCGGCCACCTGTTGTCCCGGACCGGGGGCCGGCATGCCGGCGATGTCACCGGTGGCCTGGGTGCCGTAGTCGTACATGTTGTTGCGATCGTCGTAGAACTCCTCGCCCTCGTCATAGACGCCGTTGCCGTCCACCCACGGTTCGCCGGCGTAATAGACGCCGTCGCCCTGGTCTTCGAACTCCTCCGCGGGCCAGTCATCCGCCCACGACGGGGACTTCCACCGCCAACCCCGTCTCCTGCTGTATTGCCAGTAGCCCCCCGGCGGGTCGTACCTTCCATTGACGCGGACCTTCTTCCCGTTGGGCCTGTTCTTCTTGCGGTGCTCGGCGTCCTCGATCCACTCCTCGCCGTCGTCCCAGACACCGTTGCCGTGGTCGTCGAACGGTTCCCCCTCGTCCCACATGCCGTTGCCGTTCTCGTCGGTGTAGTCGTCGCCGGGGTGACGCACACCGTCACCATCCAGATCCGTGAAAGGCTCGCCCTCCTGGTAGATGCCGTCGCCGATCGTATCGACGTAGGCCTCGCCGTAGTCATACGTGCCGTTCTTGTAGAGGAGGTCGTGATAGGGGGACATGGAAGCCAGGTAATCGTCGTAGTCCTCCTGGGACAACCCCGTTTCATTTGTCGCGGTGATGAAGGCCTCACCCCAAGTCTCGTCCCCCGCCTGTACTCCGTCGCCGTCAATGTCGTCCAGCAGCTCCGGCAGTCTCAGGTAAGCCGAACCCGACACATCAATATCGTTACCCGAGTAGGTGTCGCCCTGCACGAAATCGGCCCCACTCCCGGTCCCGCCGATCAGCATGCAGTAGTTCGTATCACCACTGGAGTTGCCCGCGTAGAGCGCGTGGGCATAGAGAGCGTGCACGCGCCGCTCGCCGCCGACGAGCGCAACGCCGGTGGAGACCACGGCGCGTTGACCGCCGAATCGTCCGGTGGACGTGATGATGTCTTCGCCATTGGTTGTAGTCGAAAGCACCGTCTCAAACCCCCACCCCGGGATTTCGAAGCTGCCGACGCTGTGGAAGTAGCTTGCCGACTGGCCGAACGGGATGTTGGCATCCCCGTAGGCGTTCAACTTGGCCATCGCCGCGGCCAACCCCGCCTCCGCCAGGTAGAACGCACGGTCCCGCGCGTGGGAACGCTGGGCCATACGACGATGGTTTGACAGCATGTAGACGGCGGAGCCGACACCGACAGCCGCGACCGTAGTCATGACGACCGTCGTGACAAGCACACCGCCGGCCCTGCTCTTGGGTCTGCGTGTTCTCATGGCATTCATGGTTCTGCTCTCCGTATAGTCAAGATGCCCCCTCATCGGGGAGCATTCCTCAGGCAAACGGTTTCATCCACAATTGCACCCAGCAAGGAATCCTGGTTTTCTCCCGGCCGCTGGGGAACCGGTTCAACCACGCGGTACCGCAGTCGAAGCGTGCTCGGAGAAGTCTGAGTGAAAATCCCGGGCGAGAAGCCGTCGCTGGTCATGATCTCCGTCATGCCGCGCGCGACGACCATGCAACGACCAGACGCGGCATTGGTCATGTACATGTAGCCATCACGCTGGAATTCGACGGGGTTGACATAGACGAACCGCGACTCCGAGCCATCCGGCATCCGCACTTCCACCCACCACGCATTGTCGGCATCGATGGCCAGAATCTCGGTGGCGTTACGCAAGTAGTCCATGACATCACGTCCCGAGGTCAGCGCCATGCGGTGCGACCACGACACCTTCTCGGCGAAGCTGATCTTCTGCGCCATCCAGACGTAGGCGGTCATCACGCCGGACAACACCGCCAGTCCGACCATGAGGGCGACGAGTATCTCCACCAGCGTGAAACCGGCCCGGCTGTGTGTCCTTCTCGCCTTCATCGCACGATTCCCGAGTAGGTGTCCGTTTTTGAGCCGCGTCTGAAGGGCTCGAAGTAGGTTACGTCGACGTGGACTTCAGCGTAGTCGTTGCTGCCGCCCGCCCCCACAACGTTGCCGTCCGCATCGTGCCAGACGACGCGCGTGTTCAGCACGACGGGATGGTCAAGCGATGCGGTGTTGGTATACGGGAGGATCATGTCGTACTCTGACTGTGCCAGGCGAAACCTCCCGCCGGACGTAATTGCCTCCATGCGAGCCTTGGCCATGCCACGCGCCTCCGTGGATGTGCGCAGGTAGTGAGACATGCGGATGGCCACCATCCCACATGCAACCAACCCGGAGCTCACCAACGCGAGCAGCGCACAGGCCACCAGCACCTCGACCAGGGTCATGCCGCTGCGCCTGTCCCATCGCCCCTTCGGATATGTGTTCGCTACACTTTGCATACTCTCTGCATCTCCGCACACTCTGTCCATGTATGTTGGAGCACCAGCTATGCCATCCGGCTATCCTTCGCGCCGGATAAGGAGCGGCGTCAGGCACGCTTGCAGCGCGGTCGCGGCACACAGACCTCTCGGCTATGTAGCCTTTATGTACAACAACTTCGCGAACCAAGCGACCGGACTTGGCATTCACCACCTGAAAAGCATGCCATACTGCATTGAACGGCAAAGTGATACACACACCACAGTGTAAACAATATGGACATTTGAGAAGAAAGCCCATGACGAGGCAGCGTGCCGGAGCCGTAGCGGATCACTTCAACCGAAGCCGAAGAGAACTTCACAACAGAATGTGGCTGCCGGGGAGTGATCCGGCGCACCCGCTTCGCAGAATTGAGAATTATCTACATCAAACGCCGACGGGTTGGTAGGGTAACGGGCTCGCCAAAGGCGAGCAACATGCAGGGGGCTGTGTCAAAAGGTGCTACTGGACAGAGGGTCGGCATCCATAGCGCGGACCCGCCTTGGGTGAACGAATCTTCAGTGGGCCGGATTTGCAATCCGGCCGAGAGAGAGATGCGCATGTTGTCGAGAGTGAACGGGCCAAGGTCGGGCGACTCGCCTGGTATGCTCCACGTTCTCTCGGCCGGATTGCAAATCCGGCCCACTGAGGCCGTGCATGCCCTCAGTCGTGAATGTCACAAGCGCAGGGAGTGCCGATCGGGCCGAGCGTGTACTCGCCGCCGCTGGGGCAGCTCGCGGTGGTGCCTCTGTGAGCGAAGGGCATGATGTCATCCCAGTCGGGTGTGAAACCGCGCGGTTTGCGCAGCTCCATGGCGTAGCGGTCTTTGGCGGCATCGACCATGAGCCGGTTGTGCGTACACTCGTTCGCCTGTGAGGTACTCCTGGAGTTCCTGATGACCGGAATGGCCATAGCCATAAGCACGCCGATCACCCCGAGAACAACAAGGATCTCAACTAAGGAAAAACCGCGCCGTTTCATCACCTGGCCCCCTGCCTTCGAGTAGGGGTGGGTCAGGCCCTGACCCACCCCCGGGCGTGGGCCAGGGCCTGGCCCACGCCTACTTGCTCCTAGTGAAGCCGGTTCATGTAGCTGCAGTACCACGAACCGGCGACCATGCCCCACTGGGTGTCCAGGGTAATGCTCCGCTCCCCGCTGCTGACCGGATGGGGCAGCCCCGGCACGATAATGCTGCCGCCGCGGATGCGCTCGTCGAGGGTCACGTCGAGCCGGGTGCGGTTGCTGCCGCTCCGCATGATATCCACGTGATTGCCGGCCGACATGTTGCCGAAAACGCTGATGAACGGCTGGCCGGACGTGTTGATGTTGTTGTCCACGAAGTTGTTCTCGGCGTAGAGCATGGCGTGAATGGCGCCGCCGGTCCCGTATTGCGCATCGCCGACGTAGACGTTGCCGCTGTCCGTGGTGTTGGGCTCCTTGAGAGCGATCAGGCAGAGCGCATCGCTGGGGTTCTGTACGACCGTGCTGTTGAAATCCTCCCGCTGAAGCCCTGCGGGGTAGTCGGCGTTGTAGTAGAACTCGTCGGAAATCGTGATGTTGCCCCTGACCACGAAGGTCACGCGCGTGCCCTCGCGGCGGAACCGCATGCAGTACACACGCGGGCTGTGAACGTAGAGGTTCCCTTCGATGTAGTAGAGCTTGACGTTGTGGTCGGGACGCACGTCGACGTACATGGGCGACGTGTATACGGTTCCGTCGATCGCATCGGCACGCACGTAGGAGTTGAAAGTGGGATCGGTGGGGTCTTCCAGGAAGAAGTCGTCGCGCGGGTTGCCCTGGTTGTCGTAGACCTTATTGTAGCTCCTCTTGTAGATCTTGGCGCCGTTGCTCCAGGTATAGGAGCTGCCGGACCGCGGCGGATTGCGCAAGAAGATGTGGGCAGGATTGGACGCATCCGTGATCGCCATCGCCCCGCCGTACTGCGCGGCATCGACCTTGACGTCGTGTCCCCAGCGCACCAGGGCGCCAATCGGAGCCATGGCAGTTTTGGGCGTGTCGTAGAACATGTGATAGAGATCGGGTGGCGAGATTTGCGCATCTCCCCCGACGGCCGGCCGCTGACCGGGCCCAGGCGGCGGCATTCCCGTAATCGTGCCGGTCGCTTGCGAGCCGTAGTCGTACATCCCGTTGCGGTCGTCGATGAACTCCTCGCCTTCGTCGTAAACTCCGTTGCCGTCTACGAAGGGCTCGCCGGCGTAGTACACACCGTCCGGCCCATCCTCAAAATCCTCCGCCGGCCAGCTGCTCGCCCACGACGGAGTTTTCCATCGCCACCCCCCCCACCAGGTGCGCTTCCAATAGCCGCCCGCCCGGTCGTACCTGTTGTTGAGGCGGACCCTGTTTCCGTTGGATCTGTTCTTGTAACGGTGCACCGAATCCTCAACCCACTCTTCGCCGTCGTTCCACTCGCCGTTGCCATGGTCAACAAAGGGCTCGCCTTCGTCGCGAATACCGTTGTCGTTGAGGTCGGTGAATTCATCTCCGGGATGCCGCACACCGTCGCCGTCCAGGTCCGTAAAGGGTTCACCCGGTTCGTAGATGCCGTTGCCGATCGTGTCGCGGTAGGCTTCGCCGTAGTCATAGACCCCGTTGTTGTAGACGCGGTCCATGACGGAAGCTATCTGTGCCTCGTACGCGTTGTACTCGCTCACGGTCGGCGTGTTCGTGAATGTCTGGGTCACGTAGGCGTCGTTCCAGTCCTCGTTGGACGCGCGGATGCCGTCCCCGTCCAGATCGTCGAGGTCTTCCGGGTGACGCAGCCATGCGTCGCCGGAAAGCGTGATATTGCCGCCGGAATAGGTGTCGCCCGCAACGAAGTCCGCCCTGGAGCCGGTGCCACCGATCAACAGGCTGTAGTTGGTGGAGCCGCTGGAGTTCCCGCTGTAGACCGCGTGCGCGTAGAGTGCGTGAATGCTCCTCTCGCCGCTCCGCAGGGAGACGTTTGCGCTTATCCTGATAGACTGCCCGCCATAGCGCCCTTCGGAGTGCACGACCTGCGCACCGTTCGTCTCCACGCGCAGCTGGGTAACGAACCCCCAGTCGGGATGCTTGAACTTGTGCGTACCCGTGAACATCGTGCGCGACTCGTTGTAGGTAATCGTCGCGTCGCTGGCGGCATTCAGCTTGTTCACGGCGGCGGCCAGCCCCGCTTCGGCCATATAGAAGCAGCAGTCGCGGTGGTGCGACCGGCGCGCGATCCGCAGGTAGTTTGCCGTGACGACCATGACCGACCCCACGCCGACCACGGACAGGGCCATCAGAACGACGGCGGCCACCAGCACGCTCCCGTCTACGCGCTTGCTCCCGCGGTAACGAACACGTTTCATAGTCTCACCATTCTTTCCACCCCCGCCGGGCGGGTTCCATCCTCCGTCTAGTTCGAGCCGTTGCGCATCGACACGCCCGTATCGATCACGGCGCCGATGCACGCATCGCGGGTCGCCCCGGGCTGAGACACCACGGGTTCGACCACACGATAGGTAATACGCAGAGACTTCGCACCCATGCGCCTGAACACGGGCGGCGAATACTCGTCCGTCATGTGCGCCGTCATGCCGCGCGCCACAATCGTGTGCCGTCCGGTGCTGTTCGTGACGTAAAGGAAGCCGTCACGCTGCCCCTGGATCGGGTTCTCGTAGACCAGACGCGTCAGACTGCCGTCCGCCATGCGGACCTCGACCCACTGTGCTCTGTTCGTATCGATGGCTGTGACTTCCTGCGCGCCTCTCAGGTAGTACTGCAACGTGCGGCTGGACTTCAGGGCCTCAAGATGCGACCAGGAAACGCGCTGGGCGTACACCATCTGCTGTGACGTCCAGTAGTACACAGACGCAACGCCGCCAAGGACGACCACGCTGATAGATGTCGCCACCAGCGTCTCCACCAATGTGAAACCGAAGCGCCGGCGCCTGTGCGCGCCTGAAATGCCTGTGTTGCTTCGCATCATCATCTTTCCTACAGAACAATCACCGAAAACGTATCCGTTTTCGTTCTCTGCCTGATGGGCTCGTAGTACTCCACGTCCACGTGGACCTCGGCGTAGGCGTTGCTTGCCGCCGTGGCGGGAGCACCGCTGGCCGTATGCCAGTATACTTCAACGCGCCTGACCATCGGGTGCCCGAGGGTCGCGGTGTTGGTTTGCGGTTGCAGTGCCGCATAGCTCGACTCGGCCAGGCGCACCCGCCCGCCGTTCACCAGCTCCTCCATACGCTCCATGGCCATCGCCCGCGCTTCCGTGGAGATGCGCATGTACTGGGTCATGCGCAGCACGGCTATGCCGGACGAAATCAGTCCCATCCCCAGTAGGGTCAACAACGTCGTCGCGACCATGACCTCCACCAACGTGAAGCCGCTCGAGTTCTTTCGTCTTGAGTCCATCTTCTCTTTCTGTCCTGACGGCGTTTTGCGGACAAACCCGCACCTGGCCGCAAAAGCCAACTACGCACCAAACGCTGATGCGCGCATCATAGTAGTCGCATCCACCGTGCCAGAACGATTCTACCCCGCAAAACGGAAGAACTAAAGCTAAATCCCGTATGCGCGGGCTCCGGTTGCATCCCTGACGGGCAAGCGGACGTTGCAGTCGCGCCGCGGGGAGAAGACGAAGTTGCACGATTAGGTAGCACGACGAAGTATGGGAGGGGAGACCTACCTGGTCGTGCTACCTAATCGTGCAACTGAGAACGCAACACACGCTCCACGTATCACCGTCTTGTGTAGTGCCCGTACGCCGAACGGGTTGCGACAGAGAACCGCACTACCGTGGCTGGCCGGCCGCTTCGACTGCACTTGGTCCGAAGAGCCCCTGGACACGGCGGTCCGCCGCCGTTGCGAGCGAAGAGTGAGGAACCGCCCCGATTCGGCTGCCCTGACCGTTTCCGGACTACCCCTGTTCACCCATGAACAATGTGAACAGTTTCGTGTGCGGGGAATCGTCCAAGTGAACGGCCACGCACACCTCAGGCATTCGCCAGGGCGCCCAATGCCAGCCTTCGGCGCTGCGCCTTGCCCGCCTTGCGCAAAGGCCCCGCGAGAATGTCCTGGCGGTGCGACAGCATCGAGCGACCCGACGAGTACGTCGTCATATGGCCGTTCAACTCCTCCACCACGCCGTCCAGGTTCTCCTGGTAGGCGACTTCGATGGCCTTGCTCACGGTCTCAGCCGCCTCGTTGAAACGACCGGTCTCCGCGTACGCCGCAGCCAGAGTATCGAGAATCTTGACTTTGTTGGCGCCGTCACCCACACCGAGCAGAGAAAACGCGCGCGAAGCCAGCGCGATCGCCTCCTCGCCGTCCCGGACCTGATCGTTGGAGTCGGTTGCCAGGACCCACGCCAGATTGTTCAACACGTCGATGCGCTCCGGATCCTCGCGCAGCGACTCCTTCAGAGTCCTGACCTTGCGGGCACTCTCAGAATCCTCCACCGGCTTCTGCGGCACGGCCCTGGCACGGACAGGCGGAGCGGGAGCGGGGGGAGCCTCGGTCTTCTCTACGCCACGCGCAACGCCGACACCCTTCAGCTTTGTCTTCAAGTCAGCCACGTTGATGGCTTTGCTGAGGGCCACCTCGGCCGTTATCCGGCCGGAGTTGACGAGATCGAGAAGCGCATCATTCAAGGTCTGCATGCCGATGCCGCGCCCCGTCTGCATGGCCGATTCGATGTAGTGGTATTTGCCTTCGCGTATGTTCGAGGACACAGCGGAATTGACCACGAGGATCTCCTGGGCCGCAGTAATGCCGCCTTTGATCGTCTTACACAGCGTCTGGGCAACCACGCCGCGCAACGAATCGGCCAGAATCGATCTGACCTGCTGCTGCCGCTCTGCCGAGAACATATCGACTATGCGGGAAACGGTACCCAGGGCAGTGTTCGTGTGAAGCGTGCCGAAAACCAGGTGTCCCGTCTCGGCCAGTTCAAGAGCGCACTCCACTGTCTCGCGGTCGCGCATTTCGCCTACCATCACCACGTCGGGATCCTCGCGCAACGCAGCCCGCAAAGCGCGGGCGAAGCTGTGCGTGTGCGAGTGCACCTCGCGCTGGTTGATCAGGCAACGCTTGGGCTCGTGCACAAACTCGACCGGGTCTTCAATCGTAATCACGTGCTGCGCGCGCGTGGCATTGATCAGGTCGATCATCGCCGCCAGCGTCGTCGATTTGCCGCTGCCGGTCGGACCCGTGACAACTACCAGCCCGTTGCGGAGCGTGCACAGCTCCCGCACCGCGTCCGGCAGTCCCAGCGCGTCGGCCGTGGGCACTTTGGAGGCGATGTGCCTGCTGACGAAACCGGTGCCGCTTCGATCCCGGAACACGTTGACGCGGAACCGCTCGCCGTTGTCGAGGGCATAGCCGAAATCGACGTCCAGCGATTGATCGAAGTCCGCGGCGGTTTCGTCGTTCATGATCCCGCGAACCAAAGCCTCCGTCTGTTCGCCGGTGAACGGACCCCACGCGTCCAATACCTCCATGTCACCGCGCAAACGAACATACGGCGGCTGCCCGGCCGTCACATGCAAGTCGCTGGCGCCAAGGGTCACAACGTGGTTCAGAAGTCTGTCGATTTCAGGCATAATGCGTATCTCGCTCCCTGCCGGGAAGCACTACGCTTATGGCATGCCAAGACAGTCAACCGGACTACGATCCAGGAGGCCCACACCCCGCAACATGCGTCCGGCCAAACACTTAGGCAGAGGAAGTTAGTTCAGCTACAGTCCCGTAGACGCGACCAAACCAGTGCCACGCAACGTCCCGCACTGGGACACATCGAACAGATGCGGCAGCACCGGCGCTCTTGCACTGAAGTCGGCCGGCACGCTACCATCCGACATTGAAGTGCGCCGGGTGCGCAAGCCCAAATGATGAGGGTGGCGAATGATGGGCGCATCTGCGATTCGTTGCACCTGCCGGGGCCCCCGCCGGGCTTTGCCCA
>CAZKRK010000151.1:0-16404 GCA_964555035.1 uncultured Victivallales bacterium | reverse complement strand
CGAGAGGCCGGTACGCGCACCCTGCGCCCTCCGGTGCGGCCGGCAACGGCCGCACGCTACGGACGCTCTACAAAGGCGGGCTATCGCACAGTGTCCGGGGTCTGTCCCCCCCGCTGATCGACCTGCCCCACCTTCGTAGACTCGCCGGAGGCCCCGCGCAAAGGCGCGGGGCCGGAGACGAGACGCTGGTCCGCGCACCCTGCGCCCTCCGGTGCGGCCGCCAACGGCCGCACGCTACGGACGCTCTACGAAGGGGACCGCCGCGCGGTGTCGGGGGAGGTATGCGAGATTGGGATTACACCGCGCTTACCGCACGGGCGCCAACAGGAGGTCGATGTCTTCTTCACTCAGGCTGAGTCCCCCGCCCTCGCCGCCGTCGAGGATTGCCGTCAGTTCCTTCTTCCTCTCCTGCAGCTCGAGGATGCGGGCTTCGACCGTGTTCTCGGTGACGAACTTGTAGACGAATACGGGCTTGTCCTGGCCGATGCGGTGGGCGCGATCCGTGGCCTGGTCCTCGACCGCCGGGTTCCACCAAGGATCGTAGTGGATCACCGTGTCGGCGGCCGTCAGGTTCAATCCCTGGCCACCGGCCCTTAGACTAATGAGGAATAGGGGAATCTCCCCTTCCTGAAAACGCCGTACCGGCGTTTCGCGGTCAACCGTTGATCCGCGCAACTCGACGTAGGGCACGCCGTCCGCGTCCAGCATCTCCTTGATCAGATCGAGCATGCTCGTGAACTGCGAGAACAGCAGAATCCGCCGCCCCTCTTCGATCATCTCGGGCAGCATCCCCGCCAGCAGGTCGAGCTTGCACGAGTCATTGGGCAGGTCGTACGCCTGCTGTCTGTCTCGCAACCGCGGGTCGCAGCAGATTTGCCGCAGCTTGAGCAGGGCGTCGAGGATGACGATCCGCGAACGCTCCATGCCTTTCGCCTCCATCTCCTGGCGCACCCGAGCCGTCATGGCCATGCGGACGCTCTGGTAGAGGTCGACTTGGGCGTCGCTGAGTGAGACGGTCTGCACGATCGTCGTCTTTTCGGGCAAATCCACGGCGACCTCGTCCTTGGTCCGTCGCAGCACAAACGGTCGTACGCGGCGGCGCAAGGTGTCCCGTATGACGGGATGGCCGTCACGCTCGATCGGGAGTTGGAAGTCGCGCCGGAAGCCGTCGTTCGATCCGAGGAACCCCGGCATGACGAAGTGCATCAACGACCATAGTTCGCCCAGGTGATTCTCGATCGGCGTTCCCGTCAGGCAGAGCCGCAGCCGCCCTTTCAACCGGTAGGCCACCCGTGCGACTTTGGAAGCCGGGTTCTTGATCGCCTGCGCCTCGTCCAGGATGATCACCGAAAAGGAGCGTTCGAGGTACTTGTCCCGGTCGATGCGCAAGAGCGCGTAGCTGGTGATGACCACATCCACGTCGCCGAGGCGGTCAAAGCGATCATGCCGGTCACTACCGTGCATGACGACCGTCCGCAGCCCGGGTGCGAAACGGGAAATCTCGGAGCGCCAGTTCGGCAGCACGCTGGTAGGGGCGACCACCAGCACCGGCAGGTCGAGCTCTCCCTGTTCTTGCAGCGCCACGATCAGGGCGAGGGACTGAACGGTCTTTCCCAGTCCCATGTCGTCGGCCAGAATGCCGCCCAGTTGGTGCTCGTGCAGAAATGCCAGCCACCCCGCCCCCATTTCCTGGTAGGAGCGCAGTTCGCCCTCGATTCCAGCCGGCGCCGAACGCGGCTCGACTCGGAACTCCCCCCGCAGTACCCGCGCCAACTCTCGCAGCTTTGGCGGCGGCGTCCAGGTTACGTTCAGAAGCGAGTCCGACTCCACGAGCTCGGCCGCACGCAGTTCGGAGAGCTTCAGACGGCTGCGGCGGTCCAGGGACGATTCGCCGAAGAGCTCAAACACGTTCCGGAGGATTTGAAAGAAACGTGCTCCGTCCACCAGGACGACGCAGTTCCTTGCCGGAACGGGAATGCTGGTGGCCGCCAGGTGGACCTGGAACCGATCCAGTGTCCAGTCGCGGTGGCGTCGCAGAAACGCGTGTACGTACGGCAGGAGGTTCACGCGCTTGTTCTTGACGCGGATGCCCGTCTCAAAGGTCAGCCACCCCTTGGCCGAGCTCGTGAAGTCGGAATACCAGTCGGCTTCACCGACGGATGCCAGCCGGTACCCCTTGTCGTACTCGACTTTCCAGCCCGCCGCTTCAAGCCTGGGAAACAACTCGTCCAGGGCGTCGCTCCAGTCGTGCGGCGCCTCCGGTGGCAGACAGAGGCACTCCGCCTCGGTCACGCTCGAAAAGAGATCGCCATCCGCCTCCCTGAAAGACTCCATCCCGAAGGCCGCCAGCTCCGCGCGGGTCGCCTCTTCGGCCCGACGGTTGCGGGCTATGTTGACCAGCGTTCCCTTTTCCACGTAGCGAATGCGCGTTTCCCGGTCAGCCGGCGTGACGATCCGTTTACCGTACTTGAAACCCAACCGGGCCAGGAGAACCGTCTCGTCGTCGCCGCCGCCGTGCACGATTTGTCGGCCCGTGAGCGTCAGAACGGGAACGGGTTTCACTTTGTCGCGCCGCTTCTCCGGAATGTGCGCGGGAAGCGGAAGCGCGGCGTCCGGAAAGCGGCGCGTCAGACGCTCGACGAACGCCAGGCAGTCCTCGACACTCATCGGCTGCGCCTTCTGCCACAGACCGGCCACCTCCTCCGGCAGGCTGGAACGGACAAGTGCACACGCGCCGCTTTTCGTGTCCACGCCGATTGGCGGCGTACAGGGGAGCAAGACCATCGACGGCGCCGCCGCGAAGGACGGAGTGAGCCGGCCCGACTCGTCGTCCCGGCGCCAGATGGCATCAAACGTGGTTTTCCCTTCCCACCGTAGCGCCTTCATTGGCGCCGACCACAGATAGCACCGCCCCGTTTCGACCATGTCCTTGACCAGCGTGAAGGCGCTCTGCCCGCTGAAAAAGATGTCCTTGCCCTTGTAGCTCTGCTGCATCAGCAGTCCCATCAGAATGCGGCGGTCGCAGGGCTTCAGCGACACTGACGCGGGAGGCGTCTTGAGCAGCGTCTCCGGGTGGTGCGGGTACTTGCGCGGTCCGAGGGGCATCCCTTCGTCAATCTCCGCACTGAACACGTAGGCGCAAAGACGCGTCGGGTCGTTCTGTTGAAGCATATAGGCAATGATCATGTCGGCCGTTTCTTCCGGTGGCAAAGAGACAGCCGCGGACTCTATCGGTTCGCAAAGCGCAAGGCGATCCTTTTTGGGCTCAACTCATGTTCGTAACGGCGGAGCATACGCGACGACTACTCGTCCCCTGCCCCACCTCTGCGCGCCATCTTCGTAGACTCGCCGGAGGCCCCGCGCAACGGCGCGGGGCCGGAGACGAGACGCCGGTCCGCGCTTTCGTGGTCGACCGTTGATCCGCGTAACTCGACGTAGGGCGTGCCGTCCGTGTCCAGCTCGGTCAAAACGATCATGCCGATCCCTCCCGTGCATGACGACCGTCCGCGGCCCGGGTGCGAAACGTGAGATCTCCGTTTGATGTCCGGGGCAGCAAGTCTTTTCTGTTGAGAGTGTGCTTCTTTTGGGGTACTGCTACGGCTTTGAGGAGCAACGCGCCGCAAACGGAGTCTCCGCGGATGGCTGAAACGATCCCCAACTCGGTTCTGGATATTCTGCGGAAGGGTCAGGCCTTTCTGGAAGGCAAGGCGGTCCAGGAACCGCGCCAGATCTGCGAGCTGCTGTTGAGCCGTCTATTCAACTGCAAGCGGCTCGAGCTCTACGTGCGCTACGAGACCGTCCTTTCCGAGAAGAAGCTCGACGCCATGCGCCGCGGGATCAAGCGTGCCGCCGCCGGGGAACCGGTGCAGTATATTCTCGGGCAGGTCGACTTCATGGGACGCACGCTCAAGGTCGATCGCCGCGCGTTGATCCCGCGTCCGGAAACGGAGGAGCTGGTCGAGTTCATACTCGGACACGATGCGCTATGGCAAGCCGAGCATCCGGCCGTCGTCGACATCGGTACGGGGTCGGGCTGTATCGTGCTGAGCCTGGCCACGGCCCGCCCGGAAGCGCGCTACCTCGGGGTAGACGTGAGTGCCGAAGCGATCGAACTGGCCCAGGAAAACGCGGCTTCCCTGGGGCTGGACGCCAAAGTGCTGTTTGCCGCGGCGGAGCTGCCGGACGTGGTCGAGCCGGAGTCGTTCGATGCGGTTGTCGCCAATCTGCCGTACGTCCCTACCGCGGAGTACGAGCAACTGCCGGTTCATATCCGCGAACACGAACCGCGCTCGGCTCTTGACGGGGGGCCGGACGGCTTGGCCGTGATCATGGAAGTCGTCCAGGATGCCGCCATGGTCCTCAAGCCGAAAGGCGCCATCTTCCTCGAGATTGCGGAGGACCAGGGCGATCGCGTCAAGAGCCTGTTGGAAGAGGCGGGCTTCACGGACGTCCTGGTCAAGCGCGACCTGGCCGGCCACGACCGCATCGTGTTCGGCCACCTGGCCCCGTTGGTGTAGAAATGGAATCGGCGATCGAGTTCAAGAGCGGCGCAAACACTCTGCGCGGGATCGTGCACATGCCGGATGGAGCCGCGGCTCCAGCGCGGTCGGGCGTGGTCTTTCTTCATGGCTGGTCCGGGTGCCGCATCGGACCGCACCGCATGTTCGTGAAGCTCGCCCGGCGCCTGTGCGACAGGGGCTGTGCCTGTCTGCGTTTCGATTTTGCCGGACGGGGCGACAGCGACGGCTGCGTCGGCGACGCGTCGATCGACAGCATGATCGACGACACGCTGGCCGGCATGGGTTTCTTCGCGCGGGAAGCGGGCGTGGCGCGACCCGTTCTCCTCGGTATCTGTTCCGGGTCCAAGGTGGCGGTCGGCGCCGCCGTGGCCGCCGAGAACACAGCCGGGCTTGTCCTGCTTTCGCACGAGCTGATGGGCGACCCGCGGCGCGGCAAAGAGACCGACGCGCGCAAATCGCGGTCCACCCTGAAGACCTACCTGCTGAAACTGACGCAACCTGCAACGTGGAAGAAGATCCTCACGGGGCGGGTCAACACCGGCATGGTCGGCAAGGCCCTCTTTCGGCAGGAGGCGCCGGACGAAGACGAGCTTGTACGGGAAGCGAGGTGGCTCCAGGCTTTCGCCGACTATGCCGCGCCTCTCCTTTTCATCTACGGCGGCAACGATCCGACCGCGCAGGCCGCCCGGGGGAAGTACGAGGACTTCTGTCGCGCGAAAGGGCTCAACGCCACCTTTCACGAACTGCCCGACGCCAACCACAGTTTTTACTCGCTGGAGTGGGAGGATGAGGTGATGGGCGTGGTTGAGGGCTGGGTGGAGTCCACGACTACGGCATTTGAACAGCCACGGAGAGGTTGAATTGGTCGGTGTGAGCATGACGAACGACGAAATCAGGATTGGCGTGATCGGCGTATGCGGGCGGGGCACACTCGCTCACCACGCGCACCGTCCCGAAAGAGGCGTGCGCCTCGTCGCGGGCTGCGACCTGCACCAGCCGTTTCTGGACGAGTTCGGCAGGCAATTCGACACCGGCATTCTGACGACAGACTACCGCGAGCTGGTTGCGCGCGACGATGTCGACGCGGTCTTCGTCTGCTCGCCGGACTACATGCACGAAGAACACGCCGTTGCCGCGCTCGAAGCCGGCAAGGCGGTCTATCTCGAAAAGCCGATGGCGATCACGATCGAAGGTTGCGACCGCATTCTCGCGGCCGCCTGCCGCAACCGCGCCAAGCTCTATCTGGGGCACAACATGCGCCACATGGTCTTCGTGTTGAAGATGCGGGAGATCGTACGCGACGGCCTGATCGGCGAAGTGAAGGCCGGCTGGTGCCGCCACTTCGTAGGCTGGGGCGGCGACTTCTATTTCAAGGACTGGCACGCCGACCGCACCAAGTCCCACGGTCTGCTGCTGCAGAAAGCGACCCACGACATCGACGTCCTGCACTGGTTGTGCGGCGGGTATTCAAGACGCGTGACGGCCATGGGGGGACTGACCCTCTACGACCGGATCGACGACCGCGATCCCGCTCCCGCACCGGCCAAGCGCGACTGGAAGAGGGAGAACTGGCCGCCGCTGAGCCTGAAAGGTCTGAACCCGGTCGTCGACGTTGAAGACATAAGCATGATGTTGATGGAGCTGGACAACGGCGTCTTCTGTTCCTACCAGCAATGCCACTACACGCCCGACTACTGGCGCAACTACACGATCATCGGCACGGAAGGGCGCATCGAGAACTTCGGCGACGGCAGCAACGACACCGTGATTCGCCTCTGGAAGAGGAAAGGCAGCTACAACGCCGAAGGCGACATGCAGTTTCCCGCGGCCGCCTCGGAGGGCACGCACGGCGGCGCCGACCCGAAGATTGTGGACGAGTTCATCCGTTTCGTACGCGAAGGATGCAAGGTCAGCACGTCACCGATCGCCGCCCGCTACAGCGTAGCCGCCGGTTGTCTCGCCACGGACACCATCCGCGACGCGGGCGGTTTCAAGGACGTACCACCCGTTGACCCCGAGGTCCGCGCCTACTTCGATGCGATGAGCGTGAGGTAACAGCCATGGTGTTGCTCGTCTTCGGCGAGTCCATTCCATGAGCGTCGACCGATGGAATGACCGGCCCGTCAGCCCTCCCCCAGGATGGCGCTGATGGCGTTGGCAATCTCGCTGGCGCGCACCGGTTTCTGGAGAATTCCCCGAACCCCCGCCATCTGTCGCAGGCCGCGCAGGTCTTCGTCGGATTCGCAACCGGTGACAACCAGACACGGCAAGTTCGGACGCTTCGTCGCGATCATGCGGAGCGTCTCTTCGCCGTTCAAGCCCGGCATGACTTGATCGAGGATCATCAGGTCGACGTCCTGATCGCTGCGCCAGCAGATCTTGGCGGCTTCGTGTCCGCTCGTCGCCGTGAGCACGTTGTAACCCAGTCTGCTCAACAGGCTTTCCATCATCTCGACGACGCCGTAGTCGTCGTCCACGACGAGCAGCGTTCCCTCGCCCTTTGGCAGCGCATCCAGGTCCGAAGCGCTGGGAGGGCCGTCGGTGGCCCTGATCGTAGGGAAGTACATGCTAAAGCAGGATCCTTTGCCGGGTTCGCTCGACACCATGATGTATCCACCATGGTTTCTGACCGTACTGTAGACCATGGTCAGCCCGACGCCCGTGTTCTGTCCCGGGTCCTTCGTGGTAAAGAACACATCGAATATGTGGTCGAGGACCTCGGGTGTCATTCCGTCGCCATCGTCAGTTACCGAGAGGCAGACGTATCTGCCCGGCGGCATGTCGGTCTGCATGGTCGGCCGCAGCTCGGTGACCTCCTCGGTTTCCCCGGCGAGCGTGATTGTGCCCTTTCCGTGCGAGAGGGCGTCGCGGGCATTAAGGACGAGATCCATCATCGCCTGTTCGATGCCCAGTTCGCTGCCCCATATGGCCGGAAGCCCCGCTTCGACACTCGTGGTGATCCGCACGTCACTGCGCAGCATGAGCCGCAGATCGTGAGCTATGCGGTTGATGAGGGGAAAGACCTGGATCTCTTTTCTGCTGTCCAACTGCCTGCGGCTGACCGCGAGAAGTTGATGTGAGAGTCCGACGGCACGCCGGATCGAGATCCGGATGCGTTCGATGTCCTGCGCCGCCCCGGGGGCGTCTTCCACCTGTTCCGAGAGCAGATCGACGTGCCCCAGGATCACGCTCATGATGTTGTTGAAATTGTGCGCCAGGCCGCCGGCCAGAATCCCGATGGTCTCCATGCGCTGCACGCGCAACAGGCGGGCTTCGAGCTCCTTGCGTTCGGTGATATCGGCAAGCAGGCCGATGCTCTCGATCGGTTCTCCGGTCTCGTCGCGTTTGACGGCCGCCGAACAGGCCAACCACTTCTCGCTGCCGTTGCGATGCCGTATACGATAGTCGGCCTGCCAGGTTTCGTGCCGTTCGCGAATGCCGCGGCAACGGGCCTCATCTTCCGTCAGTCCGGCCGTGATACCCGTGGGCACTATCTCGAGGACAAGGCTGCTCCACAGCGCGGGAGTGAACTCCTCGGCGCTGTAGCCGGTCAGTCCTTCGATCCCGCGACCCACGAAACTGAACGAATCGGACTCGTAGTCGCGTTGGTAGGAAACTACGCGCGCAGCTTCGCTGGCGACACGAAACAGGTGCTCTTCGGCATAGTGATTGCTCACGATGGACTCCTGTTCTTCTCGACACGTACAATCCGGTGCGACATGCCCGGCGCCGCGCCCGCGCCCGAAGTCAACGCACCACTCCAGACGTTGCCCGATTGTTGCACACGGCAGAAAGGAGTGCAAGCCCACGCTTGTCGCGGCGAATTTGCTGCGCCAGGCCCGGAGGGCCGCCATAGCAGAGCCTAGGGGCGGAGTCGCCACATCAGGCCCGGAGGGCCGTCATAGTAGAGCCTGGGGTGGAGCGTAGCGGAACCCCAGGGGCCATCATGCCGCCCCTCCGGGGCTCCCCGGTCCCCCGGTAGTCGGAGAAAAGAACCCGCGGCACGAAGGGAGGTGAAAACGAGTAGGAGCAACGCCGGGTTCCGGATCGGAGTGCACCAAATCGCGAATGCGCCCCGCGCCTTCAGAGAACGGTCCCGAGAATCCAGTCGCGCCGGATGGCGCCGAAATCGCGGCTGTCAACGCTGTCGGCGCGGTTGTCGCCCAGAACGAAATAGCAGTCCGTCAGGACTTCGAAAGTCCTGCCTTCTATCCAACCGCCTTGCGTAATCACCTGCTCCGGCAGATAGCGTTCATCGAGACGGTCGCCATCGACCCAGACCCGCCCCTCTTTGAGGCAAATGGTCTCACCCGGCAGCGCCACGATGCGCTTCACGGAAGCCGCATTATGCCAGGGGATCTTGACGGCTATGATGTCCGACCTCTCCAGTGAGCGCACGTGCAGCATCCACCGATGCGCCACGAGACGGTCGCCGTCGGAGATGGTCGGAGCCATACTGTTGCCGGTCACCTCCACGCTGTGGAACACCAGCCGGCTTACCCCGAGATACGCCAGAACGGACCAGAACAGCATTGCGGCCAGAATGTAACTACGCTCGCGCCGGGACACGCGGGAGTAGTCGAAGAGTTTGCGTTTTGCCATGTAGTTCCCTACAGTGCTCTTCCCCATTTCGGAAGCAGTAGGTCTTTCCGGAGCACACAACATGCCAATGGAAACGAAATGCCCCCTTCTTCGGTAGACGATATCAATTGGGAAACATGGCAACCGAAAGAGCGCGCGACCCTGCTGTTCGTGATTCGCGCCGGCAGCGTACTTCTCATCCACAAGAAGCTCGGTCTCGGCGCCGGCAAGATCAACGGACCGGGCGGTCGCATCGAGAGGGGCGAATCCGCCCGGGACGCCGCCATCCGTGAAGTCGAGGAGGAGTTGCTGACCACGCCGGTAGACGTCCGCAAAGCAGGCGAGCTTCACTTCCAGTTTGTCGACGGCTTTTCGATCCACGGCTCCGTCTTCACCGCAAGTGACTGCCGCGGCGAACCACGGGAAACGGACGAAGCCATCCCGCTGTGGGCGCCGCTCGACGCCATTCCCTACGACCGGATGTGGGCGGACGACCGCCACTGGCTGCCGCTGCTCCTACAGGGCGCCCCCTTCCGCGGCTACTTCATCTTCGACGGCGACCGCATGCTCGACTACCGGATCGAGACGTCCGAGTAGCCACCGATTTCGTCATCGACCTGACCCCGATGTCAGGATAGTAATCATAGCGACGGAAAGAGAATGACCGTCACGCCATGGAAAAGAAACACACAGTCGACTGCATGGTCTGCGGGGCGCCGTTGACCTACTTCACCGAGGACCGCGCACTCACCTGTGCCTGCTGCGGACGGGAGGGTCAGGCCAATGCCGCCTGCGAAGCCGGACACTACGTGTGTGACGGTTGTCACGCCGCGGACGCACTCGAAATCGTTCTACAGACGTGCCTGACCACCGAGGAGACCGATATGTTCGTGCTTATGGACCGCATTCGGTCGCACCCGAACATCCCCCTGCACGGCCCGCAATACCACGGTCTCGCCGCCGGTGTTGTGCTGGCGACCTATCGCAACCTGGGCGGCGAGGTATCGCCCGGTACGATCGAGACCGGCATCCGGCGCGGCAGTGCCCCCATGGGCGGCGCCTGCGGATTCACCGGCGCCTGCGGTTCCGTGATCGGGATCGGCGTCGCCTTCAGCCTGATCCTCGACGCCAATCCGCTCAAACCGGTCGAGCGTCAGCACGTGATGCGCGCCGTGAGCGAAATCGCGGCGGCCACCGCGGAAGTCCGGGGCGCCCGTTGCTGCCGGCGCGACACCTGGGTAGCGCTCCGCAAGGCGGCCGAGCTGTCGGCCGGTTTGCTGCCCATTCCGCTGCGGGCCGAGGCTGATATCGGCTGCGCTCAACAGAAAGAGAACGCCCAGTGCATCGGCGAGGAATGTCCGCTGATGCAGTCACGGTAAGTGCCGCCATGTTTTTCGACTCACATGTTCACTTCAACGGCGACGAAGGCGCGCGCGGCATCGACGCGCTCGTCGAACGGGCGTTGGCGGCGGAAGTGACCCGCATGGTTGGCGTCGGCGGATCGTGCGAGCTCAACAAGTGGGCGGTCGAAGCGGCGACGCGTTTCCCCGACAATGTCCTGGCCGCGGTGGGCTACGATCGTGACCAGGCCGAGGAACAGGTCCGGGCGCCGCTCGGCCTGGACGACGGCATCGACAAGTTGCGGTTCAACATCGGGCACCTGGCGGACAGCGGGGTTCGCGTTGTCGCCGTGGGCGAAATCGGACTCGACTACCACTACAAGCGCCACACTTCGGCCGAACAGATTCGCCTGTTCGAAGCACAGCTGGACCTGGCGGCCGGGCTGGGACTGCCGGTCATCGTTCACAGTCGCGAGGCGGATGCCGACACGCTCGGTTGCCTCACCCGGCACCGGCGCGCCTGGCAGGGCGATGCGGAGCGTATCGGCGTGCTGCACTGCTTCACGGGCAGTGCCGCCTTTGCCCGCGACGTACTGGACCTGGACTACTCCATCAGCTTCAGCGGGATCGTCACCTTCAAGAAGCTGGACGACCTGCGCGCGGTGGCCAGGACCGTTCCGGATGACCGCATCCTGATCGAAACCGATACGCCTTATCTTGCCCCCGTGCCGCACCGCGGGAAGCGCAACGAACCGGCGTACGTCTGCCACGTAGCCGAAGCCATCGCCCTGGCGCGCGGGGTATCCGTCCACACCTTTGCCCGGCAGACGTGGGACAATGCCGTGCGATTGTTCGGGGTCTAGTTGAGCTCGTCGGAAGCAGCGGGTGCTTCGTGACTCCCCGAGGGCCGGAACGTGTATGCGCTGGAAACGTAGGTCCGATTTGCAATCGGACCCAACCCCCGCTGGTTGCCTCAGATCACGCCACGGGCGACCAGATCCGACCGAAGTGGGGTCCGATTGCAAATCGGACCTACGTTTGCCGCCCATCCGTCGGACATGCATCGGGCAAAGGTATCACACGCATCACCACAACGCTTTGGAGATTCATGTGTTAGGACGAGGCGAGCGTCACGGAAGGGCTGTTTGAAGTTAGGACGTCTGAGGCCGGGCAGTGCGCGCCTCTCGTCTCCGGGCGGCGCGTGGCGCCGCCCTTCGGCGAGTCTACGAAGCAAGGGAACAACGACCTTTGCGAAGTCGCTCCACCACGTGCGCCACCGTCACGCCGGCCACGGCAATGCGTTTGTTTCGCGACGTTTTGCCGGCGACAACGGTGATGTCGGACGCCCGCGTCCCGAGACGCTTGGCCAGGAACTTCGCAAGGGCCTTGTTTGGGTTTCTTGTCGCGCGGGTCAAGCACGCCCCCTGCCGCATGAGGTCTGTCCTTTGCACAAAGAAGTCAGCATCTGCCCCGTCCGAGACACCCCTGGAGACGGCGGTCCTCCGCCGTTACGAGCCGGAATTGAGCACAAACGGAAAAGGAAGTGAACGAAGCCTCGTTTGTCACGCCAAGGGCACTCACACCTGCGCGTAACGGCGGAGGACCGCCGTCTCCAGGGGTGTCTCGTAGGGGCGTTCGATGGCCTTTGTGTAACGACAGTCAGCACAAGGTCGCGGGAGCCGGCCTACGAATGGCTTGACCTGCCATAACCGTACGTCTATAGGTACGCGCATGGCTTTTCCGTCCATAGACGAATACAGGGCATTGGCCGCGGAGTACGACATCGTTCCCGTTTGCCGTGAAATACTCGCGGACACGGACACGCCGGTGTCGATGCTGCAGCGGTTTGCCTCGTGCGAGAACGCCTTTCTGTTCGAGAGCCTCGAAGGCGGCGAAACATGGGGACGCTACTCCTTTGTGGGAATCGAACCCGAGCTCGTGCTCGAGGTCGATCATTCAGCCGGACGCACGGGGAAACTCGAAGCCCTGCGGGACGTCTACCGCGGACAGCGCGTCGCGGAAATCCCCGGTCTGCCCCGGTTCTGCGGCGGTGTCGTCGGTTTCGTGGGCTACGAAGGAATGTGCGAGTTCGAGAAGATGCCGGTTCCGCGAGCGCCGCGGGAGGGCATGAACCTCCAAAGCCGCTTCGTCAAGGTAGACCGTCTGATCGTCTTCGACAGCGTACGGCATACGGTCAAGGTCATCGTGTGTACGCGGCCGGGGGAACACGAGTCTCCTGACGCGGCCTACGAGACCGCTCTGGGCGAGCTCGAGCGCATTGCCGTCAAGATGCGCGAGCCCGCGCCCGTGCTTTCGGCCAAACGATTTCCGCCCGTGTCTTTCGAATCCAACATGAGCCGCGACTGTTTCACCGGCATGGTCAAACGGGCCAAGGAGTATATCTATGCCGGCGACATCATTCAGGTTGTGTTGAGCCAGCGTTTCAGCGCCGAGTCGAGAATCCCCGCGATCCAGCTCTATCGCGCGTTGCGCCTGCTCAATCCTTCGCCTTACACGTTCTTCCTCAAAGTAGGGGAGAACACGCTGGTGGGGTCGTCGCCCGAAGTCATGGTGCGCCTGACCGGCAATCGCGTCGAAGTGCGCCCCATCGCGGGCACACGGCCGCGCGGCGCGACCGAGCAGAAAGACCGCGAGCTGGCCGACGAGCTGTTGGCGGACGATAAGGAGAAGGCCGAGCATGTAATGCTGGTCGACCTGGGGCGCAACGACATCGGCCGCGTGGCCGAAGCCGGAAGCGTTCAGGTCTCGGAGTACATGGTCATCGAACGCTACAGCCACGTGATGCACATCGTATCTCACGTCGAAGGCATCCTGCGCAAGGAGTTCGACGCCTATGACGTCATGAAGGCCACCTTCCCGGCCGGCACGCTTTCCGGGGCGCCGAAGATCCGGGCCATGGAGATCGTTCACGAACTCGAACCCCAGCCGCGCGGCGTCTACGGCGGCGCCCTGGGGTATATCGGCTACAGCGGCAACATGGACCTGGCGATTACGATCAGGACCCTCGAAGTGGCTGAAGACGAAGTCTCTGTCCAGGCGGGGGCGGGAATCGTGTTCGACTCCGACCCGGACCGCGAATTCGAAGAGACCGGCCACAAGTCGCGTGCCATGCAGCGCGCGGTCGAGCTTGCCGCGAACGGGTTGGAGCTCGACCTGCTCAAAGAGGCGTTGAAGCACTGAGAAAGGGGACGGAGAACGGTGATCGTTCTGATCGACAACTACGATTCCTTCACCTACAACCTGGTGCAGCTCATGGCGAGCCAGGGCGCCGATATGCGTGTCTTTCGCAACGACGAAACCACGGTGGCGGAGATCGAGGCAATGGCGCCCAGCGGAATCGTCATCTCCCCCGGGCCCTGTACGCCGAAGGAAGCCGGAATTTCGGTTGAAACCGTGAAGCACTTCGCGGGACGGTTGCCCATTCTCGGCGTCTGCCTCGGGCACCAGAGCGTCGGCACCGCCTTTGGCGCGCGCATCGACAATGCGCGCCGCATTATGCACGGCAAGGTATCCAACGTGACGCACGAGGACACCCCCCTCTACCGCGGAATGAAAAACCCCTTTACCGCGGGACGCTACCACTCCCTGTCGATCGTGGAAGAGACCCTGCCGGACGAGCTCGTGGTTGACGCCCGCAGTGAAGACGGCGAAATCATGGGAGTGCATCACACAACACACGCGATTTTCGGCGTACAGTTCCACCCCGAATCCGTGCTCACACCCGCGGGCAAGCGGCTGCTGAGGAACTTCATCCGGATCGTCGGGGGGGAGTAGGTGCGAGAGCGGGTGGGCTATTCAGCCGGCAACTGCGCCCCGCCCCTCACCCGGTCCTCCTGCGCGTCAGGGAGATGAATGATGAACAGAAGGAACAGGCGAACAGAAGGAACGTTGAAGGAGACGAGAGAATTCCTTCGACATTTCTTCTGTTCGCCTGTTCCTTCTGTTCGATATTTGACAGAACGCGGGTGATCAACAGGAGAAACACATGAAGACCTATCTCAGCAAACTGATCGAAGGCAAGGATCTGTCTCAATCGGAAACGTCGGAAGCGTTTGACGTGATTATGTCCGGCGAAGCGACCCCGGCCCAGATCGGGGCGTTCATTACGGCCCTGCGCATGAAAGGGGAAACGGTCGACGAGATCGCCGGCGGCGCTTCGTCGATGCGGCGTCACGCCGTGTTCATTGACACCGGTGTGCTGGACGTAGTCGACACCTGCGGAACCGGCGGCGACTCCTGCGACACGTTCAACGTCTCGACCACGGCGGCGTTCGTCGTCGCCGGCGCCGGCGTGCCCGTTGCCAAGCACGGCAACCGCGCCATCAGCAGCAAGTGCGGCTCGGCCGACCTCCTGAAAGAGCTGGGCGTGAACATCGAAGTCTCCACCGGCACGGTCGAAGACTGCGTTCAGGACGTCGGGATCGGCTTCCTGTACGCTCCCCGGCTGCATCCCGCAATGAAGCACGCCATGGGGCCCCGCCGGGAGCTCGGTGTGCGCACCGTGTTCAACATGCTCGGCCCGCTGACCAATCCCGCCGGCGCCAAGGGGCAGATCATCGGCGTTTTCTCGGCCGAGCTGACCGAGCCCTTTGCCGAGGTCCTGCGGCTGCTCGGCAGCCGGCGCGCGTTCGTCGTGCACGGCCAGGACGGTATGGACGAGATCACGACTACCACCTCCACGCGCATCAGCGAATTGCGCGACGGAAACGTGCGCACCTACGAGTTCGATCCCCTGCCGTTGATCGGCGACTACGCCTCGCCCGCGGAGCTGGCCGGCGGCGAAGTCGCGGAGAACGCACACATCACACGGGCTGTCCTGGCCGGCGAGGAAGGACCGTGCCGCGACATCGTCTGCATCAATGCCGCCGCGGCAATTGTGGCCGGCGGCAAGGCCGAAGACCTCAAGGAAGGCTGGACCCTCGCGCGGGAGTCCATCGACACCGGCGTGGCTCTCGAGAAACTCGAGCAGCTCGTGGAGGCGACCCGGGGCGAAGGGGAGGAGTGATTTTCGATTGGTGATTGGTGATTGCCGATTGATGACCGGGGCTTCGCGCCGGGTGTTGTGACAGTCTACGACCACCAATTGGGTCTTTCCAACTATGAATATCCTTGAATCCATCATGGCCGAACGGCGGGCGGATGTGGCCGGGGCGCGCAAACGCGTATCGCGTGATGCGTTGCGGGATGAGGCCGGCGCTCGCGTCCACCACAGCCTGGCCGCGTCTCTGGAATCCGGCGCCGGCACGCGGATTGTCTCGGAGATGAAGAAAGCCAGCCCCTCCGCCGGGCTGCTGCGCCACCAGTACGAACCGGCCGAGATCGCGGCCCGCTACGAAGCGCAGGGCGCGGCCGGGATTTCGGTTCTGACCGAGCCGCGACACTTCCTGGGCTCGGCCGAGCACCTGCGCCAGGCCCGTGCCGCGTGCAATCTGCCCATACTGCGCAAGGACTTCACGTGCGATGCCTACCAGCTCTACGAGGCCGCGGCCTGGGGCGCCGACATCGTGCTGCTGATTATCGCCGCGCTCGATCCCGCCGAGCTCCGCGACCTATACGACGAAGCCGTCGGCATCGGGCTCGAAGTGCTGGCCGAAGCCCACACCGCCGACGAGGTAGAAGCCGCGCTGGCTCTCGAACGGAGCATCGTCGGCGTGAACAGCCGTAATCTGAAGACGCTCAAGACGGACCTCGCCGTTGCGCGCGATCTGTCCGGCTACATTCCCGGCAACCGCCTTTCGATTGCCGAGAGCGGAATCAAGAAGCGCGGCGACATTGTCTCGCTGGAAGCATGCGGATACTCCGGCTTTCTGATCGGCGAAGCCCTGGTCAAGCAGGACGATCCCGGCGGGAAGCTGGCGGAGCTGCTGGGGTCCGGGAGCTAGTCGGGAACTTCAACTCCTGCCCTGTCATCCCGAGCGCAGCGGAGCGGAGTCGAGGGATCT
>CAZKRK010000150.1:0-16433 GCA_964555035.1 uncultured Victivallales bacterium | reverse complement strand
CCGATCCACGCGCGCATGCAACAGCAATTCTCATTATGGCCACGCCCCCTGCGACACAAGGTCGCAGGGGGCGTGGCCATAATGAGAATTGCTGCGCATGCAACCGTTGACAGGCGCCATGCGGCTCGTTACGTTTTGCTCGACGGGGGAACATGCCCCAGTGTGGGGTCACACGACGCATGATTACATCCGCAAACAGGTCGCCGACGGCAGGTCGCCCTTCATTGGAAGGACGGCGCATACTGGTTGTCGAAGACGATGTGGCTCTGCGGAAGCGCATCTTCGCCCTGCTCATGCAGGAGGACGCGCGTGTCCAGGCCGTGGACTCAATAGCGGATGCACGCCGGGCCGTGGCGGAGACAGACTTCGACCAGATCCTCATTGATGTTAATCTCCCCGACGGGAACGGGCTCGACTTGCTGCGGGAGCAGGTGTTCCCTGAAGAGACACCCGTGGTCGTGATGACGGCACAGGGCGGTATGGAAACCGCCCTGGAAGCGTTGCGCAACGGCGCGGCCGACTACCTGACCAAGCCTTTCGATCCCTTCGAGTTGCCACTGGTGTTCGAGCGGTGCAAGCAGCGCAGGGAAGCCAGGCGGCGTCAAGAGCACGAACGTTCAAGTGCCGCTGAGACGGGCAGCGGTCTCTTCTTTGGCAAAGCACTTACGGAGGTACGGACGCAGCTCGACCGGATTCTCGAGACGGATACCCGGTTGCCGAACAATCCGCCGCCCCTGTTGATTGTTGGTGAAACCGGTACCGGCAAGTCCACCTTGGCGCGTCAGGTTCACGCCGCGGGACCGAGGGCGGACAAGCCTTTTGTCGAGTTGAACTGCGCAACGCTATCCGAGAGTCTGATCGAATCGGAGCTCTTCGGCCACGAACGGGGAGCGTTTACGGATGCAAGAGGCACACGAATCGGTCTGTTTGAAGCCGCGGATGGCGGGACACTGTTTCTTGACGAGATCGCCAGTCTGCCGCCTTCCTCGCAGGCGAAACTCCTGACCGCGATTGAGGACGGTCACATCCGGCGAGTCGGCGGCAACGATCGGATTGCCGTGAATGTCCGTCTGATCGCGGCAACGCTGGAGGATCTCCATCAACGCGTGGCCGAGAAGAGCTTCCGGCCCGACCTTTACCACCGTCTGAATGTGCTGAGGATAGAGTTGCCGCCGTTGCGGAATCAGTCCGGGGATCTTGTCGGGTTGGCGGACCATTTGCTGCGTCCGCTGAAGAAACGCTATCGGACTCCCGAGGCGAAACTGTCGGCGCAAGGCATCGAACGGCTCAAAGCGTACGCCTGGCCTGGAAATGTCCGAGAGCTCAAGCATGAGCTCGAGCGGCAGCTCATCCTGTGCGGGAACGCACCCCTTGATCTGAACACCCTTCCCCAGGGCCACAGCGCCATGGATGCCCAAGGCAGGGATGACTGGCTCAACCCGGCGTGGCGGATTCCGGACGAAGGCTTCTCCATCGAAGAAGCGGAGATGCGGTTAATTCGTCTTGCCATGAACCAGGCTGACCAGAACGTCTCCGCCGCGGCCCGTCTGCTGGGCGTCAACCGCGATTTCATTCGCTATCGTCTGGCCAGGCGATAACCGCCCCATCGCGCCACATGGCGGATGGGGAGTATTCCCAACGTGGGTGGGGAATATTCCCCAATTCGGACGAGCCCAGTTTCTCGGCGGATACTCTGCAATCTGCAATACGTTATCCACCAACAAGTTGCACAGCACTCCATTCATGTTGGCACGCACATTGCGTCCTATCATAGGCCACGAAGACGTTTTGCGAGACGCCGCCGTCGCGGCAGGAGAAGACGAACATGAAGGAAAGGAGGCGAGACCGGGCAAGCTGATGACGGCAGAGGCGTTGACGAGTGTGACAGGAGGAACACGGTACGTTGAATGGACATCGAACAGGAGACCAGAACATGAAAGCAGTCAGATGGTTGGCAGCAGTCGCAATTATCGCATCGTTGGTGGGAACCGCCCAAGCCGTAACGGGCAACGGGCCAGGCGGAGGCGGCGGTGGTGGCGGCGGCGGTGGCGGCCACCGCATGGAACGCCCGGAACTCCCTGAAGACCTGCAGGACCAGCTTGACGCGGTGCGCGAAGCCCGCGAGGCGCTCCTCAGCGACCTGAAAACCCTGCTCGAAGAGAATGCGGACGCGACGCAGGAAGAGCGCAAGGCCCTGGTAGACCAGTGGCGGGAAGACAACGCCGACGCGTTGGCGGAACAGCGGGAAGCGATGCAGGCCGCGCGGCAGGCGATTCGCGAGTGGCGCACCGAGAACCGCCCCGAACGGCCCGAGTGCGACGGTGAGGGGCCGGGCGAGGATGCCGGTCAGCTCGGCGAAGCCGACGGCGAGGCCAGTATGACCCAGCTCAAGGAACGCCGCCGCGCCCGTCAGCAGGCGATGGAGCAGCTCCAGGAAGAGCTGGCCAACTGCGACACCGAAGCCGAACGCAAGCAGATCGTCGCCCAGCACAGGGAAGAGCGCATGGAGCAGATGCAGGAAGCTCGCGAGGAGGTCCAGACACGCCGCCGGCAGCGTGACCGCGACGACTCGGTTGCGGCCCTGCGCGAGCGTCTGCAGGACAGCGCGGAGTCGCTGAGGTCCCAGTCCCGTCAGAGAGACCGCGAAGAAGCCGCGGAACGCATCAACGACGAGCGCGACACGCTGCGTGATGCCGTGAGGGATCGCGACCGCGACAGCCAAGAGTAAGCAAAACGTCTAACAAGGCGATAGGTTGGGGCGGCGCTCCTTGGGGAGCGTCGCCTCACCATTTTCCTCCGTCCGGCTTCTTCCGGGGGAGCCCGACACGAGTCTCGTGCGGAACAGTTGCACGAAGGAGAGTCGACAGGCGTGTACGACCGAACAGCAAACCCAGCCAACTACCTGCCCGCGCGAAGACTGCGGCCTGTCAGTCGACTCGCGGTCTTCCTGATGCTCTTGACGATGTGCGCCGTGGCGGGTGCCTCTGACGACCTACCGTTTGATCCTGACGCCAGTGCCGAAGAGATTCTCGACGCACTGCTCGAAGCCCCTATCCCCGAGGCCGAATCGTCTCCCTGGCAAACAGAAGCCGAACTGCGAGTTGGTTGCGGCTATGCGAAGAACGTTCTCTTCAGCCCCTTCGCCGAAGAGAGCAGCATCTTCTCTGGAAGCGAGGCGGAATTCTTTGCCTTGCGCCAGGGCGATTCGCAGCACCGGCTCACCCTCTACGCCTTCGGCTCGCACCGCCACCACTTCGACCTGGACCACAACAACGCAGAGTACCTGGCTGTCGCTCAGGGCGCCTGGGAACACCGCAACGAGGATAAGGGAGCGTACGGCCTGCGCGGTACATACTACTTTGTCGACCAGTTCTTTGATGCGTCCGTCTCGGACATCGAAACGGATGCAACACGGCTGCGGCAACACGATGCCGGCGCGAACACGTTTATTCGTTGCCATGTTCGCCCCTACTTGACGGCTGAAGTAGGGAGTGCCTATCGGTATTCCGCCCTGGACGACTCGGACGATGACTACGCTCAATGGGAGGCATCCGCCTCGCTTGAGGGCAAAACGACTTCCGGCTTGACCTTGGGGCTCGGTTATCGTTACCGGTTGGATGACTACGACGAGCGTGAGAAGCGCACCGAGCGGGGAGAGATTCTGCCGGAAGAGACGGTTAACGTCGCTAACTACGAGATGCGGCTCTACGGTTACTGGTTCTGGGACTCCACGCACCGCTGGAAGACCAAGTGGCACGTCACCTCACGCACGCGTGACGACAATGGAGGCGGATACTACGACTACCAGAGCTGGCGGGGAACAATCGGTACGTCAGCGAAGTTCGGGAGATGGGAGGCCGACGTCAACGCCGGATATACGCATACGGAGTACGACACGCGTCCCTCCGACATCCTCAACCCGCTCAGCTCCCCACTCGAGCGTGAGCGCTGGAACCTGTGGGTGCGCGTTGAGAGAGGATTGACGGAAAGCTGGCGCTTGTTTGCGGAACTCAACTGGGAAGACAACGATGCCAACGATCCGCTTGATGTGTATGATCATCTCTCGGGGGTCTCGGGGCTCGGCTATGCCTTCGCCACCGGAAACTAGCCAGACATGTGGTCAACTGGAGTAACGCGCCCGTGACATTTTCGGCATGAAACGTACTGCCACAACCATTGTCCTGCTGACACTGTTGGCCTTCGCGGGGGTCGTCTCCCTGGTCAGTATCCGGCTGCGGGGGAAGGTCCGCGGCGAGATGCTGCGGCGCGAGGCCTTGATTCTCAATGCGGTCGCCCAACGCGAAGCGTGCCATGGAGACGAGGCTGTTTTGGATCTCGTACTGCGGATTGTCGACATGGAGGGAGTCGTGGGCGTTCGCGTATTCGATGCCAAGGGCGTCTACCTGCGCGCATTGCCCGACAATCTCATTTCCAGCACACTGATCCCGTCCGTACGGGACAAACCCGGCAGCACCTCCACACGGCTTGCGAAAGACGTCTGGCTGGGTTCACTCTACGCGGATCCCTTCGGGGAATTGGGCGACAGGTCTCTGTCACTACTGTACGTAACCGTTCCCATTCGCGACGAGAGCGGCAACTCGGTCAAAGGGTACGCGGAGTTTCTGATGGATGGGCGGGCAACGGCGGAGGCGTTTCAACGACTCGATCACGATCTACTGCGCCAGGCGCTTGCCGCGTTTTTCGCAGGCGGGCTGCCGATCGTTGCGATCATCCTTCTGAGCATCCACCAGCTCGCGAAGAAAAACCGCGAGCTCGCCGCCGCAAACCGCGAGTTGTCCCTTCACGCAAGGACCGCCGCGATCGGCGCCGTGTCCTCTCACCTTTTTCATGGCCTCAAAAATGCACTTTCTTCTCTGCACGCGGCAATCCAGGAAAATGGGAACATGCAGCCGGACGTGCAGGTAAGCACGCTCCGCATCCGGCAGATGGTCCAGGAGGTCATCGACGTCATCAGCGAGGAGCAATACGGCATTACCTATGACCTCTCCGCCTCGGAGATCCTTGAGCTTGTACAGGCAAAAAGTCAAGCTCTGGCGGAGGCTGTGGATGTCCGCGTGGAAACAAGCAGCAACGGTGAGCGGTCCTTCACCAACAGAACCGCCAACCTGATCCTGCTGGCCCTGGAGAATCTCGTCAACAACGCCATTGAAGCTTCGGACGCCGGCCAGACGGTCACCTGTCAGCATCCGAAAGACGATGACGGATCGCGGTTCGTCATCACCGACCTCGGCCACGGGATACCGGAAACGCGCCGCAACTGTCTGTTCGAGCCGGGGAAGAGCACAAAAGCCAATGGAAGTGGAATCGGCCTGAGCATCAGTCACCAACTCTGCCGCCATTTCGGGGGAGAGATCCGCCTGGTTGAGACAGGTCCTGGCGGCACAACGATCGAACTGGTCATACAAGAACAATAACATGAAAGAGATTCAGCAATGGAAATGAGAACGAGGTCCGTCTTCTGGCTGTCTCTGTCACTTCTCATCGGGTGCGCCGCACACGGGGGATCGCTGGCCGGGAGGGTGACCCGTACGGGGGGACAGGCGTTGGCCAACGTGTACTGTAGTTGCAATGCTAAGCAACATTTGCCAGAGGAAGTGCGATCTTGACGGAGTAGCAAAGATGCAGCTTGACGCATTGGAGGGGCTGCACGTACGCTACTAATGAACAAGAGACCAAGGGGACGTATCGCGATGAAACGTAACCCAAAGACCCAGCACCATGACCCTATCCTCGACTCCATCACGGAAGGGGTCTTCACGGTAGACGGTGAGTGGCGAGTCACCTCTTTCAACCGTGCCGCCGAAGAGATCACCGGTGTGCCGCGCGAACGCGCTATCGGGCAGCCGTGCAAGGACATCTTGCGGGCAAGCATTTGCGAGGGACAGTGTGCCTTGGGAAAGACCATGGAGACCGGAAAGCCCATCGTGAATCGGTCCATTACGATCGTAGACGAGCGCGGGCGACGGAAACCCATCAGTATCACGACGGCCTTACTGAAGAATGCACGCGGCGAGGTTATCGGGGGCGTTGAGACATTTCGTGACCTCACCAAGATCGAGAAGCTCCGACGAGAGATCCGACGCCAATACGAGGTGGCGGATATCATCAGCCGCAACCACAGGATGCAGAATCTGTTCGGCGTCTTGCCGGACATTGCCGACAGCACCAGCACAGTCCTGATCGAAGGCGAAAGCGGGACCGGCAAGGAACTGTTCGCCGGCGCCATCCATCAACTCAGCCGGCGGCGCAAGAGACCCTTTGTGGCTGTCAACTGCGGGGCCTTGCCGGACACACTCCTGGAATCGGAATTGTTCGGCTACAAGGCGGGGGCATTCACCGATGCGAAAAAGGACCGCCCGGGGCGTTTCGCCGCCGCCGAAGGGGGCACACTCTTCCTCGATGAAATCGGGGATGTTTCTCCCGCGATGCAGGTTCGCCTGCTGCGATTCCTCCAGGAACGCATCTACGAACCCCTGGGGTCTGTGACACCCGTTCACGCGGATGTCCGAATTGTGGCGGCCACACACCGCGATCTGGCGGCACTGGTCAAAGAGGGTACGTTTCGGGAGGACCTTTACTACCGAATCAACATCGTGAAACTGGAAATCCCGCCTTTGCGTGACCGTCTCGAAGATGTGCCCCTTCTGGTCGAGCATTTCATTGACCGGTTCAATACCAGGCAGGGAAAGGAAATCATGGGCATCAGCGATGAAGCCCTCTCCTGTCTGATGTCACATGACTACCCGGGCAACGTGCGGGAGCTCGAGAATCTCATCGAACGAGCATTCATTCTCTGCCGTTCAGGCCAGATTGAGCAGGAGCATCTTCCCGAGCCGGTGTGTCAGCAATTCTCGGGGAGCAGCGGGACCGGTGATCTCGACACGTTCAAACAGGTAGAGGCCTCGTTTCTTATGAACGCCCTGCGCCGGCACAACTGGAACCGCACCGAAACCGCGAAAGCCCTGGGCATCCACAAGACCACCCTCTTCCGCAAGATCAAGGCCCTCGGGCTGAGCGTGCCTCGGAAGTAGACGAGAACGAGACCTAGCAGGTCCGTTGCATGGTACGCCATACTTTACGCCAACCAGAAAACAGCATCAAGACTTCGTGGGGGAAGCTACATGGTCGGCATTTCTTCCTTCTTGATCCTGCAGCAGCCCGGGGAACCTTTGCGCAAGCCGCATTTTGAACATCTTTCGCCAGGCTTGCAGCAGTTTTCCGATCCCTTGATCTCGCCGCAGTAGGTGCAGAGACACACGTCTGCTTCGGCCCCTTTGAGCCTACAGCAACCGGGTGAGCCTTTGTGCAGCCCGCACCTTGGACATTTTTCGGCACCCGCCTTGCAGCAGAGCTCCGATCCCTTGATTTGGCCGCACTTGCAGCACAGCACGCACGTACCGGTCTTCTTGGCAGGAGCCGCGGTGCCGGCGGGAGTCTCGCACTTCTTCTCGTTGCAGCCAAACAGAGCTACTACGGGTACGGCCATCAGCGCTTTCAACAAATCTCGTCGTCTCATCCCATCCTCCTTGATGAACACCACTCTCTCCTCTGCCCCTCGTCAACGTCTACCCGGACGCAACGCTTCACTATGCGCACATGCCGAAGCGTGTGTCAACACCCAGTCCGCGGCTCGGCACAGCCTCCACGTGGCGGTATCACGGACTGCGTGATTCACCGATGGAGGCTGGGCCGAGGCGTCGTGGACTGGGTGAAACAGTCACGGGAGCGCAAAGTCCCGGCTAAGTCTGCGGAATAGGGTCGAGGTTCCCGGGGTCAGACCGCGAAAATCGGCTTGCCGCTCTTTCGCAGGACCGTCGTAGAATGGCCGAAGACGGTTCAACCCTGGACCCCGTGCTTTCTGATTTTAGGGTGTCCAGGAAGAGTCACCTCGCCGGCGGCGAGGCTGCGAGCCGCAGCAGACTCGACTCACGCGGTGTTCCACACACCACGAGACCGGTTGCAGGTACGCTACCCCAAGAAGGGCCTCTACCGCATATGCGCTACTATTTGCTAAGTGAGCGGTTTTCTCAGTGCAAGCACAACTGCCTGCCACACAGCGCCTTATGCGTTTGAATCCTGTGCGCTGCCCGCTTGGCACGAGACGTGCGATGTGACAAACCGTGAGAAAGGAGATAGAGCCATGAAGCAACGTCTGCGCTTTGTAAGGCCACCCCTGGAGTTTGCGGATGTTCTGAGGGACTCCTCCGTTGAGCACGATTCGGTCACGGGGATCTTACGGCACACATCTTAAGAAGTGCCTGGAGCGTAAAGAGTGAAGACGACGCTAGCCATTCCCGCGTGGAACGATCAGGTTTCCACGACACTTGATTTTGCCCGGGAGCTCATCGTCGTCGAAACCGACGGCGCCCGGGAACTCTCGCGCAGAAAGGTCTCCCTCGGGGATGAAACCCCGGAGCGCCGGGCGCGCAGGATCCGGGATCTCGGCGGACAGACCGTTCTCTGCGGCGCCGTGTCGCGGCCTCTCGCGCAAGCTGCCTCTCGGATGGGCATCGAACTGGTCCCTTTCCTCAGCGGTCCGGTCGACGATGTGCTTGCCGCGTATTTCTGCGACCGCTTGACGGACCCGCGTTTTCTGCTTGCGGGATCGCCCCCCGGAGCCGGCAGACGTTGGCGAAGACGGTGCGGGAACCGTGGTGTACGACGGAGCCACGGCACGAATGTGCATGTGGTGAGGGATCAAGCAGATCACCGGAGCACCAACTCAGAGGAGTGAATCGACGTGCCTGGTGGTGACGGAACAGGTCCGGGGGGGGGAAGGCCCAATGACAGGGATGGGCTGAGGATTCTGTGTTTTCGAGATCGATCAGAAGGACCCGTCAAACGCCAAGGGTTTCGCAGGCATTGACAGCAAACCGGCAAACACAACAGGAAGCGAAGGAGGTGAGTAACATGCCCGGAGGAGACGGAACAGGACCAACAGGAGCAGGGCCAATGACAGGGAGAGCTGCCGGCCACTGCGCCGGCAACCCGGCGCCTGGTTACGCCAATCCAATCCCCGGCCGCGGTCGTGGTGGTGGCAGGGGGCGGGGCCGAGGTGGCAGATGGGGGCGCCGCAACCGCGTCCACGCAACTGGAGCACCCGGACGGGCGCAATCCGCCTGGGACCTTCCCCCGTGGGGTGGCTATCCATTCCGTGTTGCGCCAACACGGGAGCAGGAACTGAACGCGCTGAAAGATGAAGCCGTGTCCCTCGAAGAGGAACTGGGTGAAATCAGGAAGCGCGTTGAGGAGCTTGAAACCGACAAGAACGAAACCTGACAGTCCGCGGGGAGGAGGGCGTTCGTCTCTCTTCCCCCACCGTGAGGTGTTCTATGAGCAGGACCTACAAGTATCTATTCGGCCCCGTCCCTTCGCGACGGTTCGGCCGATCTCTGGGGGTCGATCTGACTCCGCATAAGACTTGCAGTTTTGACTGCGTCTTCTGTCAACTCGGACACACAACGAACAAAACGCTTGCTCGGCAGGAATACGTTCCAACCAAGGCGGTGATTGATGAACTCGATCAGTGGGTGAGGAATGATGGCGACGCCGATGTCATCACTCTCTCCGGATCGGGGGAGCCGACGCTGCATTCGCGTTTCGGGAAGATCATCGATTTCGTTCGAAAGGTCACGACGATTCCCGTCGTCTTGCTCACCAACGGGTCGATGCTGGGCGATCCAGAAGTGGCTGAAAGCGCCTGTCGCGCGTATATCGTCAAGGCGTCACTCAGTGCGTGGGACCAGTTCTCGTTCGAAGCCATCAATCGGCCTCACGGGGAGCTTGTCTTCAGAGAAGTGCTTGAGGGGCTATGGCGATTTCGCGAGCAGTTCAAGGGTGAGCTGTGGATCGAGGTTTTCGTTATCTGGGGCATAAACTCAGTGCCGCACTACATTCACAAGGTCGCGGACCTGGTCAAGGCGTTTCAACCGGATCGCGTCCAATTGAACACGGCCGTCAGACCGTCCGCCGAGGATTTCGTCGAGGCAGTGCCGGAAGATAGCCTGAAGAAACTCGCGGAGTTGTTTGAACCGCCGGCGGAAGTCATCGCCGAGTTCAACGCGTCGCGACTGGCACAGGTCGAAGCGAACGAGGACATGATTCTGGGTCTGATTGCGCGACGTCCATGTACCGTCCAACAGGTTGCGCATGCATTCGGCATGAATCCGAACGAAGCCCTCAAGTACCTGGGCAGGCTACTCCAGAGAGGGGCAATACACTCAGAGCGTGTGAGCGGCGATCTCTATTATGTGTTCGCTCGAGAGGAAGCGGCATGATTCTTACCGTTGCCAGCGGCAAGGGAGGTACCGGCAAGACGACGTTTGCCGTAAACCTGGCGTACGCCCTTGCCCGGCGTGGCGAGAACGTTCGACTCTTGGACTGTGACGTAGAGGAACCCAACGACCACCTGTTTGTGAAGCCGGACTTTGCGTTAGAATCGGACGTCACCGTACTGAAACCTGTGTGGGACCAGGAGAAGTGTACGGGTTGCGGCAGATGTACGGAGGCCTGTAACTACAATGCTATCGCCCTGGTCAAAGGGAAGGTCCTTATCTTCAGCGAGCTTTGCCGCTCCTGTGGCGCCTGCACCTATGTCTGTCCAGAAGAAGCGTTGCGAGAGGAGTCTGTCACGGTCGGAAAAGTGCAAGCGACACCACGACATGAGCCGTTCTTCTTCGCACATGGACTGCTCAACATCGGCGAATCACTGGCACCGAGAGTGGTGCAGGCCGTCAAAACGCACATCAGCTCCCAGGCCGTAAACATCCTCGATGCTTCTCCCGGCACGGCCTGTCCGGTCGTCAAAGCACTCGAAGGGGCAGACGTGGCGGTACTGCTCACTGAGCCGACTCCGTTCGGACTGAATGACCTGAAGCTGGCCGCGGCAATGGCGCTCGGATTGGGAATCCCTACCGGGGTCGTCGTGAACCGATCGAACGGTGAGGATCGGATCATTGCCGACTGGGCCGATAGTGTCGGCGTGCCAATTGTTGGACGCATCCCGTTCGAGAGGAAATACGCGGAAACGTACTCGACCGGCGACATCCTCGTGGAGTGGCATCCCGAACTGGTCGCCAATCTTCTGGATATCTACAAAACGCTCCGTGAGCTACGGGGAACCACCGTCGCCGCGGCACCGAAAATGGAGACCGCCGAAGTGACCGCCGGTGATGTGGCACCTTTCCCAAAAGGACATGCAACCGACTACCGGGAGATCACCATCATCAGCGGGAAGGGCGGTACCGGTAAGACCACCGTCACTGGGTCGTTCGCAGTCCTCTCGAACAACCAGATTCTGGCCGACAACGATGTGGACGCCGCAGATCTGCATCTATTGCTCATGCCGCGCATTCGGGAATCCCATCCGTTCGTGGGCGGAACAAGGGCTGAGGTGGATTCCAGCATGTGTGTCGGCTGCGGGAAATGTGCCGACGCCTGCCGTTTCAGTTCATTCCGGTTTGACGGACCCGCTAGCGGTGTTGTCGACAAAACCTGGCGGGTGGATCCTCTTGCCTGTGAAGGCTGTGGTCTTTGCGCGCTGGTTTGTCCGGCAGATGCCATTCGCACGAAAGACGCGGTCACGGGTGATTGGTACATTTCCGAAACCAACCACGGACCGATGGTCCATGCCCGCCTGGGGATTGCCGAGGAAAACTCGGGGCGCCTCGTCACGCAGGTACGCAACCGGGCTGGCGCGCTGGCTGCCGAGTTCCGCGCCGGACGGATTCTGGGAGATGGGCCTCCCGGAACCGGGTGTCCCGTGATCGCTTCAGTATCAGGCGCCGATCTGATCCTGGTCGTCACCGAGCCCACGGTTTCGGGTGTCCATGACATGGAGCGCGTCCTGGACTTGGCCGCGCACTTCGGTGTGGCCGCGCTGGTGATCATCAATAAGGCCGATCTCAATTCGGAGCAGGCGGCGCGTATCGACGCGATTGCGCAGGAGAAAAAGTCGCGCGTGATCGCGCGCATACCCTTTGACAGGGCCGTCAACGACGCTCTCATGGCTGGTAAGACTGTCGTCAAGTACCGCGAAAGTGCAGCAGCCGAGGCGATCCGAAACGCGTGGGAGGAAACGCAGACGGCCCTAAACGGCATTCGTTAGCGACAGGAATGACATATCACTAGAACGAGGAAGACATAATGAAAGTAGCAGTTACATCAAAAGGGACCACGCTCGACGCCCAGGTTGATCCACGGTTCGGGCGGTGCGCCAGTTTCGTGATCGTTGAGACGGACGACATGTCCTTTGAGGCCGTCCAAAACGACAGTGCGGCGGCTGGAGGTGGCGCGGGCATTCAGTCGGCACAACGGATTGCTGACAAGAACGCGGCCGCGATTCTCACGTGCAATTGCGGGCCGAACGCGTTCCGAACTCTGGAAGCCGCAGGGATCGAAGTGGTAGTCGGCGTGACCGGCACGGTGAGAGAGGCCGTGGAGCAATACGGGGCCGGCAATCTCTCCGCCACTGCCGGGCCGAATGTCGAAACTCACGCGGGAATGAGTTAGTCGATGAACACACAACGACTAACAGTGCTCGTCGAAAACACGGCCCAAGGTCATGGTCTGGTTGCAGAGCACGGCCTCGCTTTCTGGATCGAATGGGGGGGGCGACGAATCCTGTTCGACACGGGGCAAACTGACGTCCTCCGCCGCAACGCCGACCGTCTTGGTATCGACTTGGGTACGGCGGACGCGATTGTCCTTAGCCATGGTCACTATGATCATAGCGGTGGACTGAATACCGTGCTTGAGAGCTCCGACAACCAACCCTGCCCAGTGTTCATACACCCCGATGCACTGGCGCCCAAGTATGCCCGAAACTCGGATGGCACAAGCCGGCCCATCGGAATGTCAGAGGATTCTCGATCGGCATTGGTGCACAGATCAAGAACCCAGGCTACTAGCTCTCCCACGGAAATCTGGGCAGGTCTCTCGGTGACAGGTCCGATTCCGCGACTCACCGATTTCGAAGACACGGGTGGGACCTTCTTCAAAGACGAAGGATGTCTCGAACCGGATGACCTGATCGATGACCAGGCCGCGTTCCTTCAGACACCTGATGGGGTCGCGGTAATCCTGGGCTGCGCACACGCCGGAATCGTGAACACCCTCCTGTGCATCAAAGAGCTTCTACCGGGGCGCCGGATTCACACCGTTATTGGCGGCACACACCTCGCAACAGCCGGATCGCGACGCATGCGGAAGACCATTGAGGCCCTGCGTGAGTTGCAGGTTCAACGCCTGCTTCCCCTTCACTGCACCGGCTTCGCTGCGGCAGCCCGACTGTGGAAGGAATTCCCGGGCCGCGTGTCGATATGCCCGGTGGGCACAAGATTAGAACTGGAGGCATGAACACTGATGACGACGGAAGCACAGAAGCAACAGATGGAGGCGGAACAACGCGAGATCCGCCTGAGAATGGGTCGGATCAAGCACAAGATACTCGTACTCTCGGGCAAAGGTGGCGTGGGCAAGAGTACGGTGGCTGCCAACCTGGCTGCATCGCTGGCCGCGCGGGGAAGCAAGGTCGGCCTGCTGGATGTGGACATACACGGGCCCAGCATTCCGCAGCTTCTGGGTCTGGATAACACCGCCGCACAACTCGCTCCACCTGACGGCAAGCGCGCTTTGCTCAGACCTGTCTCCGCCGGCCAGAACTTGAGTGTCATGTCGATCGCTTTCCTGCTGGAGGATCGCGATATGGCCGTCATTTGGCGCGGCCCGATGAAACACAGAGTGATCAAGCAGTTCCTCAAGGATGTTGCCTGGGGTGATCTCGACTATCTCATCGTCGACTCGCCCCCCGGCACGGGTGACGAGCCGCTGGCGGTAGCCCAACTGATTGAAGACGCCAGAGGAGCCGTGGTCGTGACCACCCCGCAGGACTTGGCGATTTCCGACGTTCGCAAATGCGTCACATTCTGCCGTCAGCTCACGCTGTCCGTGTTGGGTGTGATTGAGAACATGAGTGGATTCGTGTGTCCCTCATGCGGAGAGAACATTGACATATTCAAGACGGGCGGAGGCCGGAAGATGGCAGACGAAATGGCCATTCCGTTTCTCGGTCGCATTCCCATCGACCCCAACCTGGTCAATGCGGGCGACAACGGCACGCCCTACCTGGAACGCTTTGCAGACACCGAGACGGCACGAGGGTTTGAGGCTGCGGTCGAAGCCATTCTGGGCACAACGGAACAAGAGAAAGAAGAAGAAGAGAGCAACCGGAGGAGTAATGGGATGAAGATAGCTATACCGATAACAGGGGGCAGACTGTCCTCGCACTTTGGACACTGTGAGGAATTCGCATTGATCGACGCGGACCGTGAGGGCAGGACGATTACGTCAACGCAAACCCTTGCGGCCCCACCTCATGAGCCGGGGCTCCTGCCACGTTGGCTAGCGGAACAAGGTGCGGAAATAATCATTGCGGGCGGCATGGGTCGTCGTGCGCAGGGGTTGTTCGAGCAGCAGAACATCGAGGTCGTTGTAGGAGCGCCAGCTGAAACACCGGAAGCGATTGTGAATGCCTACCTGCACGTGACTCTGGAGACGGGGGCAAATGCTTGTGACCATTGAGGAACGTCGACAAACGCTCTTCGCGATGCGTGATCAGCATCACAGTACCTGCCCGGTCTGCGGGGACCGCAATCCGAACGGGTTGCGCGTCACGTTTGATGTATGCGCGGACGGCGCAGTCGAAGCAGAGGTGGTTTGCGGGGAAGACAAGGAAGGCTATGCCGCTCATCTGCATGGCGGTGTCATCGCCACACTGCTGGATGGCGCAATGACCAACTGTCTTTTCTCCCACGGCATCAGGGCCGTTACGGGAGAGTTGAAGGTGAAAATGCTCCAACCGGTGCAGGCCGAGGTGCCGGTCGTGCTTCGCGCATGGCTGGAGCGGCGTTTATCGCCGTTCTATGGCATGAAAAGTGAGTTGCTGCAGCGGGGACAACTCGCTGCAAGAGGAAGTGCGAAGTTCATGCACAAACCCATGGAGGAAGGACAATGCTGACACACATGCTTGCGTTCCTCTGTCGTATCTGTCCGCTTTGCATTTGCGCGAGATGTTGGCCGAAAAGCCGGTTCGCCCGAACGCTGACGTCACTCGAGAAACGGTGTCCCGCGTGCAGGGCGTACAGAGCGCTGCACGGGAACGTCAATCCGAAAGGGGAGGATCATGACTGAGGGAATCAAGGTCAGACCGATCGGCGTTATCCACACCCCGTATCGCGAACATGCCGACATTCCAATACAGGGACGATTCAAGTCCCATGTCGAAGGCTGGGCGGAGATTGACCGGGAGTACACTGAGGGTCTGGAGGACCTCGGCGGTTTCAGCCATGCCTTTTTGGTCTACCACTTTCATTCCTCGGACCGGGTCACGTTGATTGGACGACCTTATCTGGAAGAGCAGCAACATGGCATCTTTGCGATCCGAAGCCCGCACCGCCCCAACCATATCGGCATATCCGTCGTAGCGATCGAACGAATTGCGGAGAACCGCCTCTATTTTACCCAGGTCGATATGCTGGACGGTACGCCACTACTGGATATCAAGCCCTACGTAACACATTTCGACAGTTTCCCCGAAGCGCGCAGCGGGTGGATTGATCGGCATTTCGTGGACGGGAAGATACCGGATGCGACAACCAGAAAGAGCAGGTGAGAACAATGGAAGGAACGAAAGACAGCCCCTTCCTTAGGAGGATGACCAACCCGACAAACGGCGCCTGATCACGGCACAAGTAGCAAGAGCAAGGGTGCAGTTCGCTAACCCGGTCACCCTCGGTGGCGAGGGAGACGATGCCATCGACTATAGGAACCGATGGTGGGAGTGACATGGACTACTACAGAAAGGAGGCACAACAGGAAAAGAACCTACCGTGCCAACCGTAGGCATCAGAGTGAGTGAAGATGACAACACGAGACTGACGCTAAGTCAGGGAGGATGTGCTAGATGAACGAGTCGAGAAGGAGTTTCTTGCGAAAGGGTAGTCAGATCGCCGCAACCGCCGGTGTCCTGGGGGTCACAGGCGCCATGACCAGCCGCGCGGCCGAATCCAAAGCTGCGCCAATGGTTGCGGCCTGCGGTCTTGCGTGCAACGTCTGCCCGCTCATGAAGGCAGGGAAGTGCAAAGGCTGCGGCGCGGCAAATGCAGTGCCCGCCGAAATGGTCACCAAGAAGAACTGCCCTGTGCTGAACTGCGCGAGCATGAAGAAGATCGCCTACTGCGGAACCGACTGCAAGATGTTCACAGAGTGCGGCAAGCTGATTGGCCGGCCATACGATAAGGCCTTCATGGGCAAAATCAAGAGCCGCCTGGGGTAGGCGACATCAAACTGGGATATTCCGTAGTCTTGCGCATGCTCTTTTCCGCAACCAGTTTTGCACCGAAGTGGATTACGGC
>CAZKRK010000149.1:0-16604 GCA_964555035.1 uncultured Victivallales bacterium | reverse complement strand
CGTTACGAGCAAGAATCGAGCACAGACGGAAACAGAAATGAACGAAGTTCCTCCTCTGTTTCACCACGTGCACTCACATTTGCTCGTGACGGCGGAGGACCGCCGTCTCCAGGGGCTTTTCGGACACCCTCTATTTACGCCCAGGAGCACTAGGTAGTTCGTTTCTTAGGTTGACCTTCACACGGATCGGATAGCATTTTGTCGCAGACAGGAGTCAAACCGGGGAAGAGGCACGCAACTTGCTTTGCGGTTTAGTAAGGTGTCGGAGACGGGACGGATGCTCCCTGGATCCGCAAACCAGGGGTGAGAGTGGAGTTGTTCCGGTGCATTGTACTCGTCACAGTAGGAATCTGGCGACGATCGGGCTTAACCCTTGGCAATATCGTCGAGGTATGAGAGATACTGTCTCGGAGAGTGCCGATGACATCTGTCGTGGACGCAGTCCGCGGGAGTTGTGCCTTTATGGAGGTGCGGGAGGGGCTCTGTCATGACAAAGAAGGTCAAAGTCGATGACTTGCGAGTGGGCATGTTTGTCGAGCGTTTCGGCCGCAGCTGGATGCACCATCCCTTTGTTTTCAATAGCGCGCTGATCAAGGACCGGGAAACGATCGACAAGCTCAGGGAGTGGGGGATCAAGCACGTCTACATCGACCCCGAACAGAGCGTTGACGAAGTCGAAGAGACGGTGGCGGAGACGTGCGAGCCGGAACCGCCGGTTGGTCTGGAGCAGGTCGTATCGGACGAACCATTCCCGCCGGGACTGGAGCCTGCAAACCATGTTCCGCTGGACGAGGAGCTCGTCAGGGCCCGGCAAATCAAGGAGGAGGCCGTTTCCCTGGCCAGGAAGTTCCTGCACGCCGTGCAGGACGGCGGCAAGGTAGAGGTGGACGAGGTCAACCAGCTTGTTCTGGAGATGGACAGCTCGATCCGCGGCAACAAAGACGCCTTGCTGGTTCTCATGCGGTTGCGAAGTAAGGACGACTACACCTATGTTCATTCGGTAAGCGTGGGAGCATTGCTGGTGGCTTTCAGTCGTGCCATGGGTTTCGACGACGAAACCACGCGGGTTCTGGGGTTGGGGGGAGTGCTTCACGATGTTGGCAAGATGAGCGTTCCCCTGGACGTCCTCAACAAGCCGGGCAAGCTGACCGACGAGGAGTACGGCATGATGAAGGAACACGTGCTCCATTGCCAGGGGATTCTCAAGGCTTCGGATCGAGTGCCGCAAGAGGCGATTTTTGTAGCCACGCAGCATCACGAGCGTTTTGACGGCACGGGCTACCCGTATGGTCTGAAAGGGGAGGAGATCAGCATTGGCGGTCAGATGGCGGCGATCTGCGACGTCTTTGACGCCCTTACTTCAGACCGGTGCTATCGCAGGGGCATCGAGCAGATCGAGGTGCTGCGCATGCTTTTCAACATGGGCGAGAAGCACTTCGACGCGGGACTTGTCCAGAAATTCATCAAGTGCATCGGCGTGTATCCCGTCGGAACTCTCGTGCAGCTCGAGAGCGGCCTGCTCGGCGTTGTGGTTGAATCCACCGATGAACTGCTGCGTCCTGTCGTTCGAGTCTTTTACGATGTCCGCCAGGACTGGCCGATTGTCCAGCGCAGCATCGACCTCTCAAAGACCACCGGGCGGGAGGGGGCCGACCGTATTGTGAGCTATGAGAATCCACGCAAGTGGAAGGTAGACCCTCACAAAGTCCTTGATCTCTGACTGTTTTCTGCTTGCCGGAGCCGTCAGCGCGAACAAGGCACACCTCTTGCTGTCTAGCTATCGGTGTCCCGTTGCGGAACGGCACGGGCGAGATTCCGCGACAGAAAGCGTCCATAGTGTTCACAGTGAACACTGTTCTCGGGAGACGCTCTTTCTGATCGCAAACCACGAGGTAGCGGTCGCAATGACTGTGAAGGTCAAGGTTGGCGAGCTGCAGGTCGGCATGTTCATTGAACGTCTCGGCCGGAGTTGGCTGCGCCATCCGTTCGCTTTCGAGAGTGGATTCGTAGAAGACGAGAAGACGATCGAGAGCCTCAAGGAGTGGGGGGTAAGGCACGTCTTCGTCGATACCGACGCTGAACGGTCCGCTCCCGAGCCGGAGCCGGAGAGGGCGCCCGAGCCGGAGCCCGTTGTCGAGGAGATCGTCTCCGAGGATGCGATGCCTCCCGAACCGCCGCCCGCCCCACATGTCCCCTTCGAAAAGGAGATTGCCAAGGCGAGGGAGATCAAGGCGGAAGCCGTTACCCAGGCGAAGAAGTTCCTGCATGCGGTGCAGAACGGCGGCAAGGTGGAAGTGGACGAGGTCCGTTCGCTTGTGGTCGAAATGGACAACTCGATCCGCAACAACAAGGACGCCTTACTGGTCCTCATGCGGTTGAGGAACAAGGACGACTACACCTACGTGCACTCGGTGAGCGTCGGAGCGCTGCTGGTGGCTTTTTGCCGCGCTATCGGCATGGACGACGAGACTACCAGGATCCTGGGGCTGGGAGGAGTGCTTCACGACGTCGGCAAGATGAGTGTCCCGCCGAGTATCCTCAAGAAACCCGGGAAACTCACTGATGCGGAGTTTGGCAGCATGAAGCGGCATGTGCTTCACTGCCGGAAGATCCTCTCCGCCTCGGCCCACGTTCCCAGCGAGGCCATCCTCGTGGCCACGGAACACCACGAACGTTTTGACGGCACGGGATACCCGGGCGGCCTGAGCGGCGATACGATCAGTCTCGGGGGGCAGATGGCGTCGATTTGCGACGTGTTCGACGCCCTGACATCGGACCGTTGTTATCGCAAGGGCATCGAACAGATCGAGGTGCTGCGCATGCTCTATGACATGAGGGAGAAGCACTTCGACAGCGTCCTGGTGCAGAAGTTCATCAGGTGCATCGGCGTGTATCCCGTCGGGACCCTGGTGCAGCTCGAGAGCGGTTTGCTCGGCGTCGTGATTGAGTCCACGGAGGACCTGCTGCGTCCCGTTGTGCGTGTCTTTTACGACACCCGGCAGGACTGGCCGCTGGTACCGCGGAACGTCGATCTTTCCGGAAGCGCCGGACGCGAGGGAACCGACAGGATCGTGAGCTACGAGAATCCACGCAAGTGGAAAGTCGATCCGCGCATGGTTCTCGACCTGTGAACGTGGGACGCGCGGGAGTCCTCCGTCACGCGTGGCGTCCGGTCGCGCCCTGGGAATCTTCCATACATGGCTGCTCGACGCCTGATTGCGAACACCGATCAGGGCCGGGCGGCTTTCCATCCGGACTGACTGATGGTACTCTTGAGTGTGCTCTGAAAGAGGGAACGGCATGAGTCGAAGGCCGAAAAGAGAGAGGGCTGTCGATACGAAAGACGGTCAACACGCTGCCAAAACGGGGTGGCTGAAATGGTACCCGCGGCTCTTGCTGGCGTTCCTGTCGCCCGTCCTGCTGCTGTGCATTCTGGAAGCCGGTCTCGGACTGGGAGGCTATGGCCATCCGGCGGCATTCTTCGTCGAATCCGATACCGCCGGTGAGTATGCCACCAACACCCGTTTTGGATGGCGGTTCTTTCCCCGCGCGCTTGCCCGGGGTCCTCACCCCTGTGTCCTTGCGCCCAAGCCCGCCGGCACGGTGCGGATCTTCGTTCTCGGAGGGTCCGCGGCCATGGGCACGCCGGACCCGTCGTTCAGCTTTGGGCGGATCCTTGCCGTCATGCTCCGCGAACGGTATCCGGGCACGCGCTTTGAAGTCGTCAACGGGGCGATGGTGGCGGTCAACTCGCACGTTGTGAGGGAGATTGCCCGCGACTGTGCGGCCCACGAGCCGGACCTCTTTGTTGTGTACGCGGGAAACAACGAGGTGATAGGGCCTTTTGGTCCGGGCACCGTCTTTCAGCGACGGTCACCGAGCCTGTGGATGGTCCGGGCCGGTGTCCGGCTGAGAGCGACACGAGTCGGGAGTCTGCTTGGCGACGTCGTCGCTTCGTGCGGCGGAAACAGAGATGCTCCCGACTTCTGGCGGGGCATGGAGATGTTTCTGAAAAGGCCTTTGCCCGCTGACGACCCTCGGCTGGCGGCAGTGTATGACCACTACCGGCGGAACCTGGAGGATGTCCGTTGTATGGCACGACGCGCGGGCGCCGCGGTGGTCCTGTCGACCGTGGCCGTGAACCTGCGCGACTGTCCGCCGTTCGCCTCCCGGCACCGCTCAGACCTGGGGGCGGAGGAGCTGGCGGAGTGGGGGTCGCTCTACAGGGGCGGCGTGGAATGCGCGGGGTGTCGACAGTGGCATGAAGCGATTCGGCGATTTGAGGCAGCGGCACGGATTGACGATCGCTACGCGGAGCTCCAATTCCGTATCGGTCAATGCCTGGTTGCGGTGGGTCGTTTCAGTGAGGCACAGGACCGATTCGCGCAGGCCCGCGATCTGGATGTCCTGCGCTTCCGGGCAGACTCCCGCATCAATGCCATTGTTCGGGAAGTAGCCGCCGATCCGGCAGCTTCCGGCGTGCATCTGGTGGATGCCGAGCGCATCCTGGCCCAGCGCGAACCCGACCTTGAGAGCGTTTCCGGGGAGGGGGCGTTCTACGAGCATGTGCACCTGACTTTTGACGGCAACTACGCGCTCGCGCGGGCCGTTTTCAGCCAGGTCTGCGCGGCTTTGCCGCAACTTGGCCTGCCGGATGAACCAAGCGCCGTGCCATCGCGGCAGCGTTGTGCGGACGTGCTGGCGCTGACGCCCTGGGACGAGTACCGGTTGGTCGACGCGATGGCGGCGATGACGTCACGAGCGCCATTCGTTGACCAGTTCGACCACGATTCCCGCCAGAGCGAAGCGCTCCACCGAACTGAAGAGCTGCGCAAAAGGGCATCGAGCCCGGAAGCGATCCGGACGGCGTGGCGGACCTACGAGGAGGCGCTCGCCGAGGCGCCGGGCGACTGGAGCCTGCGTCAGCGCTTCGGCAGGCTTGCGATGCAGGCGGGCCGTTTTGAAGTGGCCATCGAGCAACTTCAACTCGCGGGCAGGCGCTTGCCCTGGAATGACGCCATGCACAATGATTTCGGTATTGCTCTCACCGGCTTGGGACGGCTTGACGAAGCCGTCGTCCATTTTCGCAGGGCTCTGAGAATCAGGCCCAACAACCTTGAGGTGCGTACCAACCTCGGGCTCGCCCTGGCCGACAACGGACGGGCCGCCGAGGCCATCGCCCAGTACCGCAAGGTCTTGGGGTTTGACCCCGGCAACGTACAAGTTCGTGCCCATCTTGGCGATGCCCTGGTCGGCCTGGGACGAGCCGCCGAGGCCATCGCCCAGTATCGCAAGACGTTGGTTCTTGACCCCGGCAACGTGCAGGCCCACAACAACCTCGGTTTCGTGCTGGCCGGCCGCGGGCAGGTCGATGAGGCCATCCTGCACTACTACAGGGCCCTGGCGCTCGAGCCTGACTATGCCGATGCGCACAACAACCTGGGCATGGCCCTGGCCGGCCTTGGGCGAGTCGACCAGGCTATCGTCCACTACCGGAAGGCGCTGGAGCTCAAACCCAACTACGCCGAAGCCCACAACAACTACGGGGTTGTGCTGGCGTCCGTTCGTGGGCAGTTCGATGAGGCCGTCGAGCATTTTCAGAAAGCACTGGAAATCAAGCCCGACTACGAGGGCGCCCGCCAGAATCTCGAACTCGCACGCGCTAAACGGCCGGAGTGAACGCAGAGTCGCCGGATGAGGGGCAGATGCCCGCGCTGCCCGTAGCCCTGACGCTCCGTGACTCCAACGAGGCGGGCGAGCGAGGTCCCCTACCGCACCAGCAGCACGGTTCCAAAGTCCAGCCGGAGAACCAGTGTTTCGTCCCGTATGGCGAGTTGTGGCGTTCCCGTCACGCCCGGCTCCAGCTCGACGACGAAGTCCTCCAGTTCCACCCCCGCGGCCGCCGCGCCGGTCCAGTCGACGATCGTGCGTTCGCCGCTGCGCGCGCCCGGATCCAACGCAACCTTCACCGTAACCCCTTCGGTGTCCGCACCGGTGACAGTGCCGCCCGGAATTCGGATCAGGTCCGAATCCGCGGCGAGATCGACCTCGATCACGGCCCCGTTTCCCAGCAGCAGGCCGCCGTTCAGCGTCAAGGTTCCCGTGCCCTCCGAGCCCGGCGACAGGCTGCCGCCGGCGTTCACCGTGACGCCGCCGGCCGCGCTTCCCTCCCCGGCCAGTTTTCCGCCGTTGTTCACCGTCACCGTGCCCGTGCCGGTGGCTGCCCCGTTGGTGTTGCTCAGCCGTAGCGTGCCGCCGTTCACTACCGTCGCGCCGCTGTAAGTGTTGTCCCCGCCGAGCGTCACCGTGCCTGCCCCGGTCTTCGTCACGCCGCCCGCTGTACCGCTCGACCCCGCGCCCACCTCGATGCCCACGTCCAGCGAGTCGGTCGAAAGCGGCGTGTGAAGGGTCAGGACCTTGCCCGACGCGATGCCGAACCGGCCGTTTCCACTGATGACGTTGGTTGAGCCGTTGGCCGTGATTGTACGGTTGGCTCCGGCAAAGTAGGCCCCGTAGTTTCCCAGGTAGCCGCCGGTGCTGTCCATCGTACCGTCGTTGAGCGTGACATTGCCGTACAGCGTGTGTGCCGTCGCCGTCGTCACACGAACGACGCCCGCTACGGTCCATCCCCCGCGGAGCTGATTGTTGCCGCTGCCGCTCAGGGTGACGGTGGCCCCGTCATCAATCATGGCGGCCGATGTTCCCGTCAGCCCGCTGCCCGTAAGCACCAACTCTCCTCCGTGCACCGTCGTGGTCCCGGTATAGGTCGTCTTGTTACCACCGATCGTGAGCGTGCCGGTGCCCGCTTTTACCAGGTTCAACACGCCGCTGCCGCTGCCGCCGGAGTTGTCGCGCAGGTAGGCGCTGTACGTCGAGTCCTCGGATCCATCGACAATGATTGTGCCGCTCTCGTTGATGCCGTCTTCGGCCTGCCGGTTCTCGATCACGCCGTAAGTGGTTGTCGCGACGATCCGGGCCACGGTCTCGGTGTGGCCGAGTAGCTCCAGATGCATGTGGCCGCTGGTGCCGAAGTCGAGCGTCGCGGAGTCGGCAATCTGTTCGTCGGCTTCCCACTTGCCGAAGTGGCTGCTGCCGCTGTCGCCCCAGACCAGGTTGCCGCCGACGGCATTGCCGGAGGTCTTCGCGAAGATCAATGTTCCGTCACGGAAGATCGTGTCAGCGGTGTACGTGTTGCCCGCGTCACCCGCCAGTCTCAACGTGCCCGTACCCGACTTCAACAGGCCCACGGTCCCGTTGGTACCTTCGACGATGACGCCGGAGAAGGCGGAATCCGTTCCGCCGTTCACGGTCAGCACCGTAGCCGTGCCGCCGCTGTTGGTCACGACGCCGCCCGCGCCGTTCCCGTCGTTCAACGCGGCCACCTGCAGGTTGCGGCCGTTCAGGTCCACGGTCCCGGGCTCGGCGATTCGCATGCCGGCGGCGTACGGCAGCGCGGGAAGCCACTTGCGGATGAGGTACCGTTCCACGGCCTCGCGTTCCGGCGCCGTCAACGCCCGCGCATACATGACGATCTCGGCCACGTCGCCCTTGTAGTTGCCTTTGCCGCCGATCGTGGCGCCCGTGTAGTTGCTCAGGCGAACGTTGTTTGCCTTGCTTCCGAGGAGGACTCCGTTGCGCCAGGTGTGCTTGCCGTTGCCGCCCGTCGCGTCCAGATCGGCGCTGTAGAGCGTGAACCGCGGCACGCCGTATCCGGCCACGTCCATGTTGTAGTCGTTGGCGTACTGCGCGTGCGTGAAGACCGCGTTGCTGCGATAGCCGAAGTGGAGGTTTCGGTTCGAGTTGTTGTCCGTCCCCTGGAGGATGTAATTGGCCGCCGTATCGCCCCGGGCCTCGACAAGGAAAATCGTGTAGTCCGTGTTTGCCAGGAACGTGCCGTCGTACCCCAGTCGATCGTCGGAGCCGTCGAAGCGCACCACGGGCAATCCGTTCTGGATGCCGGTCTTGAACAGCGGACGATGGCCCGCCGTTCCCTGGGTGGCATTCCGCTCGCCGCCGGATTCGTCGGTCCAGGTTGCCACGGCCGCGCCGTCCGCCAGGTTGGTAATGCCGTCCGCGCGCAGCCACAGCGACGCCCCGTCCACGGGCAAGGCGTCGCCTGTCGCCGGATCGCCCAACCGCAGCGTGCCGTTGGAAACGACCGTGTCACTCAGACACAAGTTGCCGCCGCCAATCTCCAGCGTTCCCTCGCCCGCCTTGGTCACGCCGCCCGGTCCGCTCAGGCCGCCGGACGCCTTCAACGTCCCGGACGACACGTCGAAAGGACTTGGCGTCGTCAATGTCAGCGGCAGCGACAGCGTGTTCGTGCCGGCGCTCTCGATGCCCGCGCCGACCGTAAGCTCGTCCCCGCTCAGCGTGTAGCCGCCCTCCAGGTCGAGTCCATACACGAAATCCAGCAAGTCGTTGGTGTTGGACGCGCGCGGCTCACCCTCCGGAAAGCGCAGCACCGTCCCCTCGATTGGCAGCCCCTCGCCAACCCAATTCGTCGCCCCCGACCACAGGCTGTTCGACACGTCTCCGCCGTCCCACGTGCGGGTGGCGGCGGCCATGTCAAACCACAGCACCACCGCATTCGGGTTCGCCACGGTGCCGTCGTAGTCCACGCTCCAGTACGGCGGCAGCGTCTCCGCCGCAAAGGGTCCCGCTACCCGCGTGTAGTCGTCGATCAGCACGTACTCCGCGGCCGACTGCGCGCCGCTCCTGAGCACTTCCAGGGTCAGCCCCGTCACGTCGACCACGCCCGTGCCCGTCAGACGGATCCGGTCCGCGGTGTCATCGGCCAGTCGACTGTACAGCGTGCCGCTCCCGTCCAGCCTGCCGTTGACGACGGTGATATTGGCATTGGCCAGGGAGCCGTCGAGCGTCAGCGTGCCGTTGCTGACGACGGTGGCGCCGCTGTAGCTGTTGGTCCCGGTCAGCGTCAGACGCCCGGCGCCTTCCTTGACGAACGAGCTACCCGGATAACTCGGATTCTCGCTGACGTTGCCGGACAGGGTAAGGTCCGCGTTCGCGTCGCCCGTGACTTCTCCAACGCGGAACGTGGATTTGGTCGTGTCCGCGCCCTTTGCCAGCGTAATGTCGGCCGAGATGGTGGCGGCACCGCTGCCGCCCACGGTGCAGAGGGCGTCGCTGAAGTAGCCGCTGGCGAAGTAGCTGCCCGTGATAGCGGCGCCGTTGGTCAGCGCCACGTTGTTCAGGTAGTTCAACCCGCTCGCCATGTCGAGGGTGCCGCCGTCTACCTCGATCGCCGCGGTTTCGTCGAGGTTCCAGTCCTGTCGAACCGCGAGTGTCGCGCCGGTGTTCACATAGATCGACGTGGAAACGTTGCCGTCGTCGGGCGACAGGAGGCCGGGCTTGTCCAGCTTGAGCGTTCCCCCGTTGACGATGGTCGCGCCGCTGAAGTCATTATCGCCCGCCAGGGTCAGGGCGCCCGCACCGGTCTTGGTCAGTCCGCCGGCGCCCGTGATCGGCCCGGCCCCGCCGGCATCCGTCCAGATCACGTTGGCATTGGTGTTCACGATGTTCAGGGTGGCACCCCCGATGTCGATCGTGAAGGCGCGGTTGATGCCTCCGACGGTCCCGCCGGTGTATTCCAGCGTGCCGCCGTCGAACGAGAAGTAGGCCGACGTGCCATACCACCCGCCCCATGGCCCGTCTGCATTGCCCCCGGTCAACTGCGGGACGCGGAGCGTGCCGCCGTTGAGGGATAGACCGCCGTCCCAACTGTTGCCCGTATTTGTCAGCTCCAGCGTTCCCGCCCCGGTCTTGACGATGCGCAGTCCCGCGTAGGACGCCAGGTCGGCAACGAGCCCCGAGACGACCAGGTCGGAAGCTGCATCCCCCGTCGTTTCCGCGACGTTGACAACCATCTCGGAGTTGTTCGTTGTATCGACCAGCACGAGGCCGGCAGAAATGGTGCAGATGTTCGAGCCGCCGACCGTGTAGTTCCCGTCGCTGAGGTTGCCGACACGCACCGCGTTCCCGGTGATCGACGCGCCGCTGTTCAGAGCCACGTTGTTCAGGTAGTTCATACTGTCGGCGCCGCTGCCGGCGGTGAGATGGATGGCACTTCCCGCACCGGTCACGTCGACCGTGTAGTCGGCTTTGACGTTCCAGGCAGCGGCGATCTCGAGGGTTGCCCCGTCGCCGATGTGCACGGCCGGCGAGAGGATGCCGGTATCGAAGGGAACCCCGGCGCAAGCGAGTTTGAGCTTTCCGCCCCCGATGGTGGTGTCGCCTGTGAAGGTGTTCGGCGTTTCCAGGGTCAAGGTGCCTGCGCCATCCTTCGTCAGCCCGGTGCCCCCTCCAATGCCGCCCGTCCCCGTAATGGTGAAGTCCTTCACGGTGTTGTCGGCCGTCACGATCCCGGGATTGACGTTGGTGTTCAGCGTCACCGTGATTGGCGAGGTCCCGCTCTGACTGTCTTCGAATAGCACCGAGTCGCCCCACAGAACGCCTTCCAGGTACTTCCTCGGCGTTCCTGCGTTGTCCTTCCAGTTCTGGGTGATGTCGACATCCCACTGCCCGTCGCCCGTTGCCCAGGACAGCGGCTCAAAATTGGTCGTGACGTTCAGCAGCAGCGTATGCCCGTCACCCGAAAGCCCCAGCTCGCCTGCAATGCGTGCCGGCAGCGTCACGTTGGTCGGGACCGTGCCGCTCTGGGTGCCCGCCCAGGCGATCAGCGGATACGTGCCGATGGGAAGGCGACGGGTCGCGATCGTCACGCCCGGTTCGCCGTCAAACGCCACGTCGCCGGCGACCTGCACCGGGGCTGACGAGGTGCCGGGCACAACCAGGTTGTAGTTGAACTCCAGCGAATTCGTCCCCGCCTCGAAGGTCAGCCCCGCGCAGGGCCATTGAGCGGCCTGGTCGCGCACGCGCACCGTCAGCGTGGCGTTCGTCGCCCCGCTGACTCGGACCGTACTGTTGGAGCACGCTCCGCCGGCGACCACTACCAGCGTGCCATTGCTGACGACCGTTGCTCCCGAGTAGCCGTTGGCCCCCGAGAGGGTCAGCATGCCCGTGCCGGTCTTGAGCAGGGCCCCGCTACCGTCGATAGCCCCGCTCAACTCCTGGTCCGCCGAGCTGTCGTGGACGAACAGGCTTGCAGCGGCGGAGAGGGCAAGGGCGCCGTCATGGCAGCCACCCCCGAGGGTGCCCGAATCGCCCAGAATCAACGTCCCGTCCTCCACCGTCGTGCCGCCCGTGTGGGTGCTCTCCCCGGTGAGCGTCTGCGTCCCCGTTCCTCTCTTGACCAGGTTCAGTGTGTTGTTCTCGCCGTCGGCAATCACGCCGGAAAAGGTACCGTCATGGCCGTTCGCTCCGACGCTGAAGGCCGTAGTCAGCGTCGCGTCGTTGTGGCCGACAACAACCCCCGAGCCGCTCAGAGCTCCCACCGCAAACGCGCCGGCTCCCGTATTGGCCCAGCTCAAGCTGTCGGTGCTCTTGTTCAGCTCCAGCGTGCCGTTGACTTCGACGTCCGCATTCGAAAGGCCGGTTGTGCAACCCCCGACGCCGAGGCCGCTGCCCGCCCCGGGCGTCGTGCTTGCCGTCCCGTTGACGATCAGCGTGCCGCTGAAGGTGGTGGTGTTGTTGCGCAGGTTGATGCCGGACCCCACGGTATTGGGAGCGAGCGTCACCGTTCCCGTGCCCTGCAGTCCGCCGTCGAGAAACAGGCCCGAGTTCCCGCTTCCGCCGGGATACGCGTTGATGAACGAAGACGTATCCGCCGCATTCACGATCGGGGTGCTGCTGTCCAGAACGAGATAGTGGTTCCCTGCCTGAAAGTCGAGACGGCCACCGTCCAGGGCGATCGTGCCGGCGTTCAAGGTCCGGCTGGCGGTCCCGTAATACTTGCAGCGGACGGAGGCCGAGTTGTCTCCGGCGCCGCGGATGGTCATCGCGGAGGGGTACGACGTGAGGTCGCGGAGCTGCAGAACGCCGTTGCTGACCGTGGTAGTTCCGGCAAAGGTGGGGTTCTTGCGAACGTTCAGCCAGCCGGTGCCCGTCTTCGTCAGGTTGCCGCTGTCGTAGATCGTCCCGTAGACATCAATCGTCCGGCCGTCCGTGGCCTCAATTGTGGCGTTGTTCAGCAGCCGGATCCGCGTGCGGGAGTCCACCGACAGGTTCCCGGACGGCCGGTTGGCCAGTGTGCCGTTGTTGAGCGTCACCCGGCGTACGTTGCCGCTGACGCCGTCATCGCCGTCTCCCCCCTGGGAGAGGTTGATCGTCGTGGCAGTGAGCCGTCCGCCGGTCACGTTGAGGTAGCGCTGAACATTCTTCGAGCCCACCGCGCCGTGGTCGTTCTTGTGCCCCTGAATGGTGATAGCCGTCAGCTCGGCGCCGGCTTTGACGTTGATGTAGGTTTTCGCGGTGGTGCTCTGACACCAGCCGATTCGAGAGATGGTCATCGTTCCGATGGTGGCGGAGGCCCCGGCGTTGACGTTGAAATTGACGGTTCGGGAGCCCCAGTTGTCGCCCGTATAGGCGCCCGTCATTGCCCCGGCGGAAAGCGTCCCGTTGACATTCCAGGTGGCGCTCGCCTTTTTCGGAGTCGAAAGCGTGCCGGGAACACTGACATCTCCGTTTGCATTCAACGTGATGCCGTTCTTGGTCGTGACGCTGCCGCCAACCGCCAGCGCGCGGTTCGTGTGGACGGTCCAGGTCTGGCTGCCGTCAAGCCTGACGCCGGGGCGAAATTCCAGGTTGTTCGACGCAGAGGACATATCGATGCCGGATGTTCCCAGCGTCAACGTATTGCCGGCGTCGACTGTGACCGGTCCGCCGGGGTCCGCAATCCGGATCCCCCCCCAGGACACGTTGCCGCCGAGCACGGTGGTGTTGGCGTTCGAGACCGTGTTGTCCCACACCGCCACGTCGCCGCTCCCCGGCGCCGTACCCCCCACCCAGCTTGCCCCGTCATTCAGCGCGGTGCTGTTGTTCTCCTTGACGCGGTCCGCCGCGAGCGTCTCGCATATCGTGGCCGCCAACACCAAGCAGACGATCCCGGCACCGCCCCAGCGATTCGGAATACGGAGGGATTTCCTCATGTGCGACCTACCCGTGTTGCATGGTGTTTGGTGTTCATTGAACCGATCCACATAGTGATCATCTTTGCAGAAAGAAGCGGCTCGGTCAATGCGCCGTGTCACTCCCCGTTCCGCGGACTGGTCGGTTGTCGAGTCGCTCTCGAAGCGGTTTTGCATCGTCCGGGGGCGGCTCGGCACAGCCAGCCGCCCGCGATCTTTCTTCTTACAACAGGTCCGCTCTGCAGGTAGTCTGTCCGTATTATGAAGAGAAGCTCTCTTGCCGTCGGTCTTCTGTTGTTCACACTCATTCCCGCCACCCGCATCCGGGCGGCGGCCGCGTTCTCGCCCGACGAGCTGCCGCCGGGGCTGGCGGTCTGTCTTGGATGCGATGAGGCGAAGTGGCTGCCGGCGCTTCGGGGGCAGACCGCGCGGGTCGTGCACGCGCCGGATGCATTCGACGGTGAGTATCTGCCATACGTGGACAACCTCGTGAACGCCATTGTCAGCGTCGGCGGACCGTCCGACGGGCTGCGCCGGGAGATGCTGCGCGTGCTCGCACCGGGCGGCGTTGCCGTTATTCTGAAGGGCTCGTCCGATGCCGTGCTCGAGCGGTTCCACAAGCCCCGGCCCGCAACGATCGACAATTGGACCCATTTCCTGCATGGCGCCGACAACAACGCCGTGGCCCGGGACTCCCTCGTGGGACCGCCCGCGCACGTGCAGTGGCTGGCCGGTCCCAAGTGGACACGGCACCACGACGTTGACAAGGGCGGCAACCCCTCGGTTCGTCCCGTGCTGACGGCCGGGGGACGGATCTACACGATAATCGATGAGACGCCCTCCTCGGATATGACGAAACCGGGAACCTGGTTCCTGCAGGCACGCGATGCGTTCAACGGTATCCTCCTCTGGAAGAAACCGGTGAAGGTTGAGCGGGGAACGCTTGAAAAGGTGTGGCGCACGATGGTCGTGGACGAGCAGAACGTGTACGCGCCGCTTGGTCCGGGAGAGCCGCTGAGCGTCGTAGACGGCCGAACCGGGCAGACGCTCCGAAGCTGTGCCGAAACGACGGGATACACGGAGGTCGTCAAGGACGGGGCGGGGGTGTTCGTCGTCATCGGTCGCGCGGTCGTCTCCGCATCCGCGGAAACGGGAAAGCACCGCTGGACCTGGCGTGCGGGCGAGAGGGAATCCATCGTGCGGCTGACCCTGGCCGCGGCGGGCGGGCGCGTCTTTGTTCGGACGGACAAGCGCGTGTGCTGCCTGGCCGGGGACACGGGCGTGCTGACCTGGGAGTGGGCGGCATCTTCCCATCGGAAACCCGTGATGAAGAGGCGCGTGGCCACGCACGAGCGGCTGATTGTAGCGAAGGACGTCGTGCTCGTGTCGCATGGCGGCAAGGACCCCAACGTGCTGTCCCGTGACGCCCACATCTACAAGGGCTCGCACGCCCGCGTGCATGATTACGGGGGCAAGCTCTCGGCGTTGTCGGTTGACGAGGGACGCGTGCTGTGGACGACGGACTACCTGCCCAGCATCGATGACCGCAAGCCGGGCGAACACTACGTGGTCGGCGACACGGTGTGGCTCGGGCCGGACTATGCGCAACCGCGCGATCTGCGTACCGGCAGGGTGCGGCAGACGCGCGATGTGCTCGGCAAGCTGTGGACCGATGGGCACCACTACCGCTGCTATCCGGCCAAGGCCACTACCCGTTACGTCATGACGCCAAAGCGCGGCCTGGAGATGTTTGACCTGGAGGGCGACGGTCACTCCCGGAACAACTGGCTGCGTTCGACCTGCACGATCGGTGTCACACCGGCCAACGGATTGATCTACAATCCGCCTCACTCCTGCGGCTGCTACATGGAGGCGCAGCTGTTCGGCTTCTGGGCCGTGGCAGGCAGAGACGCGCGGACCCAAGCGCCGGCCATCCCGGACCCGCAACGCCTGGAGAAGGGGCCCGCGTACGGTCAGGTTCCCAACATTTCGGCATCTCGGCGTTCCAGCGTTTCAGCATTTCAGCGTTCCAGCGTTTCAGCATTTCAGAACTGGCCGACCTATCGCGGCAGCAACGAGAGAGCTGGAAGCTGTCCCCAGGCACTGCCGGACGGTCTGAGGATGGTGTGGTCCGCGGATCCGGGAGGGCAACTCAGTGCCGTGAGTGTCGGCGACGGCAAGGTGTTTGTCGCTTCGGCCGACCGAGAGCTCCTTGCCGGGGCTCGTTCGGAGCCATCCGGAGAACGGCTCCCCAGAGCCGTTCCGAACGGGTCTGGAGACCCGTTCTCCGGAACTGCCGTCTCAAGGGGCGTTGCTGACCGGCACACGCTGCACGCGTTGTCTTTGAAGACGGGAAAAACGGTCTGGCAGTTCAGGGCCGGGGGTGGGATCGACTCGCCGCCCACGTACGCAGCCGGTGCCGGGAGCCTGCTGTTGGGTGCACGTGACGGCTGGGTCTACTGCCTGCGCGCGTCGGACGGAGCCCTGGTCTGGCGTTTTCTGGCCGCCCGCGCCCGCGTGAATACAGTCGCCTTCGGACAGGTTGAGTCGGTGTGGCCGGTGCACGGCGCGGTATTGGTTCATGCCGGCACGGCTTACGTCTGCGCCGGTCGTTCCTCATACCTGGATGGCGGCATCGACATCTACGGCCTGGACGTGGCTACCGGCGAGGTGTTGCACCGGCGCACGGTGACAAGCACCCCGGCGGGCGCTATGGATCCGCCGGAGGATGCCGCAAAGTACGCGAAGAAAATCAACCAGAACTGGCTCGACTACCTGACTTTTGTGGCTCCCGACAAGAGCGACTCGTTTTCCATGTCGGGTTTGCGGGTCGACGTGATGAGCGCACGTGGCGGTGACGTCTTTCTGCGCCACATGGCGTTTGACGCCGCTCTGGAACCGCGGGATTCGGTTGCTCCGCACCTGATGTCGACGTCGTCGCTTCTCGACGACACGCAGCACAATCGCTCGTACTGGATCCTGGGGACGGGCAACTTTGCGAGAACACCGGTGTCTTATCCCTGGATCCTGCAGAAGCAGATTGGCGTGCCCTACGGGGTCATGATGAGTTTCGACGAGAAGACCGTGTGGTGCATCCGTCAGCAGGGGCGAAAGCGGGGACCGGTTGCCTACGAGCTGGTTGCGGTGCCGCGGCCGAATCCGGCGGATCCGGGCAACCGGCAGCCCGACTTCGCCAAATCCGCGGCGCCCAAGCCCCTGTGGCGTGTGAAGCTCCCGCTGTTTCCGCGTGCCATGCTGCGTGCCGGCCAGGCGGTCTACGTTGCCGGGGTGGGGGAGGGCCCCGTCCTTCTCACGGTCACACGTGACGGGATCAGGCGGAGTCAGCCATTGCCGGCGCGGCCCGCCTGGGACGGCATGGCCGCTACCGCGACGCGGCTCTTTGTGCCGCTGGAAAACGCTTCGCTCGTGTGTCTTGGAGAGTGACCGTAGGGCGGCGCGGGAGCACCGCCCTACGGAGCTTCGCACGTGGACCTTTTCGGTCGAGCTAGAGGGTGTCCGAAAAGCCCCTGGAGACGGCGGTCCTCCGCCGTTACGAGC
>CAZKRK010000148.1:0-16845 GCA_964555035.1 uncultured Victivallales bacterium | reverse complement strand
CCACCTCTCCCCTCGGGGGAGAGGTCGCCGTAGCGCAGCGGAGGCGGGTGAGGGGCAGACCGGTGGTATCCGTGGGGGATCGAAGTGCGCCGTCACTTCTTAACGAACACGCAGAACAGGTTTGGCTCGCTGACGACGTAGACCTTGCCGTCGTCGTCGATGGTGACGCCTTCCGGCTGCGGGAGGGCCGCGTCGCCTGTCAGCCGCAGCCGCGAGATTTCCCTGCCGTCGGTGGTTGTTTCGACCACGGCTTTCGACTCGTCGCTGAGCAGCAGCAGGTGTCCGGTCGCCTCGTCGTAGGCCAGACCGGCCAGATCGGACAGTCCGAAGCTATTCTGTTGGGCATCCCAGGCTTTGGTCGGTTTCGGTGAGTCCGTGAGCTTGAACCGGTACACCTTGCGGGGCGACTTCTCCGTGCAGATGAAGATCTCGTTTGCCTTCGGGACGAACGCGACGCCTTCGAGTCCGAGGTTCACCTTCTTCTTGTCCTGGGGTTTGGGCTCGATGGTATGCGCTGAGGCGGCACCGCGTGCGATGCGGGTGGTTCCCGGCTTGATGTCGAAGACGGTCAGTTGGCGGCGGCGTTCTTCGAGGACGGCGAACTTCGAGCCGCCCAGCCAGACGATGCCCTCGGTATCGTCGAACCCGGCCAGGGCGATCGTACGCTTGACTTCGCCTTCCGAGGTCAGCTCCGTGATCTGGGTGGGACCGTTCTGGACGGTGAAGAGTGTCTTCGTGGTTCCGCACCAGGTGATGCCGGAGAGGTTGTCTTTCACGCCGGCGAGGGCGCTTGGGCCTTTCGACAGGGCGTAGGCGTCGAGTCCCCTGTTCTTGCCGGAAGTGTCTCCGAAGGCGTTGAGACACAAAGCCGTCATGCTCGCGAGAAGAAGGAGGGTCATGGTGCCGCGGGCGGTGTCGGTATGGGTGGACATAGTGCTGTTCTCCGTGCAAAAGGGTAGTCACAAAAAAGAACGCGGCATGATCTTGCGATCACGCCGCGTTCGAGTTCAGGTCGGTTCAGTAGGTCCAGCCGATGGAGGGTTTGTAGTAAGCCACTCCCTCGGGAGGATCGTTGTCGGTGAACTCGCCATCGCCGGCCGGTACGTTGCCAATCGGCTGCCAGTCGCCGCTGGTGGCGGTAGCGAGGTCGTTGGTGGTTCTCAGCATCGTTACCTGCGCGTCGACGTTGTACGCGTTGGAGGCAGAGAAGGTCACGACGCTGGCACCCCCGAGCTTTGCCACACTCGTTACCTCGAATACGGAGTCTTTGTTGCCCGGGTCCGTGCCGGCAACCAGTTCCTCCCAGTTGAGGTAGCCGTCGCCGTCGTCGTCGCCGCCCGGGTCGGATATGCCGACTTGGCCGTACGTGGCGGCGTCCACGCCGTAGGTTTCTATCACCTGGCCCAGGTTATTGCTGTCGGTGACCACTACGAGGTCGTCGATCATGCCGGGACCTTCGGTGGCGATAGAGGACAGCCAGTAGCGCAGGTTGCCTTCATCGAGCGTGGTGTTGGCAACGAGGAACCAGCTACCGGTGTGGCTGTTGCCGCTGTTCGCCTGGAGTGCGTCGTAGGACGGCAGGCTGCTCACGGCAAGCGGGCCCTCGAGGGGAGCTTCGCCGTTGATCTGTACCTGGTAGAAGGTGTCGAACTTGTTGGGGAAGCCGGGGCCCCACGGGTCCAGAAGGTAGCCCATCGTGATGGTCAGCCGGAACCATACGTTGGTAGGGATCGGGTCAGCGTCCGTCAGCCTGGTCCATTCAGCTTCGGAACCCGGGCCGGGATCCGGTTTCACGTTCCAGCCCTGGAAGTAGCGATGGTAGATGTTCAGGTAGCCCTCGGAGTCCAGGTAGACGGCCACTTGCACGTTGCTGTCCAGGCCCGTGGGTTCGCTGTCGCGCGGGACGGGGTTGACCATCATGTCGATGTAGGTTTCCTTGGTAACCCAGGGCGGGTTGTGCACGCTGCCGCTAACTGACCCCTCTTCAGTCTCGCCCACAACGAAGATATTGGAAACCGCCTCGGTCAGCTCGAGGGCGTTCGTATGCGCACTGCCGGGAAGGGGCAAGTTGAACAGCCAGCCCGGATCGCCTTCGACCACCTTGACGGCGTTCGATACGCCGTACCAGCCGCCGCTGCCGGTCAACAGGGTATCCCTTGCGATTGACTCAAAATCTTCCGTATACGTTCCAGTGCCGGTGAAGTCATTGGTTGTATTCGCCAGCACGTGGCTTGCCAGGCAGACACAGGCCACACCTATCCATGCGATTGTCCGATTCTTGCTGACGGATGCGTTTCTTCCCTTCATTGCCACCTCCATTTGTGTTTTTGCAAAAACCTGACCGACAGCGCATCGCCACCGCGGTCCACATTGCAGGATTCACGTTGTACCCATATCAATATCGCACCCGCGCGGCCAAGTCAACCTGATTTTTTCGTTCGCTATCTCAATTCCACGATTGGAGGCGCCATGGTGTTTCTCTCATTGATTAACCTTTTCCGCCGTGTCTGCCGTTGCGGCTGGGAAAACTTCACTCACAACACGTTTTTTTGCTTTGCTTTTTCGCCAACCTCCCTCTACAGTGTGGTCCATCGCTTATCGGACCATCTTATCCGCTCCACTACATTAAGGGGTGTGCTATGAAGCGTTTCGACTATGGAACAAGGTTGCTTGTTGTTTTGGGGTGCGTCGGACTTGCGGGTGCGGGCTTCGTGCTTGCCCAGCGTCCGGCTTCAGGCAGACCGGTCATGCGCAAGAAGTCCCCGGTGGAGGTGAAGATCAGGCGCTTGAAGGGTCTCGGGCGCGACAACCTGGTACGGACCCCGGAGTACAAGTCTGACGTTCATCGCGGAGTCAAGAAGGCCCGCGAGTGGGTCGAAGTCCGCACGGAATACGACACGGATGGAGAGGACTGGGCGGACGAGCTCGCCTTCGCGTACTACGTGATGTGCCGGACAAAGGAGGCCAACGAGAACGTCTACAACCTCTATCGCCGTGTCGTCAGGTACGTCGATGTAGAGCGCGGCAAGAAACACTACAGCTGCGTGTATCTGCGCCCCAGTACCGTCGAACGCTACGGCGAACCGGTTGCGGTTGCGGTGGTCGTCTCCTTCGACGGCGAAGTCGTGGCGCAGGAGAGCGAGGCTTCGATAAGTCTTCCGGACGAATGGTGGGACAGCCCGGCCGTTCTGGAGAGCGACAGGGTCAAGGTTACGGTTCGGGACGGACAGCTCCTGACTCGCAGCGAGTCTCCGTGGGCCTTGCTCAACATCGACGACCACGAGTGGATCAAGAGGGATTGATGAGCGTTTCCGCGTGCGTATCTCAGGGGGGGCAGCCCCGTGTTTAAGTCCGATCGCATCCTGGCATTGGACATCGGCGCCAGCCGCATTGTGCTCGCCGAGTTCATCGCGGGCAAGGGCGGCGCCCCGGAACTGACCAACTACGGCATCAGCCAGCTTGGCATCGATCCCGAATCGGACACGGACTCGACTCCCTTCATCGTCTCGGCAATCGAGGAGGTCATGCGCGACACCGGCATCAAGCCCGGACCGTTGCTGCTGTCGATGTCGGGCCAGGCCGTGTTTCCGCGTTATGTCAAACTGCCACCCGTTTCGGGCGACAAGATCCGCCAGATGATTCACTACGAGGCGGAGCAGAACGTGCCGTTTCCGATCGACGAAGTGGTGTGGGACTTCCAGCTCGTCGGCGGCACGGAGGAAGGCGAGCTGAACGTTCTCCTGGTCGCGGCCAAGACGGATCACGTCACGCGCATGACCGACTGCGTGCAGGGCGCGGATCTCGATCCCGAGATCGTCGATGTCGGTTCGATGGCGCTGTACAATGCCGTTCGCTTCAATTATCCCGACCTTGAAGGCTGCACGATGGTGCTCGACATCGGGGCCCGGGCGTCGAATCTGATCTTTATCGAAGAGGGAAGAATCTTCAGTCGCAGCATTCCGACCGCGGGTTCGACCGTCACGCACGAGATCATGAAGGAGTTCGACCTTTCCTTCGAGGAAGCCGAAGGACTGAAGCTCAAGCACTCGTTCGTGGCATTCGGCGGCGTGTATGCCGGTCCTGACGACGACATTGCCGACCGCGTTTCCAAGATTACGCGCAACGTGGTTACCCGCCTGCACGCCGAAGTGAACCGATCCATCAATTTCTATCGCAGCCAGCAGGGAGGGAGCGCCCCTTCCCTCGTGCTGCTGACCGGCGGGTCTTCGGTCATTCCCCACATGGACACCTTTTTCCGTGAGAAGCTGAAGGTGGCCGTTGAGTTTCTCAACCCGTTCAACAGCGTTTCCGTCGGCCTGAAGGTGGATACGGCGCGGGTCGAAGCGGATATTCAGCTTCTGAGCCAGGTGGTGGGTTTGGCGTTGCGGCGGTCTTTGACCTGCCCGGTCGAGATCAACCTTATGCCGCCGGAGTTGGTCAGTGAACGGGCCATGCAGCGGCGTCAACCGTTCTTCGCACTGAGCGCCGTGGGCGTCGCCCTGATCATGCTCTGCTGGTGGGGGTATACCCATCGCATGAGCGCGGCCCTTGAACGGCAGCATGCCGTGGTGCGCGATAAGATAGACGACCTCATGCTGGTGCAACGCCGGATGAGCCGGATGGTGAACGACCGCGACGCCGTGGACGGAGACGTTCGGATACTGCGCGCGCTGGTGGACCAGCGCACCCAGTGGGCGTGCGTTTTCGAGAGCATACTGGCGGCCAAGCTGGACGGCATGTGGGTCACGGCAGTCGAGCCGGTCCTTGAGAAGAGAAGAAGGTACAACGCCAAACCGCAGAAATCGATCAAGGCGATTGACGTTTCTCTGGCCGGGTTTGACGATAAGCTGGACCAGGTGGAAGAGGTGGGCGGACCGACTGCCATCGAGCAATTCCGCGATCGGCTGCGCCAGATGCGGAGCTTCAAGGACGAGACGGAGATTACCAAGGAAGTCCCGATGAGAACCGGCGCTTACGAGCGCGAATTCACGGTGCGGCTCCACCTGGAAACGCCGGTCCTGTTGGCGATCGATGGAGCCGCGGAGTCCGAGGAGGAAGAGGACTGAGCGTAGACCGGGCAGTTCTTACGAAATGAAGAAGAAGAAAGTCATACTTCTTGCGGCCGCCGGCGTGGCGGTTGTGCTTTTGCTGGTGGCGGGTTTTCTGCTCTATCGTGGCATCGTGAAACTGAACGATGTCCAGACGCAGCTCAAGTCGGCCAGCGGCGAGCTCGACCGTCTCTATGCCCGCAATCCCTTCCCGTGCGAAGACAACGTCAAGATCGAGCGCGAAAACGCCGAGCTGCTGGCCCTGTGGAAGCAGAAGCTCCACTCCGAGCTGAGGAGGGACCAGATCGTGCCGGACCGCGAGAAAAGCCCGTCCGCCTTCATCAGTATGCTCCAGGAGAAGGTCAGGCAGCTCACCGCCCGGGCCAATCCGAATCCTGACGACGAGACGACTCACAAGGTCGCCGAGAACTTCGCGTTCGGGTTCGGCCGCTACTTTACGGAGGACGCTGCCCGTCCCGATCAGGTTCACGTGTCGCGGCTCACGCAGCAGCTCCTCGTGGTTGAGGGGCTGACACTCGTTCTGCTCGAAGAGGAGGTCGACCGGATTGTCGACATCGCACGCGAGGAGTTCGAGACCGACAAGGCCGATATGAAGGATGTCGGCGCTATCGGCGAAACGAACCTCTTTGCCAAGTTCCACTTCACGTTCGAGGTTCAGGTCAAGGAAGAGCCTCTCCTGAATATCATGAACCGCCTGGCCAGGCACGACCAGTTCGTGGTTGTGACCGGCGTGAAGGTGTCAAAGAGCACTCCCGACGTGAGAAACGCCGCGAGGCTCGTCGACGACGAAGAGGACGAAGAGGACGAGGACGGGCTGTTCCGACCCGCCGCGCCGAAAGGCCAGATAATTGTCGGCAGCAACAAGTTGACGCGGGCGCAGCGGCTTGTCTGCGGGCTGGAGCTCGAGGAACCGATGACGGCTACCCTGGACGTGGACGTCTACTGGTTCGGCATTGCGAAGGTAGAAGCGCGGGAAGGCAAGAAGGACGAGTAATGGCGATCAAGGACACAGGTGAGCGGTTCAAGGCCCACTACGACAAGCTGATCGCGGTGGTGGTGATGCTCGCCCTGCTTGGCTCTCTCGTATATCTGGCCGTGCAGATCGGCGTCATGAAGAAGAGGCAGGCAGCGTACAAGGCCGAAATCGAGCGCAAGACACCTGCGCATCCGAATGCCGAGGCCATGAGCCCCGAGCCGTACGAAAAGGCCCTGGGGGAGATCCGCCGCCCGCACACGATGCAGGTGTCCACCAACAGCCAGCTTTTCGTTCCGGAAAAGCGCTATTACTGTTTCGATTTCCATTGCCTTAGGCCGGTCGAGTTCAGTGTGACGAACGCGTGTACCTGGTGCGGGAAAGCTCCGCAGGAAGTCAAAGTCAAGTTTGTTTCGGACATTGACGAAGACGGCATGCCCAACGACTGGGAGAAGGAGAACAAGCTGGATCAGTATGACCCGTCGGATGCCGATCAGGATCCCGACGGCGACAAGTTCACCAACTTGCAGGAGTTCGAGGGCGGCACCGATCCGCACGACGGGACGGACTTCCCGCCCCTGATCGTGCTGGTCGAAGTGGTCGAGACGCGCTCCGTCCAGTTCCGCATGCTCTTCCAGGGCAAAGTGAAGATGGGCGACGGCAAGCTCAAGTTCCAGATGAACTACGCCGGCAGAACCTATTTCGTGGTCCTGGGGCAGCAGATCGGAGACAGCGGGTTCAAGCTGGGCGCCTATTGCGAGAAGTCCGTGATGGTCTTCAGGGAGAGCCTGGGTAAAGAGGTTAAGCGAGACGTGTCCGAAGTCGACCTGGTGCGGGAGCGCGACAACAAGACCGTGACCCTGGTCTTTCAGCAGCCCAGGGTGCGCGTCGAGCCGCGCGCCACCCTGAGGCTTGAGCTCGACGACCTTACCTTTGAGGATCTCGAAGTCGGCGACACGATCGAGCTGCGCGACGGGACCTACGAGGTCAAAGCGATTGACAGCGAGGAAGATACTGTAGTACTAACTCGGAAAGGCGAGACCAAGAGGTTTACGGTTACGAAGGGCGGAAGCAAGCCGGCCGATGACGATGAAGAGCAATAGGCGTGGGCGGACTGCCTGCGTCTTTTGATTCAAGGAGACTATTGATGCGGAGTAATACGAGGTACGTTATTGCGTTTTTTACTTGCGCGATCCTGGCGGCGGGGCACGCGCTCGCCGCTGACGCCGATCCTACGGCCGGCGAGAATCCGCCGTCGGTTCTCGACAGCGGTACGGGGGACGGGAATGTTGAACTGGCCCAGGCCGAGGGTGCGGCCGAAGCCGATCCGTTTGGTGGCGATGCACTCGGCACGGACCCCCTCATAGAAGGGACAGTCCCGCCGCTCGAGGAAGAGCCGCGGCCGCCGCCTGAGCGGCGCCCGGTGCTGGGCGGGGGTGACGAAGGCTCTGTCATGGACGTGATAATCCAGGAACGCCTGCGTCGTCAGGCCGAGGAGGAGCACGGGCTCCAGAGTCTTGCGGCGGCCGAGCTGGCCATGAAGGAAAAGGACTACCAGACCGCCATTCGCATGTACCTGGAGGCCGAGAAGTTCATTGGTGGCCGGCCCGAGACGGCAGATGCCCGTCAGCGGTTGGCCGACGGCTTGCCGGAAGCCTATTACCGCTGGGCGGCAGTCCTGGCGAAACGCGGCGAGAAAGAGGATGCCCTCCGCGAAGCCCGCGAGGCCCGCAAGCGCAACGGTCATCCCAAGGCGAGCAAGTTGATTGCCGAGTTGGAGAGACCCCCTGACCCACTCCCGCCCCCGAAGTACAAGCCCCGCTGGAGACAAGATGATTTTCTGACGGTCGAGAAAGAGATAGACGACTTGCTCAAGAAGGGCCGGGAGCACTACAAAGTCGACGAGTTCGACCTGGCGCGCGAGATGTTCGAGCGCGTCCTTAAACGGGACGCGGAGAACACGGAAGCCCTGCGCTATCTTCACAAGACGGCATCCAGGCGCCTGGACCGGGCCGAGATGGAGCGCGAAACCACGCGCGAAGACATGCTCTACGAGCTGATGGACACGTGGAACTCGCGTGACTACGGCCTGCTGGAACAGGAATTCGACATCAAGGAAGGCGGGCGCCGCCGCACGCCGGAAGACGAAGAGGCGATGAAAGAGCGCGAGAAGATGCTGCAGAAGATGGCCGAGATCAAGATCCCCGAGATCGACTTCCGCCAGGCCAACATCCACGATGTGATCGAGTTCCTGTCGGAATCCAGCATTGAATACGATGACAAGCTCGACCGGGCGGAAGACGAGAAGAAGGGCGTCGACATTATTCTGGATCTCGGCACCGGCGCCGACGACACTGCGCCTGCCCCGGAGGCCGAGCTGGACCCGTTTGCCGAAGAGATCGGTGGGGGCGGCGGAGGCGGCGCCGCCGGTGACGTGCCCCTGATTACGTTCCGTGCCCGCTATATCTCGGTTCTGGAAGCGCTGAAGATCGTGACTCGCATAGCCCGCCTGAAGTTCAGCGTAAAAGGCAGCGTGGTTATGGTCGTGCCGGCCGACATGCCGGATTCGGACCTGTTCGTGCGCACGTACAACGTCAACCCGGCTGCCATCGACCGACTCAGGGGGATGACGCAAGCCTTCGCCGGCGGGGGAGGCGGGGGCGCGGACGATCGCGGCGATTTCATTGCTATTGGCGGCGGTGGCGGCTTTGGTGGCGGCGGCGGCGGCGACGACGACTGGACGAACATCTTCCAGGGGCTGGGCGTCGAATGGCCGCGCGGATCTCAGATCAGGTACGTTGAGGGCATGGGCAAGTTCGTCGTCAAGAACACTCTGGACAACCTGGCCCTTTTCGAGAACGTTCTGGGCGCGCTCGACATCGTGCCGAGCCAGATCGAGATCGAAGCCCGCTTTGTCGAAGTCATGCAGACCGACCTCGACTCGGTCGGCTTCGAGTGGGATCTCACCGACGAGTTCGAGCTCGCCACTCGCAAAGCCTCTCTCGGTAAACCTCTGGCGGCCCGCGAGCGCATCGTGGCTACCGACGGGACGACGACCCTTACAAAGGGGTTGCGTTTCGCGAACTCCCTTTCGGTTGCGGACAGCGCGTCGTCGGGCGCTATGATCGCCAGCGATCTCGTGCGCGTCGGCAGCGTCCTGACCAACCCCGAGCTGAGCATGGTCCTTCACGCCCTGCAGCAGAAGAAGAACACGGATCTGCTCTCGGCGCCGAAAGTCACGACCCTCTCGGGTTCCGAAGCGACGATCAAGGTCGTGACGGAGTACATCTACCCGACCGAGTTCACGGTCGAACCCATCATCGGCTATGCCGGCGGCAGCGTGAGTGGCTCGAGCCAGCCGATTGGCGCCGTCGTCGAGCCCGGCAGTTTCGAGACTCGCGAAGTGGGGGTCATCCTTACCGTGCTGCCCGAGGTCAATCCGGATACGGGACTGATCAGCCTGACACTGGCGCCCGAGGTGGTGACCGAGCCCACCTGGCGCAACTATGGATCGCAGTATCAGACCTTCCAGACGTCGCTTACGGGCGAGAGCGAAGTGACGACGGACAACATGTTGCCCATGGAGCAACCGTTCTTCCACACGCGCTCCGTGACGACGACGATCAACATCTACAACGAGGCGACCGTGATGATGGGCGGCATGATCACGGAGAACCGCAACGAGATTGACGACAAGATCCCCGTGCTGGGCGATCTCCCGGTTCTGGGGCGGTTCTTCCGTTCGCGGACCGAGGAGGCCGAGAAGCGCAACCTGCTGATTTTCGTCACGGCGCGCCTGGTCGATCCGGCCGGCCGTCCTCTGAAGCGTGACGATCAGAAACGCCTCGAGAAGATCCTGACCGGGGCGGTGACCGAAGACACGCCTCCGGAGTAGGCCCTTGCCGGCTGCAGACAAGACGCTTGTTCTGGTGGATGCGCTGGCGGCCATCTATCGCGCTTTCTTTGCCATAAAGAGCCTTTCCACAAAGGACGGCAGACCGACCAACGCCGTATTCGGCTTCATCAGGGCGCTCAAACAGATCGAGCAGGAGTGGCGTCCTTCCCACATGGCGGTCGTGTACGATGGCGGGTTGCCCGAGCGGCGGCTGTCGCTTCTGCCGAGTTACAAGGCGCAACGCCCCCACATGCCCGATGAGATGCGGGAGCAACTGGCGGTTACGGAGGAGTACCTGGACGCAGCGGGAATTGCCCGCATCCGCATTGACCGCGAAGAGGCGGACGATGTCATGGCTTCGTTGGCGGAGTGGGGCGCCGCGGGAGCGGAGCGGATCCTGATTGCGTCGTCCGACAAGGACCTGTTTCAGCTTGTCGGCAGCAACGTGCGCATGATTGCGCCTTCGGCCAAGGCCGGCGAGACCATCGGCGTGGAGGAGATCGAAAGCAAAACAGGGGTCTTGCCCGAGCATGTTGTCGAGTGGCTGGCGCTCGTTGGGGACTCGTCGGACAACATCCCCGGGGTTCCCGGCGTGGGGGCGAAGACAGCCGCGAAGCTGCTGAAGCAGTTCGGATCCCTCGCGGGCCTATGGGACCGATTGGACGAAGTTTCCAGTGATCGTATTCGCAACGTCCTGGCCGAGTCACGTGCAACTGTGGAACGGAATGTGCGGCTCGTCACCCTGGAACGTAGCATCGACTGCGATGTCACGTGGCACACGCTTGCGCGTCGCCCGGCGAGCCACGAGCGGCTGCTGGCTCTGTTCGAGGAACTTGAATTCGAGCGCATGGCGCGCGAGCTGCGCGAGCCGAGCCTGTTCTGAGCAGCGATTGCTGATCGAAAAAAGTTAAAAAAGACTGCTTTTTCTGTTGACGCACTCGGGGTATATGCGTACGTTACTTGCAGATGTTCCCGATAGGCGGTGGCCGATTTCTCCTTGAATCGTCTAATTCCGCTCTTCCTTAAGTACTCGTTTTTTCGATTTCACTTCCGTAGCCACATGGTGCGATTTGCTGTCACCGGAGGGATTGCCAGTGGAAAGAGTCTTGTCGGTTCTTTTCTGAGAGAAGCCGGTGTTGCGGTCTGCGAGGCAGACGAACTGGCACACGAGGTCATGCGTCCCGGCGGCGAAGCCTACGAAGAAGTGGTTCGTTCTTTTGGTGGAAGTATCCTGGGCGGCAACGGCGAGATCGACCGGGAGAAGCTCGGGGCCGTGGTTTTTGGTGACGAAGACTCGCGCAAGCGTCTGAATGCCGCCACGCATCCCGTTGTCGCGATGCGTTGGGGAAAGTGGCTTGAAGCCAGAGAAACGGAAGGGACCGCCGTGGCGGCCGTTATCGTTCCCCTGTTGCACGAGTCCGGCTTGGCGCAGGGATGGGACGGGGTTGTATGCGTGGTATCGCCGCCGGCGTTGCGGATGAAACGACTGATGAAGCGGGGTATAGGCGAGGCGGACGCTCACGCGCGGATCGGCGCGCAATGGTCCGACAGCCGCAAAGCGGAACTGTCCGACTATGTGATCGAAAACGACGGAGGGATTGAGCTCCTCAGGGAGCGGACCTTGGAGGTTTTGGGGTCTATTCTGAAACGGCAGGGACAGGGATGACTGAGAATATAGAGAAGACGGAACAGACAGAGAGCCCGGTGAAGCCGGAAACGCCCGCGAAGCCGGAAACGTCCGCCAAACCGGAGAAGTCAGCGAAATCGGACGCGCCTGATAAGCCCGATCGCTCTGACAAATCGGAGAAACCCGACAAGCCCGAGAGGACGGAGAAGTCTGAGAAGCCCGACCGGCCCGGCAAGTCTGAGAAGTCGGGCAAGGCGGAAAGGGACGGCAGCAACGGGTCCGGCCGGCGCCATCGGCCGCGAGGGCGCAATCGTCAGGGCGGCAACGCCCACCGCGGCGGCAGGCACTCTGACGGCAACCGCTCAAGGGGAGGCGGGGGCAATCGCCAACGGGAGGATGGGGGAAGCGGCGACAACCGCCAGGGCGAGGAGGCACAGCCGAGGCCGGAGAAGAAGGGACCTCCTCTCAGCCTGCTGGAGCTGCACGAGAAGTCCGTCCCCGAGTTGAACGCACAGGCTGACGAGTACGGACTCGTCGACCTGGGGGCTCTCCGCAAGCACGAGCTGATCTTCGAGTTGCTCAAGGCGCATGCGCGACAGGGCGGGATCATCAACAGCAAGGGCGTACTCGAGATCCTGCCGGACGGATTCGGTTTCCTGCGCTCGTCCTACAGCAACTATTTGCCCTGTCCCGAGGACATTTACGTTTCTCCTTCCCAGATTCGCCGTTTCGCGCTGCGGACCGGTGACCTTGTCGAAGGCGAAATCAGGGAGCCGAAGGAAAAGGAGCGCTTCTTCGCTCTGCTGAGGGTGGACAAGGTCAACGAAGCCGACCCCGAAGCGTCGCGTCACAAGGTTCCGTTCGAGAACCTGACGCCGCTGTTTCCGGACGAGCGTCTCGGCCTCGAACGGGAACCCCAGGAGATCTCGATGCGCGTGATGGACCTTTTCACGCCGATCGGCAAGGGACAGCGCGGTCTGATCGTGGCGCCGCCCCGGACGGGCAAGACCGTCCTTCTGCAGAAGATCGCCAACAGTATTTCCAGGAACGATCCGGAAGCGTACCTGATCATTCTGCTGATCGACGAGCGTCCCGAAGAAGTGACGGACATGACGCGCAATACGTCCGCTCACGTCCTGAGCTCGACGTTTGACGAGGCGCCTGAGCGCCACGTGCAGGTTGCCGAGTTGGTTATCGAGATGTCGAAGCGCCTGGTCGAATGCGGGCGGGACGTTGTAATCCTGCTCGACAGTATCACGCGTTTGGCGCGGGCCTACAACACGCTCCAGCCCCACAGCGGCAAGATCCTGTCCGGCGGCGTCGACGCCAACGCCCTTCACAAGCCGAAGCGGTTCTTCGGGGCGGCGCGCAACATCGAGCACGGCGGCAGCCTGACGATCATAGCCACGGCCCTGGTCGAAACCGGCAGCCGAATGGACGACGTCATTTTCGAGGAATTCAAGGGTACCGGCAACATGGAACTTTGCCTCGACCGGACGTTGGTGGACAAGCGTGTGTTTCCCGCGATCAATGTCGAGAAGTCGGGCACGCGTAAGGAGGAGCTGCTGCTTCATCCGGACGAGCTCAGCCGCATCTGGATTCTGCGGCGTGCCATCAACGGTGTTCCGCCCGTCGAGGCGATGGAGATGATTGTCAACCGCCTCAAGAAGACAAAGAGCAACGCCGAATTCCTGATGTCCATGAAGGAATAAGTCGCTTTTTGCTTTTCCGCGTGTCCCTTCGCGGGCATTATACCGATTCGCCATTTTCTAACTCGGCGCACGGGGTGTGCAAACCGCCCGTGCCCGGGGAGTCGACTGAAGAGGATTCGAAACGATGCAAGTGAGAATTGAAGACGCGGGGGCATGCCGCAAACTCGTGCACATTCAGGTGCCCGCGGATGCCGTTGCGGACGACTATGCCGCAATTGTGAAAGCCTATGCCAAGGCGTGCAAACTGCCTGGTTTCCGCAAAGGCAAGGCGCCTGGCGCGGTGGTCGAAAAGCACTATGCCAAACACATTGTCGAAGACGCCAAGGAGAGGCTGCTGCCCAGGATCTACGGCGAAGCGATCTCCGCGGAGGAGATTCCGGTGGAGGCCCTGGTCGATGTCAAGGACGTCGATTTCAACAAGCAGACCGGATTGTCGTTCAACGTGACGGTTGACGTACCGCCCGAGTTCAAGTTGCCCAAGTACAAGAAGATAACGCTAAAGGAGAGCCCGGTCGAGGTCACCGAAGCGGATGTGACCGAGGCCATCGACAACGTCCTTGACCAGTTCGCGCGCTACGAAGACGTCGAGGGGCGGGCCGTCAAGGACGGCGACCTGGTTCGTGTCGATTACAGGGGAACGTGCGAAGGGCAGCCTGTAGGCGAGCTGCTGGGCGAGAACAAGGCGTTGGCCGAGGCAACCGATTTCTGGATGGTGCTGGGGCGGCAGGAGTTGCTTCCGGGCCTCGGCGAACAGCTTGTCGGCGTCGAGCTTGGAGAGGGGAAAGAAGTCACGATCGCATTTCCCGAGGACCATCCTGAGAAAGGCGTGTCAGGTAAGGAGGCCGCATACGCCGTAGACGTCAAGGCCATCCGCGAGAAGGTGCGCCCCGAGCTGGACGAGGAGATGCTCAAGCGCTTCGAGGTGGACACTGAGGAAGGCCTGCGGGAGCGGTTTCGCAAGGACATTACGGAAGCGCGCGAAGAGGGCGAGAAGAACCGGCTCAAGGAAGAAATTGCCCAGCACCTGCGCGGCAAGACGGACTTTGCCCTGCCCCAGGCAGTCGTGGCCGAGGAGACCAACACGATCATCAGGGGGATGATTCAACGTATGACGGCCGCCGGGGCGGGACGGGAACAACTGGAGCAGCGCCAGAGGGAAATCATGGCCGAAGCCAGCCGCGCGGCTACCGATCGCGTGAAGCTCTCCTATATTCTGAGGGCAGTCGCCGACGCGGAGTCGATCGAAGTGGATGACAGCGAATTGGACAGTCGCATCGAGGCCATGGCCGGTCAGCATCGCATGTCACCTGCGCAGTTGCGGGGTGAACTGGAAAAGCGTGACGGCATCGCGAAGCTGAAGCACGACGTGCTCGGCGCCAAGACGCTGGACTTCCTGCTGGAGAACGCCAAGATCAAGCGCTAGAGTTCCCAAGTGGCGAAAGAGCATTCACTCGAAAGGAGTCTCAACCTGATGAAAGAGTTCAACCAGGCCCTGGTGCCGATGGTCGTCGAGCAGACGGGACGCGGCGAGCGCGCCTACGACATCTACTCGCGTCTGCTCAAGGACAGGATCGTTTTCATCGGCACGGCCGTGTCGGACGAGATCAGCAACCTGATCATAGCCCAGCTTCTTTTCCTCCAGGCGGAGGATGCCGAGAAGGACATCAGCGTGTACGTCAACTCGCCCGGTGGGTCGGTTACGGCCGGGTTGGCCATCTATGACACGATGCAGTTCGTGAAGTGCGACGTAGCCACGTACTGCGTCGGTCAGGCCGCCAGTATGGGTGCCGTCCTGCTGGCCGCGGGCGCTTCCGGCAAGCGCTACGCGCTGCCCAATGCGCGCATCATGATTCACCAGCCGTGGGGAGGCGTTCAGGGACAGGCGGCCGATATCAGTATCCAGGCCAATGAGATCCTGCGTTTGCGGGATCGCATCAACGGGATCCTGGCCGCCCATACGGGCAAAGATGCCAAGGACGTCGCGACGGACACGGACCGCGACTTCTTCATGTCCGCTGACGATGCGAAGGAGTACGGCCTGGTCGACGAGGTCGTGAAGAGCCGTAAAGACAAGAGCTAAGAGGTCGAACCATGGCGACACGTGAACGCCCCCTCTGTTCCTTCTGTGGCAAGCTCCAGGCCATGGACCGGCAACTAATCGCCGGTCCCGGCGTGAATATCTGCAGCGATTGCGTCCAGATCTGCAACGCCATGCTGGGGGACGAAGACGTGCCTGAGGCGGAAGGTCCGCTCGCCGCCGAGTCGCCGTCGCCACCGCCGCCGCGCACGCTCGTCGTGCCCAAGCCGCACGAGATCAAGGAGGAGCTCGACCAGTACGTCATCGGCCACGATCACACCAAGAAGGTGCTCTCCGTTGCCGTCCACAACCACTACAAGCGCCTGATGCAGGAAAGTCACTTCGACGAGAGTCATGCGCTTGCCGATGTCGAGATCGAGAAGAGCAACATCATGCTTATCGGACCGACAGGGATCGGCAAGACACTGCTGGCGAGGGTCCTTGCGCGCATTCTCGACGTGCCTTTCGCGATCTGCGATGCGACGACCCTGACGGAAGCCGGCTATGTCGGTGAGGACGTCGAGAACATCCTGCTCAGCATCATCCAGGCGGGCGACATGGACGTGTCCCGGGCGGAGACCGGTATCATCTACGTTGATGAAATCGACAAGATCGGCAAACGCACGGAGAATGTCTCGATCACGCGCGACGTTTCCGGGGAGGGCGTGCAGCAGGCCCTGCTCAAGATCCTCGAAGGCACGGTTGCGCGTGTTCCCCCCGGCGGCGGGCGCAAGCATCCGCAGCAGGAGTACATCAAGATCGACACCGAGCACATCCTGTTCGTCTGTGGTGGGGCGTTCGTCGGGCTGGACGAGATCGTGCGGCGTCGTTCGGGGCGTCAGACGGTCGGCTTCGGCGGCGAAGACGATGACACGGGCCGCATCGCAGGTTGGGGGCCGGGGTTGCACGTCGAACCGGAGGACCTTATCAAGTACGGTCTCATCCCCGAACTGATCGGGCGGCTACCGGTGGTGGCTTCCCTGGCGGATCTTTCTGAAGACGAGCTGGTGCGAATCATGATTGAGCCCCGCAACTGCATGGTGCGCCAGTACCAGAAGCTGCTGGCCATGGAGGGGATTGATCTGAGCTTCACCGATAGCGCCTTGCGCGAGCTGGCCCGTATGGCGCTCAAGCGCAAGACGGGCGCGCGCGGTCTGCGGGCGATCGTCGAGAACATAATGCTGGAAGTCATGTTCGAAGCCCCCCGCATGGGCGGCGACGGCTCGATCCGCATTACCAAGAACATGGTCACCAGGCAGCACGCCACCCCGGGCGCCATCGCGAGCGCGTTGAAGAAAATCGCGTAGCCCCGCCCCGGGAGCCGTGCTTCCGAGGCGATTAGCCTGAAACGAGCAGTTAGCGGTAATCCGTGATCAGTTATCGGTGATCAGTTATCGGTGATCAGTAATCGGTGATCAGTTATCAGTGGAAGAGAGATGTCACGTCCTGATTTCCGTTTGACACCTTTTGGTTGTTGAAAGGTCATGGGCCG
>CAZKRK010000147.1:7531-16962 GCA_964555035.1 uncultured Victivallales bacterium | reverse complement strand
TCGATGCGTCCGCTGGAACCTGCAGCACTGTCGTGTCGCCGATCGAGATGGTCTCAGGCGGCGAGAAGCTGTCCAGCAATTCACTTTGGGCGAAGACGAGTGCAGGCAGGACGGCGATCATCGCGAACGGGAACAGAAATGAACAAAGTTCCTCCTTTGTTTCACCACGTGCACTCACATTTGCTCGTAACGGCGGAGGACCGCCGTCTCCAGGGGCTTTTCGGACACCGTCATACTAGGACCTCGGAACGGGATACGCAAACCGTTTGCCGGGATTCTCCCCCGCATCCGCACCTCGCCCAGGGTCTGGCGGGGGCCAGACCATGCGACTGTTCACCGGCGATTCGGAACACCTTCATCAGTCGCAGTACCCATGCGAACGTCTTCATAGGATTCTCCTCCTGCGCGACCATCTCGTCCAATGCGGCACGCATGTCCAAGTATCCTGGTTGACATGAGTGAAGGCAACCAGCGAGTATGCATTGTGTTCAGGGGGAGGCGAGTTCGTTTATGGGTGTCGAGAACACGCTGTCGCGCCGAGATGGGAGCCAATATCATGAGAAGAAGATATCCGTGTGGATGGGCGACGATGTTGAGCCTGGCGGCGTTTGGTATTGGGGCGGCGATGGCCGCGGCGGAAAAGCCCAACATCGTCCTCTGCATGACGGACGACCAGGGCTGGGGGGACACGAGCTACAACGGGCATCCCCATCTGAAGACCCCTAACCTGGATGCGATGGCCGCGGCGGGGATTCGGTTCGACCGGTTCTACTCGGCGCATCCGATGTGTTCGCCGACGCGCGCGAGCTGTCTCAGCGGACGCAGCCCGCTGCGCTACCGTTGCATGACGTGGGGACACGATTTGCCGCTACGCGAGGTGACCATTGCCGAGGCCGTCAAGACGGCCGGATACGCGACGGCCCATTTCGGCAAGTGGCATGTCGGGGGTATTCCACACGCCGCGGGCGGCACCGGTCGCGGGCTGCCCGAGAGCTTCTGTCCGAAACCGCGGCACCCGGGCAACCAGGGCTTCGACGAATGGTGGTCCTGCGGCAACCACTATGAAATCGGCCACGAATTCATCTACCACAACGGCGAGCAGGTTCCGCCACGCGAAGGCGACACGGCGGACGTGCTCATGGACGTGGCGATCGCGTGGATCGGCAAGCAGGCGAAAGCCGAGAAGCCCTTCCTCGCGCTGGTGTGGTTTCCCTCTCCGCACGGTCCGCACAAGGCGACACCCGAGTACGCCGCACCCTACGAGGCGCATGGAAAGGCGAAGGCCAACTACTACGGCGAGCTGGCAGCCGTTGACCATGCCATGGGACGACTGCGCAAAGCCCTGCGCGAGATGAAAATCGCCGACAACACGATGCTCTGGTTCTGCTCCGACAACGGCGGGGCATTCCCCCTGTCGACCGGCGGGCTGCCCGGTGGCAAGAAGTGGCTGACTGAGGGCGGTACGCGCGTTCCCGGCATTCTCGAATGGCCGGCGAGAATCCCCAAACCCTTCGCCACCACCGTTCCCGCCTGCACCATGGACTTCTATCCCACCGCCCTCGACCTGCTCGGCGTCACCATGCCCGACCAGGCCGGGCCGATCGACGGCATCAGCCTGTTGCCGCTGATCGACGGCAAGATGAAACGCCGGCCCAAACCGATGCCGCTGGTCTCCGGCCGTGCCGCACGTATCATTGACAACGAGTACATCCTGCAGAAGAAGCGGCTCTTCCGTTTCGACGAGGAGGCGAAGGAAGACGTCGACATCACTGAAAAAGAAGCGGAGACTTACAAGCGCCTGACGGCGTGGGAAAGCGGGACGTCCGCGCCTTCGTCAGCCGGTCTTGCCGGTTTGAATGTGACTCTGAACAGGGGGGCGAGCGCGACCGATACGGTGGGGTCGGATGACGGCAGTTACGGCTCCTTCGGTACCGGCGCTTCGACCGCCGGTGCTTCGTTCAAGCTTCGGAATTCCGTGCAGTTCACACTGACGCTGCTGAACAACACCGCCGGTCCCCTGCGCCTGGATGCGCTTCGCTTCGATTTTGTCCGCCGCTTTGAGGGATCGCCGAAAGACCTTCTCGTGACGTATGATTCGGGCAATTTGGGAGTCGGTCCGGTCACGCTTCTTCAAACCAACAACGTTGCGCAGACCGTGGTTGATAGCGGAGACTATCCGGACTACGACGTTTCGCTGGCCGGCACACTCACCGACACGGAACTGGCTTCCGGGGAGACAGCGGTCTTTTCCATTTTGGCCGACGATGCCTCAGCCGGCGGCAAATCGATGCTCGACAACCTAGCGCTCACCGGATCAGGCGTCGCTTCGCCACCGCGTGCGCCGTTTCTCGGGTGGACTGCCGGCGTCGGCACCCCCGATGTCAGTACCTCTTCGGTTTCGGCCGTCGTTTCGGTTGCCGGTTCCGGCGGGTTGAACAGCGCACAGGGCTCGACCGACGGGTCGTATGGGTCTTCTGTAGGGGGCGCTCCCGACGTGGGCGGTAGTTTTGAGCTCTTCGATGACGATTCGCTGGTTATCTCGATCACGAACCACGCGGCGGGGGTTTTGCGGATCGATGAGCTGAACCTGGATTTCAACCGCCGGCTGACCGGCTCCCCAACGGATGTGAGCGTGGCCTACGAACCCGGTGATCTGGATGACGGCACAACCACGCTCGGATCGTTGTCGGGGCAGGGGGTTGTGGAATCCGACCTGGCGGACTATGCGGACCTGGATTGCGAGCTGCGTCGCTATCTGGCTGACATCACTCTCGACCAGAGCGAATCCGCCGTGTTCCGCGTAAGGGTCTCGGGTGCATCGGAACGGGCCGCGGCACCGGCTGGGGGCGTCTTCGCGGATTTCGAAGGGAAGACGTACGGTGCGTGGAAGGCGGAGGGTAAGGCGTTCGGTACGGGACCTGCAAAAGGCACGCTGCCAAAGCAGATGCGCGTGTTCGGCATGCGCGGCAGAGGTATGGTCAACAGTTTCCTGGGGCAGGATCGATCGACAGGCTCCCTCACGTCTCCTGAATTCACGATTGAGAACGACTACATCACCTTCCTGATCGGCGGAGGGCAGCACCGCAACACGGCGCTTGAGCTACTTGTCGATGGCAGGCCCGTGCGGCATGCCACGGGGCGCAACTCGGAGTCCCTGCGGGTTGAGGCGTTCGACGTCCGGCAACTCAAGGACAAAACGGCGCGGCTGCGGATAGTCGACCACAACACGGGCGGTTGGGGACACATCCTGGTGGACCAAATCACCTTCACCAATACCCGTGGGACCGGGAAAGCGCGCAAGCCTGCCGTCGCCCTCGACACCGGCCTTGCGCCCGAGGTCACCGACCTGAACGCCGCCGATGTCTCCTATGCCAAAGAGAAGGAAATCGAGTACCTCGGGAAGCCCTACATCAGTACCGCGCCGGCCGACCTGAAGGACGGAATCCCGGTGGGCAAGCTCGGTGTCGACGGCGGCAACAGGGAACTCGTCCTGGCATTTGCCAAGGAGCTGGCCGGGTACACGGACGACCAACACCTGACCGACAGCCTGCTCGTCAGTTACAAGGGAAAGCTCCTGTTCGAGTCCTACTACCGGCGCGGACGGCAGAACTACCCGCACTACCAGATGTCGATCACCAAGTCCTACACCGCGCTGGCTCTCGGGCGGGCGATCCAACTCGGTCACTTCTCAATGGACGGTCTCCACAAGCCGGTTGTCGATTTTCTGAAGGAGGTGGACCGCTCGAAGATCGCAAAAGGTGCCGAGCGCATCACGTTGGACAATGCCATGCACATGGGCTCGGGCATTCGGCTCGACGGGCAGAAGGTCAAAGCGTTGAAGAAGAACCCGTCGCAGCTCAAGGGGCAGGGGCAGGTGCGCGCTTACCTGGAGAACACCGCGCCTATCCCGGAGAAAGACATAGCATTCAAGTACCAGGCATCCGATCCCGCGCTCGCCATGCAGGTGGTTGACGCGGTCGTGCCGGGGTCGGCCGAAGCGTTCATCCGAACGGAGCTCCTGGGGAAGGTGGGAATCACCAACTACGGGTGGCAGGAGGATCTGAGCGGACTTCCAAAGTCCGCGGCTGGTTGCAGCATGCGTTCACGCGACATGCTTAAGATCGGGATGATGCTGATGGCCGGTGGCAAGTGGCAGGGGAAACAGCTCATTCCCGAGGCCTTCGTCAAGCGCGCGCTCAGTCCACTGGCTCACTCTTACGGGACGTCTCACTACGGCTACTTCTGGTGGGTAGACGATTTCAAAGTGGGTGACAGAACCTATCGCTGCCCGGCCGGACGCGGTGCCGGCGGCCAGTTTATCCTCATGTTTCCCGAGCTGGAACTCATCGTCGTCATCACGGCCCACAACAAGGGGATGGGAACGATGCTGCAAGACGCGCCGCAACGGATCATCCCCGCTTTTGCGGAGACGTCTGCTCCCGTCACTCCGGTGGATGACCTCCTGTTCCCCAACAGCGACTACGACACCTTCGACACGTCTCTGGATGTCGGCTATGACCAGTCGTTGCGTCCGCAGTTCCACTTCACCTCGCGCAAGAACTGGCTGAACGATCCGAACGGGATGGTCTACTACGACGGTGAGTGGCACATGCTCTTCCAACACGTGGCGATCTCCATCGCATTGTCCGTGCCTTCGCATGTCAGAATGGTCTTTCCCGTTCCCGCGTCCAGGATACTGATCGGCCTGCCGTAGCCGAGGGTTACGTACACACGATCACCGACGGCAACCAGTCGTTTCGCCAGTGCTGTCGGCCCGCTCCGGAAGGAACGGAACTGGTCTTCCCATGGTCCCATATCACGCTTCCACAGGAGGACCCCGCTGAAGGCGTCACGTGCCACAAGTCGCCACTCGGATTTGAAGGCAACCGACGCAATGGGCGCCTCGTCAATGATACAGAAAACGCGCCCCTTCGCGGAGACCAGCGCGCTCAGGCTGTTCAGGTGGTCATGACTCCGCGCCCACCTGGGACCCGAGATCCACTGGTAACGCTTTGGTGGCCCGACGACGGTGTCCTTTGCCACGGCGTTGTTCCCAGGACCGTGGAGGTAGTGGGTCCAGTCGTCGATGTCCCCAGGCCACGGCTTGACGGTCTTCTTCCCGCCGATGTGCACCACGCCCAGCGGCGCAAGAACGCGCATAACTTCTTCCATCGTCACGCCGCCCAGCTCGTCTGCCACCAGCAAATTGATCAGGTTATCGACGTACGGCAGCCGCTTGCCGTCGAACACGTCGACCGACAACGGGCCGTAAAGCCCCTGCGAGCGGATTTCTTCACGCGCCGCGACCACCTGCTCGGCGTTCGTGGTCAGCCCGTGTACCAGGTAGCTGTCGTTGGTCCGCAGCGCGGCGGTTAGCTTGCCGTCACCGCAGCCAAGATGGACCACAAGCCCCCCCTGAATGCCGCTAACGTCGAGTATATCAGCCGCCTGGTCTACTTCGTGCGCCGCCATTCCAGTTGCGGCAATCCAAGCGAGGAGGATCCCGCTCGTGATGATTGTAGGGCGTCGTTTCCTTTTCATGCTATTCCCTTTCCGAGGACGGGAACACCTGACGGTTCATGACAGTGTCCAGGGGTGTCTCAGGGCACGACTGAGCATTCGATTGGCCTCATCGTCATTCTGAAAACGCTCCGTATCCGGATCCCAGTTCAAATCACGACCCAACCGACAACATAGATTGGCAATATGGCTGATGCTGGTCGCACGATGCGAATTCTCGGGATAACAAACGGTTCTTCTTCGTGTCCGCATGGAATTCAGAAAATTGCCTACATGCCCATCCGAATCCACCTTGTCACTGGCCATCTTTCCTCGCAACCGAAGAAGTGACTTAGGTTCCCCGGTTAGCGGCGTTCCCCTTCCTTCGGCGAATTTGACCCAGCCTTTATCACCGACGAACAGGCGGCTTGGGTTTCAATACTGACATCAATGCTTTCTCATCCATACCGGCAATGGATATGGCCGGATTATGAATGAGCTCGCCAACCCTATAGCGAACAGTCTGAGGAACTCCCGAATGAATCTGCAGCGCAATACTCCCCTCTCTTTCTCCTTTGGGATCATAGTACGCCAGAGATAGTGTACCATTGATCGCAGTCCAGATATTGGGGCCAACTGCAAGTATCTCGTAATGATTCCACTCTAATGGTTTTACCGCCTTTTCGCCCGTATCGGTCCAAACCAGTTTACCGCGGCCGGCCTCATGATATAGGCGGCCCCAGACACTTTGGCCCACATCAGCCTGGTAGCCATGCGCATGATGCGTACCGTGTTTCCTGGAACGAAACTGGATCCCGGCATTTGCCGCATAGGGTGTTTGCTTAACATCCACAGCCAGATAGAAGTCCTTTACCTTGTCTTTATGCCAGATCAACACATTATGCGGAACATTCTCCGCTGAGTGACCGACAATAGCGCCATCCTTGACGCTCCAATACTCGAGATCTCCGCTCCAACCATCCAGAGTCTTGCCATCAAAGATCGCAACCGTCTCAGCTTCGGATACAGTCTTAACGATTGGCGCCAGAGATTGGGCACGGAGACACATCCCCCAGGGCCCGACATTCTGGGTTACCTTGACCAGAATTTCATTCGCGCCGGCATTTAGCGTCGCTTCGGCTTTGTCCTGGCCCGGCGTTACACCGCGGAGAGCGTTGTTGGCATGGGCCAGCTTACTATTGACCCAGACCTTAATGCCATCGTCGCTACCCATCTCGAGCCGGACCTTTCTCGCGACCGAACTTCTGATGCTTGTACGCAGGTATGTCACCTGATGTGGGTCTTCACTATGAAATGCACCAATATTGATTAACCAGGGCTGCTGAGGATTTGTACCAACAGGCATCAAGGACCAGGCAACGCCGGCCCCTTTCTTTTCCGGATCAAACACCTGGTGAAAGAGGTGAGTGCAAGGCTTACCACCGTAGGCCGGGGAAACCTGCCAGTTCATCACATAGTCTCCGAACCCATCGATGCACTGAACAAACGCTTGCACCTTGGCCGTCATATCCGCGTCCTTGCTGTGTTTCGATACCTCGTCAAGTGCTGCACGGGCCGCGGCAGGATTGAAGCCGGCAATCACGGGGGCCATGCTGATGATCGCCAGCGCGGCGTCACGCCGGGTCACTTCATCGGCCAGGGCCTGTTGCGCAGTCTTGACTGTCGCCTGCACGTACTGTGCTGCCTGGTCGCCGCTCACCGTACTGCCGGCTGTACGCAGTAAGCGAACGCAGCCCCGCAAGGCCAGCACGCGATGCACCTTGTTGTCTGAGTGACCGACCACGTGCTCCAACACCGGCATGGCTTCCACACCGGGCCAATCGCAGAGCTCTCGCACGGCTACATCCCGGATGCCCGCGTTCTCGTCGTTCATCGCCGCTCTTAACGCTGTAAACGAACGCTCACAGGGCAGACCGCCCAGGAGTCGCAAGAGAGTCACCCGCAGCTTGTCCGACCTGGCCGCGGTCAGTGCTGCACAGACGTGGGGGACCAGGTCCGCCTCAGCCCCGGTTCGCCGCGCTGTAAGCGACAGTGCTTTCTTGGCCGCACTCATCGTTTTCTCATCATCCAACCCGATCAGGTTCTTCAAGAGGGTCTGAAGATGTTCTTTGCCGGCCAGATCACCGAGGGCCTTGGAAACCGCAATAGAAACCTCGGCGTCCGCATGCGTCATACACTGAAGAAACCGCGTCACCTGGGACACCGCATTTCGATCGCGAAGTGTGCGAATCAGCTCGATCCTGAGAGGTGCCTCCGCCTTCTCGAGTGCATCACCGATCGCCTGGTCAATTCCCTCACCTTGAATCTGACGCAATGCCGTCAGAGCCAGTTTCTTTTCCGCGCCCTCGTTGCCTGCGGCCCTGACCAGTGCCGGCACCGCGGTGCCATCACCAACTTTTGCCAGCCCGCGGAGTCCCATTTCGCGCTGTTCAGAGGACTCACTCGCCACCAGTTTCAGCATATGGGCCGTCATCGCATTACCACAGTGATCGACCAGTACAGCCAGCAGGGCCGCCTGTTCGGACGTCGACAGGTTCGGCATAAGCGCCATCACATCTGGAGTCACGGAATCGGCCCGATCCCCGAGGAGTCGCAAGCCACTGCCGATTGCCGTCTGTCGCAGGTCGGGATCCTTGCCTCTGAGAACGGAAAGGAAAAGCTCGCCGCCCCCCTTCTGATCGTTCTGTATGATGCCACACATGGCGCCACGCCTGATATTCAACGGCAGGTCGGCACCATAAAGATCTCTGTACATCTTGACTGCCGCTGTCGTTCGGCCTGCGGCCGCGAGGGACTGTGCAGAGCGTAGGAGAGCATGATTAATCACTGCAGCCTGGCCCGGCTTGTTCTTCAACAATTCAGAAAGAGCGCTGGCCGCACCTTCAGCAGGAAAGAAACCCAACGCAGTAATGGCTGCGGCCGATAGTTTCTCATCCTTGTCCTTTGCCAACTCAGCGATGACCGGTACCGATCCGACATCTTCCTTACATGACAATGCCTGTATGATATCGAGCTGGGCCGGTGAGTCCTTTGCCGCATTTCTCAGAGCAGTCGCGGCTTCAGGTTCCGGAATCGTCCGTAGCGCGAATACCGCATCTCCTGCCGACTTCTGGTCCTTCAACAGTTTCGCCAACGCCGGAACGGATGCTCTCGTCCCTATCCGGCCAAGCTGCTTGCATGCAACCTGCTTACCGCCAGCCGTCGCGTCCGCCGACTCCAACACGGCGATCATCCGCTTCTCGAGAGCCGAACGAAGGACAGCGTTCGTATGTGACTTTCGTATCTGGACCCTGAGTTGCTCCAGCACAATCGGACTCTTCCCGCTGTCATACTGCTTCAGTTCACCAAAGACCTTGTCCAGATCCACTCCCTCAACCGCCATCACCGGCAGAGCCAGGACACTGGTTACAACTAACTGCATGGCCATGTTCTTGATTTTCATCTTGTCTGTCTCCATCCGGATTTTCCAAGTAATACCGAGTGGTCTTCCTCACCCGTAGGTCCCAGTTGCACTGGGACCATGCAAATGAGCCGCGAACGGCAGATCGAAAAGACCGACCACAGGCGCCCTTTCGCGAGCCTTTCACTACGCCACGTTCATGGTCCCAGTGCAACTGGGACCTACGAAGGACGCGCAGTCCGAGGACCTCAATCCGACGCCAACCTCTTCTCCTACAAATGCCACGGGTGCCGCCTTGTCCTGCTGATCATCCTGTTCGCTTCGTCGTCACCGAAGAACAGTTCCTTTTCCGGGTCCCACTTGAGATCGCGACCCAGCCGGGCGCAGATATTTCCTATATGACAGATTGTCGTTGCTCGATGGGAACTCTCCGGATCGCATGTTGTCTTCTGATTCCTCGTCTTCATGCATTCGAGGAGATTGCTGACGTGCCCGCCCATGTCATTGTAGC
>CAZKRK010000147.1:0-7431 GCA_964555035.1 uncultured Victivallales bacterium | reverse complement strand
CTCGTCTTCATGCATTCGAGGAGATTGCTGACGTGCCCGCCCATGTCATTGTAGCTGCGCGAAAACGTGCGCTGACTTTTCAGCATGGATTTCGGCTCGCCCGAGACCTTCATGTTCCCGTCGTCCACCTGGATCCAGCCCTCGTCGCCTTCGAACCTGATCGTCCTCGTTCCGAAACTGCCGGTGTTGTCCAGAATGAGTTTCACGCCGTCCTCGTAGGTGGCCGTTACCTTGCTGGTCACCGGTATGTCGTAAACATTCTTCGGGTCGAAGTACGCCTCGCCGGTATAGTGCACAGGACCGGTGTCGTCCCGGTCCAATCCAAACTGCGCCAGGTCCGAATAGTGCGTACCCATGTTGCACATGGATCCACAGCCGGTATCGAAAAAGTTGTTCCAACCACGGTGTCGACGCGCGTTGTACGGATGGTACGGCGTTCCGCCCAGCCACGTATTCCAGTCCAATCCGGCGGGTACCGGAGAATCAGGCACCGGAGGGGCAGCGCCATTGGCCCAGGTCTTCCAGTAGACGGTATGGACCTTCCCGATCGCACCTGCCTGCACCATCTCCTTCTGGAACCGGTACGTGCCGACCGACCTGCGCTGGTGCCCGCACTGGTAGACGGTCCCGTAGCGTTCGGTTGCATTCACCATCGCACGCCCCTCTTCGATCGTCAGCGAGTGCGGTTTCTCACTGTAAACATCCTTGCCCGCCTTCGCCGCCATGATCGACGCGATCGCATGCATGCGGTCACCGGTGGCGATGACGACACCATCCAGATCGTCGCGTGCAAGGACATCCTGGATCTGAACATACTCAGCACAGTCCGTATTCTTGTAATGCGCGTCGACCCGCTGCTTGCCCTGTTTTCGCCGCGCTTCCCAACAGTCGCACACAGCAATGAACTGCACTTCCGGGAATCCAAGGAACCATGGGACCAGTGCACCGCGCATGCGCCCACCATACCCTATGATCGCAAACGTCAGCCTGTTACTCGGCGCTACCGCACCGTTCTTGCCCAAAGCACTACCGGGAATAATCGCCGGCATCGCCAGCGCAAGGCTTGATGTCGCCAGGAACTTCCGTCGTGTGATCGACGTCTTCTTCATCTACGTCCTTCTTTCGATTCGGATTAGAAATGGACCTGTCTATCTCCTCAACTCTTCTTCCCGTGCCAGCAAGGTTGGTCTGTCGGCCTGGGAGTTGAATTCATCCTGTTTGAATACATGATTCACGTAGGGTGCGGATTTCAGTTTCGGCGGGTTGGGCCAGTAGGCAAACCGGTCGGGGTCAGGATCGTTTATGTGCGTGATATCTCTTAGCCCCCTGAAATGACAGTTTGTGTCAACCCAGGTTATCAGCTTTCCTAACTCTTCCTCGGTAAGCGTCACTTTGTTATGCCTGCCGCTCAGGAGCATGTTGACCAGCTTGCTCTTGTAGGACCATCTCGTCATGGGAGCGATTGTTGTGTAGGGCGACGCCCAGATGAAGAAGTTGCCGGCGATGGTGGGAGCAAAGCGGCCTCCTGTGGCGTGATGATTGACGTTGTTCTTGCCGCAGGTGAGCGTGATGTAGGGCTCGGCAAATATTCCGCCCCAACGTCCTTTTGGATCCGGTCTGAGCGTCAGATCGAGTTTCTTTCTGGCCTTGCCTTCGCCCTGATGACATCTGGCGCAGTTCCTGTCGAAGATCGGTTGAATGTCGTGAACATAACTCAGTGTTCTGACACCCCATGAAGGTGGCGTGATCGCATCTGGTTTCCTGTCAAGATTGAAGGTCACTCCCGCACCTGAATTCATCCGCCCCTCGTGACAACCGACACATCCTCTTTTCTCCCCAGGCATCAGATTGACCCACGAACGCATGCTGTGCAGAACAAGTTGATTCTCGTCCAGGAGCTGGAAGTAGATCGCCTTGCCCGGAGGCGCGTAGAAGCAGAAAGAACCGTCATCTGCGATGGGGACTGTCCCCAGGTTTCGTTTCATACGTGTGTTGCTGGAAATGGCAATAGCGGGACCGGCGAGAATGCAGCCGTCACCCCAGGCATTGTCGACCTCTTTCCGCTGCGGGTTCCCACCCATTTTCCATCTGTCCAATGCTTCATTACAACCACTGCCAAACGGAGAGCCGCCGCCATCCACGCAACCGGCCGTATAGGTACGTTGAACCGCTTCAAGTACCCGCAGGTACTTTCCTTTCCCACGCAGCTCCTCGGGTAACCCTTCATATACATCGGCACTGTAAAGGATGCCCTGCGCGACAGTCGCGCCGTCCCTTTCCGCGCCCGGCCACTGAACTTCACTTGGCTTGGTGTGGGGGCGAATACGCTTTCTTACGGGTAGAGCATGAAAGACATTGTATGTGCCGGAATAAACCAGCTCATGGTTCCCGTACTTGTCCATGAGATACAGCTTGAACAGGGAAGGCTGACGATAGGCGTTGGCCGATATGTTGTCATACCTTGTGCGTGCCGAGACGAGGAACAGGTCTTCGCTCAAAGGAAAAGGTGATTTGTATTGCCCGTGTTTGAGCTTCCCGGAACTGTGATAATCCTTGCAGTATGGTTTCGGCTTGATCGGGCCGTCTCCGCCCTCTGCCCACGGAACGTCTTGAGTGACCTTATAGAGACCATGCGGGTTGTCGCGACCTTCCCGGGTGTCGACAACACCGACACTGCCGGAATAGAGATCGTGATGCCCCATACCATTGAACACGACCAGGGGAGATCCGGGAATTGACCGCGCTTCTCCGAGATGATCGGGATGGTAACTCTGGTTTCCGTAAAAAGTGCTGGACATGGTACCGTCCACATTCATGGTCCATAGACTCTGAATACGGTTCAGCGCTTTGTCATTATACTCCCAACGCGTATAGATCAGTCGGCCGTCATTCAGAACCGAGGGAGAAAACTCTCCTTCACTTCCCATGCTGAGAATGTAGATGCCGCCACGGTCAACAGCGCCATCACAAGACTGATTGCCCACGTGCTGGTATTCTTCATGCTGAGTATCTCCTCCGCTTACGGGATAGGCATGCCCTAGCTTAACGGTTACATAATCGGCATCTTAAGGGCTCGCGGACAAGCACATGTTGGCGCAAAGTGTTTGCCTGAAAGCCTTTGCCGTGGCGAAACCACGATGTCAACCAAAGTCCTATTCATCCTCAACCCTCGTTTCTCCTCCAATAAGATTCAGTAAGCCCGGCACAAGCGACGGCATGATTTCGGCATTCAGCGTCGATTTTATAATCTTCTCTTCATGAGCTTCCTTGAGCCGTTGGTGTTGTGTTTCCGACAAGATATCGGCCGCACGGTTCTCAACCCTTACGTAGTAGTCAGTTTCTTTCTCGAGCATTGCGTCTTGCACATCTCCGCTGGTCAGTATCTCGGTGAGATTCCTGCCTTCAAAGTTCAGGCTCAGTCCGCTGGCGCTCTTTCCTTTTTCCTCGTATAGGATCCTGACCAGGTAATGCTCCTGGTCATCGCTCAGCTGCAATTGCTCGGGCAGTTCGCCCTTAAAGCTCTGGACCCATTCCCTCTCTTTCTGGGTGTTGCGATATTCCTGCAGCAAGGCATATTCATCCTCACCCAGCAGTTCGCGGATCTTCTGGTCATATTCTGCCCTGGTTGCAGTGCGCTCATCCGTGCCATGCGAAAACTCATCCAGGGCCACTTTTCTGTCTCCAAGAAGTTGAATCAAAGCGTCGAACTTCTCCGGGTCAATACCTTGTGAGGCAAAATAATCCAGAAGAGGACGATAGAGTCGGATTTCATCAATTCGGGCAATTTCCTGTTTCGCTTCCTTAACGCTTGGGTCGCGTTCCATATCTTTGAAGATCTTCAGCATTCTTTCGGCAGCTGAGAAGACAGGCTTCGGCGTCTTTTTCTTTTCCACTGCCGCACTGTTAAACACACCCGCAACAGTTTCTGTATCAACGACTTCAGGTTGATGACTCACCGGCCTAGGGCTCTGGGCCGGTTGTATACTTCTATCAGCCTGAAGCACCATTGCTTTTGAGTGTTTCTGCAATTCTACATGCTGGATCAGAACCACCACCGCCAGTCCGGCAATCGTAATTGACATCAGTGTTATTATGATTTTCGTTTGCATTGCTTGTTTCCTTTTACAACAGGATTTACTTAGTTGGACTTGGGAGTTGAATCCGCCTGTTAACGGCACAGCGTTGCGCCGTGCCTATGTCGAGAGCCTTGTTGTTAGACACGCATCCACTCCGCCACCGCACCCAGCGACCGTTGGAGAATTCCTCGTCGACTCATTTGTGTACCATCCGGCATGGTGTGTCCTATTCCTTACTATGGCAGTTCCTTGATCTGGATATCCTTGTACCAGATCTCGCTGGGGCCGCCGCCGTGGATCTGCAGGCCGATGACTCCGGTCTGCGGGATCTTCGGATCAGGCTCCGTGTAGTCTACCGTCTGAACGCCGTTGAGCCAGAGCTGTATCCGCTTGCCCTCGCAGCGGATGACGTACTCGTTCCACTCGTTGACTTTCACGGCTTTCTTGAGCGTCGTTTTGTCAGGCTTGGCCAACATCTTCCTGCGGCGTGACTCGTCGTAGAGCGCCCCCCAGTACGCCGCGGCCACGTCGGCCTGGTAGCCGATCATCTCGTGGTGGTTGGGAATGCGCTTGCTGCGAACCTGGATGCCGGCATTGCCCTTGTTGTCGACGAGTTTGAGCTTCAGCTTCAACTGGAAGTCGGCGTATTCCTTCTTTGTGCAGAGGAACTCGTTGTGCGGAATCCTCTCCTTGAGAGTGCCGCCCACAATGGCGCCATTCTCGATGCGGAACCACTTCAGATTCCCCTCCCAGCCGTCGAAGGTCTTGCCGTCGAAGATGGGTGTGCCCTTCGTCGCCGGGGGCGGTGACGTCGCCTTGGCGCGTTTGGGGGCGGGGGACGGCTTCGCCGCGCCCTTTGGCAGTCGCCACTCGCCCTCGTGGTACGGGTCGATTCGGATGCCTTCCAGGTGCTTGCCGTCCCGTCCACAGATGCGTGCACAGAACTCCCAGGGAATCTGGTTCTGGGTGACCTTCAACAGCAGCGGGTTCCAGCCCTTCTTGAGCGCGACGTTCACCTTGTCGGTGTAGGGGATGGCGGCCCGCGCGGTGTTGTTGGCGTGAACCAGTTTGCCGTTGAGCCATGCCTTGACGCCGTCGTCGGTGCCCATCTGAAGGCTCACCGGCTGGGCGCTGTCCGAGTAAACCCAGGTAAGGGCATATGCCACGCGCTGGTCCCCGCCGAGCGCTTTCCGCACATCGAGGACTTGCGGGTACTTCGCGTGCGTCCCCGCAGCGATGGACTGCCATGTGACGTTCTTCGCGTCGGGATTCTCCGGTTCGAACACGATGTCGAACAGCTGATGGTACATTTTGCCCTTCTGCACGTAGGGTCCGCTGATGCGCCACGCAACAATCGCATCGGCGAAACGATCGAGCTGCGCGAGAATCGCCCGGGCTTCTTTGGCGATACGTTTGTCGACCGAAGCGGCGAGCTTCTTCGCAGCCGCCTGCACGCGCGCACGCTCCGCCCCCATGATGGTGCGCGCGATGGTCACGGCCGCCAGTTCCGCCTCGGCACGCAGCTCCTTGTTGTCCATGTGGGAGATGGCCAGTTCCAGGGCGTCGCGATGCGGCACCTGTGCCAACGCACCCAGCACCGCCTTGCGGGTGTCGGCGGTCTTCGCCAGGGACATCGCTTCGGCAAAACGCGATGCTGTTACACCCGGGTTGGCTGCGGCATCCAAACCGAGCAGACGCACATAGCCGCGCAAGGCCAGCACGCGGTGCTTTTCGTACCGTTCCTGCTTCACGACTGCTATCAACGCGTCGGTCGCGGAACCGTCGGGCCAATCGGCCAGGGCGCGCACAGCAGCACTTCGCACCATGGGGCATTTATCCTCACGTACCTCCATCACGGCCGCGCAAGCCCGCTCGCCACCCATGCGTCCGAGTACGCGAATCAGCGTTGCTTTGCCGGTGGGCGACGTTGTCGCGTTCAAAGCCCCAACGACTGCGTCGGTGCGTTTCCCGGCAATTCTGATGACGGCGCTCTGCGCCTCGCGCACAACGGCGGTCGACTCGGCGCCGAGCAACGACTTGATCATGACGGGCAGGTCGTCGGGGCCGGCTAGAACTCCTAACGCCTTAAAGGCCGCACGAACGATGTCCGTGTCTTCACTTGCCGTCTCCTTCAACAGTGCCGGCACAGCGCCCGTGCAGCGGCGGTCTGCCAACACGCCGATCAGCTCCACGCGCGAGTCTCCCGCCGTCTCGGGCATCCCTGCGAGGATTGCTGCTTCGACACCTTTACCCTCGAGCGTTCTCAGGCTGCTCGCCGCCGCCTCTTCGCCGCCCAGAGCCTTAAGCAATGCGTCTACGCTGGACGCGTCGCCAATCTCACCCAATGCCGTCAGCGCAGCTTCCCGCACGGCCCCGTCCTTGCTGCCGGCCAGGGCCTCGATGGCGTTGCGCGCGCCGGTGTCCTTGCGCGACACGAGCACACGGATCAGCTTGGCTTGGACCGCCGGTGTGCTCTTTTCGAGCTCGGCGAGCAGTGCAGACGAGACCTCGGAGCCGGGCAGCTCGCGGGCGGCGCGCAGGGCAACGCCGGCCATGCCCGCGTCATCGCTCTTCAATGCCGCCATAACCAGGGGAATCCCCGCCTCGCCGCGCGAGACCATGGCACCGTAGGCGCCCGCCACGCACAGATGCGCCGGCAACGCCGCATCGCGAACAGTATCATAAAGGCCGACCGCCTCGACATTGCGCTTTGCATCCAGCAGGTGTTCCGCCGCCACAAGCGCCGCATCCGCAGCCGCCGTGCGCAGGGCCGGAGACCCGTCGGCAAGAGCGGCGCGAAGCGTGGTAATCGCTTCGCCCGTGGCGACCATCCCCAGTGCCATCAATGCCTCCGGCGCCGCACCTTTTGCGGGATCGGCCGCCAGCCCCTGCAGCCCCTTCACGGCCTTCGCATCGCGCCGAACGCCGATCGAGTTCACCACGCCGACAAGAGTCCTCCCTTCGAGTTTTCCCATCGCAGCGCGCAGAGCATCGTCCACGCTGGGATCATCGATCGGATGCAAGCCGAAACGCGCATAGTCGCCAAGCTCCTTGTGCCCCAACAACCCGGCCAAAGCCGGCACGGCGTCCCTGCCGCCGACCAGCGTCAGCTGCTGACATGCACGCGCCTTCTGCTGTAACGTCGCCTCCGACTTGAGTATCCCAATCAGTTCCTTTTCGTTCGCACCTTCCGTACGGATACCCGCCAATGCGATAAGACCGACGAACAAGAACAGTAACAGTTTCATCGAATTCCTCCTCAAGACCGACTCAGTACCAGCGAACTTCTCTTTTTGTTCTCTACAAGGCGGGCCGGGGCCCACAACCCAAGTTGCCCGGCCCTTCGCGGTTCCGT
>CAZKRK010000146.1:0-16963 GCA_964555035.1 uncultured Victivallales bacterium | reverse complement strand
CCCGAGATCCCTCGACTCCGCTACGCTCCGCTCGGGATGACAGGTCGTCTGCTCTATCCGCCCAACGCTTCCCCCTTTATCGGTGGACTATCACGCCGTCCTTGATACCGCCAACTGGAGGGCGAGGCTGTGCCGAGCCGCCGTGGACGATGCGAAACCGCGTCGAGAGCGACTCGACAACCGACCAGTCCGCGGTTTTTGGGGGACGCGCCGGGCTGGACGTCATGGGTGCGCGGTTTTCGGAGTGCCTTGCGGAACAACGACCAGCCACACCTCAATCGCGCCGCGGCCGGATGGGTATACGATTACGGCGCGACGATTACGGTGGACGGGGGGAGATTCCCGGAATCGTCCACCACAATCTCTCCCCTAATCATGCCTCGATGTTGAGAAAGCAGGGGGTGAGATTAGGGGCGGGATTCGTAAGCGTTAAGCTTGGCACATGTCTTTGTGCAGCGGCTGGCACCCGAGTATGGCCCTGGAGGAAAGGGGAAGATGAAGTAAGGAGATTATGTAACGAGACGAAGTATGGACAGCCTGATTGCCGCCACGGCGCTCGTTCATCGTCTCACCGTCGTCACCCGCAACACGCAGGACTTCGAGAAAGCGGGAGTGAAGGTGGCAAATCCGATTGCCCCCTGGAACTTCAGATGACGCAGGGGGGACGTTATGTCTGAGCGGCGTTGGGTCCGATTACAAATCGGACCTACCTCTTCGTGCGGAGCGCTTTCCTGGTGTCCTTGCGGTCCTCTTCGTTGCCGAGGTCCTTCCATACCTTTTCGAAGGCGCGGACGGCTCGGCGGCGATGGGAGTGAATGGCGTCGGTCAGGATTGGCGGGATGGCGGCTTCCCCAGACGCGATGGCCTGCAGGCGGACGTCCATGTCGTGGATGTCGCCCAGGGCGGTCGTGACCTGCTTGAAGCGCCTGGCAAGACGCTCGATGGGCTTGCCCAGCGACCCCGCCGAGAACTCCGCGTAGTAGCGCGCTTTGCGGCACTTCTTGCGCAGGGCGTGGATCGACTCGTCGGTCATGTGTTTCACGCGAGCGTCGCTCTTCAGGATTCGGCGAAAGGACTCTCTCAATCGCTCTGCCGCAAACGGCCCGAAACCTGGCGTTGTTCCGTTCCGCTCCGCTTCGGCGAGCTCAACGTCGAGAAAACGGGACATCGTGCCAATGACATCCGTGTAGGCGTCGCTGGTCAGGATCGATTCAAGTGTGGCTGTCTGTCGGACGTCGGCTACGCGACAACTCTCGAGGTAGTCCCGGAAAGGGGTTGACTTGGCAAAGGACGGCTTCGTGGCAAGCTCCTCCAGGAACAGCAACCAGACGTGGGCGTCGCGCACGGGGCCCAACCGACGCCGGAAGTCGCCGACGAGTCGTCCGCACCTCTTGGCGGGAGTCTGCCGCATAAGCGGTTTGAAGAAACTGAGTGCGGCGCGAAAGCGTCGTGCCGCAACGCGGAAGTCGTGCAGGTACTCCGGGTCGCTTCCCGTCAGGGCCAGGTCCCTGTTGCCGCGCATGAGGGCGAACTGGAAATCGAGGATGTGCGCCGCGGCCGTGAGCGCGGGCGTGTCGGCCCGCACGATGCCGGCCAGCAACGGCGCCTCCTGCGACGGCGCCGCCGCAGGGTCGCGCGAAGCGGAGTTGTTGCTCATGAGCGTCTCCTCCTTCTGCGGAAGCTAGCGGAACCTGTGAGCCAGTTCCGTCCCTCCGCACACAGAAGCGATCATCCGCCCCTGTCTAGACGATGTCCCGACCCCCCCCTGGAGACGGCGGTCCTCCGCCGTTGCGAGCAAGTGTGAGTGCGCCTGGTGGAACAGATGAGACTTCGTTCATTTCTGTTTCTATCTGTGCTCATCTCTTGCTCGTAACGGCGGAGGACCGCCGTCTCCAGGCTGAATTGTCCGGCAACTCGAGAGCGCGGGGCATCCTGCGATGCTCCGGCTGCTACCGCCGCCGCTTGCGAGCGGAAGGCTTCTTCCGCGGTCGATGTGGCTCAAACGTCGTCCGCTTGGTCTTCTGCGCCCGTTTGAGACTGCTGCACGCATCGCGGTACAGCGCCTCCTGGCTGCGGAGCGGCTGTTGGCCGTCGGCAGTGCGGCACCGGCGATAGCTGCCGTCGGACGCGAGCTCGCTCGCCTTGACCGTGTCCAGGAAATACGTGTTCAGCAACTCCACCAGCCGCTCGCGGCAGTGGTCGTCGTCGATCGGCGTCATCAGTTCGATGCGCCGTCTCAGGTTCCGCGGCATCCAGTCGGCGCTGGAAATGAACACCTGCTCTTCGCCGCCCTGGTGGAAGTAGAAGATGCGGCTGTGTTCGAGAAAGCGGTCGACGATGCTGACAACGCGGATGTTCTTGCTGTGCTTCTTCATTCCCGGGCGCAGGCAGCAGATTCCGCGCACGTTCAGCTTGATGTCGACGCCTGCCCGCGAGGCGCGATAGAGGGCGCTGATGACTTCCGGCTCCACCAGGGAGTTCATCTTGGCCATGATGGCGGCTTTCTGGCCCTGCTTGGCGCGTTCGGCCTCGTTGTCGATCAGCTCGACCAGCCGTTCCAGCAGTCCTATCGGCGCCGCCGACAGTTTGAGAAACGCCTGCGGTTCGGAATTGCCGCAGATCGCGTTGAAGAACGACGACGCATCGGCGCCGAGGTCGGGGTCGCGTGTCATGTAGCCCACATCGCTGTAGAGCCGGGCCGTCTTGTCGTTGTAGTTCCCCGTGCCGAAGTGACAGTAGCGGACGATGCCCTCGGGTTCGTTCCGCACTACGATGCAGATTTTGGCGTGCGTCTTCAGCCCCTTGATGCCGTAGATGACCTGCACGCCTTCTTCCTCCAGCCGGCGGGCCCACTCGATGTTGCGCGCTTCGTCGAAACGGGCCTTGAGCTCGACAAGCACGGTAACATACTTCCCGGCCTGGGCCGCCCGCAGCAGTGCTCCGACGATGGGACTGTCCGCGCTGGTGCGATAGAGGATCTGTTTGATGGCCAGTACGTCCGGATCCGCGGCCGCGTCCTCGACCAGCCGGACCACCGGATCGAAACTCTCGTATGGTAGCGAGATCAACACGTCACGCTTCTTCAACTCATCGAACACGCTGTTACGCAGATCGATCTCCGGCGACGCCTGCGGAGGCCACGACTCGTAACGAAGTCCGTCGTAGCCGGGCAGCTCGGCCAAGCGTCTCAACCCCGACATGTCCAGCATCCCGGGGACTCTGTAGACGCTGTCGGCGTCAACGCGCAGGACACGTTGCAGGTAGTCCAGCGATTCGCGCGACACTTTCGCGTCGATTTCGAGCCGAACGCAATCGCTTGACTTGCGCCAGGCGAGAACGTCTTCCATCCCGGCCAGAAGATCCGCGGCCATGTCTTCCTGCACGCTCATGTCGGCGTTGCGCGTGATTCGGAACGCAAAGCACTCCTGCACTTCCTGCCCGGGGAAGAGCCTGCCGACGTTGAGGCGAATGACATCTTCGATCAGCAGGTAGCCATAGCCTTCCTCCGAGGGGAACCCGACGAAGCGATCCATCTTCGGGCCGATCGGAATAATCCCCATCAGGGGCGTCTTTCTCCTCCGCTTGGGTTTGAGGCGGGCTGCTATGACGATCGCCAGACTGGGTAGCAGCGGGAAATCGTTCATCCGTCTGACCGCCATTGGGGTCACGACCGGAAACACGCGTTCCTCGAAGTAGTCCTCGACGTGGCGGGTCTGCGCGGGGCGCAGGTCTTGCGGGTTCAGACGATTGATGCCGGCTGAAGCCAGGGCGGGGGCGAGCCCTTTCGCGTAGCATGCGTGCTGGTCGGCAACCATCTTCTGGGTCCGCTCGCCGACGAGAAACAGTTGCTGGGTGGGCGTCAGTTCCGCGATGTCCTTTCTTCTCGCCTTGGTCCGTTTGAGATGCTTCAGTCCGCCGACGCGGACCATGAAGAACTCGTCGAGATTCGACGCCGTGATGGAGAGGAAATTCACGCGGTCGAGGAGCGGCACGTCCGGAGCCATCGCTTCGTCCAGTACGCGCTGGTTGAATTCGAGCCAACTCAGCTCTCTGTTGAAAAAAAGACCGGCGTCCGTTGCCATCGCGTTTAGCTCCCGTGCGTGTTTCGCAGTTCGATCTGCATCCCGTACACCTGCTCAAACATGTTGCTCTTGTCTCGAAGAAGTTGCCGTTCCAGGGAAATGTCGTCGGCGACGTCGATCTGTATGACCAGCCTGCCGGGTTCAAAGAGAGTCTTCAGCGCACCTCCGATTCGCATCCGGCCCGTGTTCAAGCCGTCCGCAACCCGCAGGATCGCGGCGAGCTTGGCCACGATGATGCGCTCTTCGCGCTCCAGCGTGCTGTAGTATGCGTGCGTGGCCTTGGGCAGTGCGCGGCGGTGGTAACGCGCGACCAGGGCGACCAGCAGCAGGTCCTTGGCGCTCAGGCCGAACACGTCGCTGTTGAGAATCAGGTACATCGAGTGCTTGTGATGGCTGCCCCTGGAGATGAAGTGCCCGATGTTGCGCAGAATCGCGGCTACCGTCAGGACGATCTCGTAGCGCGAGTCGAGCCCGTGTTCGTCAGCCAGCAGGTCGAACAGCTCTCGTGCGTGGCGGGCGACACGTTTGGCTTGCGGCTCATTCACGTGGAAGCGCCGGGCCAGGCTCATGGCCGAATCCAGAATCTGTCGTTTGAAGTCCGCCGTCCAGGCGCCGCCGGACGCGACCTCGGCCAGAATCCCGTCGCGAAGCGTTGCCCCCGTCATGTGCACGGTCTTCAACTTCAATGCCTGGCAGAGCTCACAGTAGACGGCAAGTGCCGGTATGAGCGACTCGGCGTCCGGATAGGAGAGGTTGTGATTCCTGACCAACTCATCCACGGTGTACTTGCCCAGGCTCCTGGTCAGTTTGACCAGGTCCTTTGTCTTGAGCTTGGCCAGCGAGCGCTGATCCCAGTCCGGCGTGATGAGCGAGCATGCAAGGCGCGCGTCACCACCCATGGCAATAACACGCGAGGGCACGTCCGGCCCAAGGCTGGCGATGAGACGTTCGGCCGTTTGCCTCGCGTGCCTGGAGATGATTTCGCCGGTCCTTGCCTGCGGCGTCCGCATCTCTTCGAGCTGGCGGCGCAGGCGCAGGGAGCCGAGCGGATACATGTGCGCACTGCTGACGCGTCCCTTAAGGAACATGAGTGCTTCGGTCGAGCCGCCGCCGACTTCTACAACGAGGGTTGACGTGCTGCTCAGGTTCCTGTCCTGCTTGAAATACGGTTTGACGGCCAGATAGGTGAAGCGGTTGACTTCGGCTGCGTCGATAGTCTGCACGTCGATGCCGGTAGCGATCAGAATTCGATCGAGGAATGCCTCGCGATTGGACGCCTCACGCACGGCGCTGGACGCGACCGCTTTAATGCACTTCTCATCGGCAATGCGGTACTCGCTCAGGACGTCGCGGAAACTGCGCAGAACGTTGACGCACGTCTCCGTCGTTTCGGGACCGATGAATCCCTGCCGGAAAGTGTCACTACCCAGGGCGACGGCCTGCTGCAGGGAATCCAATATGGTCACCTTGCCGCTACGCGCAATCTGGGCAATTTGCATACGAATCGACGTCGTGCCGACTTCTATCGCAGCAACCAGTTGGATCTCGGTCCTGTCGCCGTCCTTGGAAGTCATTCGCGATGTAGTGCTCGACGGACTCACTGCATTCTCCCGATTACTCAGCTGCCCTATGCCAGGCACAGGCGGCGGCGACCAAGCGATACTAGTCCGCGGGGGCGCCCCAAACAAACCTTTTGACTGTTAGGATTGTGTTAACGGCGGCACCGGCATGTGTCGAGCAGAAACCGTTGGCGCTTACCGGGAAGAGGGCGCATTCCCCCTCCTTCGTAGACTCGCCGGAGTGCCCGCGCTGCGAAGCGCGGGCCGGAGACGAGAAGCAGGGCCGTGCGCCGCCTGCGCCCTCCGGTGCGGCTCTGTGGAGCCGCACGCTACGGACGCTCTACGAAGAGCGCATTCCCGTTTCTAGCGCAGCTTCTCCCTGAACCGCCCCAATGCGCTCTGGACGCCCATCTGCTCCAGCTCCGCCGCGTCGTGTTCGGTGAGCGCGGGCAGTCCGCCGACCCGTTCGAAGAAGTCGTTCTTCTCTTCGACGGAACCGAACTCGGATGCTGCCGCGTCGCCCGTGTACGACATCCCCGCATACCGCTGAAGGAGCGTGTGCCCTACCATGATGCGCGCTCCGCGCAGAAACGTCTCCCTGTGCGGTGCGAGCGCTTCCGCTTCGAGCGAGTCCACGAAGGGCAGGCCCTGCTTGTTCATCTCCGTGCCGATGTTCACGGGAAGCTGCATGCGGTTGGCAAGCTCGACGATCTCGTTCAACTTGCCGATCTTCAGCGCGCGCGTCTGCGGATCCTTGATGTTCCAGTTGCGGTCGGGGATGATGTTGAGCGCCGCCGCGCCCTTGGCCCGCTGGCATTCAAGCAACTCTTCCGGCCTGGATTCGCCGGGACTTGTGCCGTCCAGCCAGGTGATCATCGGTACGGCGTCACACGACAGCACCCACTTGATGAAATCGTCCGCTGGAGGGAACGTATCTTCCGACGGCTGCTCGTATCCCACGCCGCCGCGTTTTACCAGCCTGGCGCGGATGGCGTCTTCGAGCGAGGGTCGATTCACCAGCAGCTCGACCGTCTCCTCTTCGCTCTTGTCGAGGATCCCGGCCCAGAACGCGGCCGTGGCCCGCGGGTGTTCGAACACCCGCCGGGCTTTCATGGCGTAGGCGCGCACTATGTGCCGCTCGGTCGCGTTGCCGCCCGGCGTCAACGGCAGCACGTCCGCTTCGTAGTCGATTGCGATGTCCGGCAGGGCCGGGTTGATGCGGGCCAACAGGGCCTCGTTGCGCGCGCGCGCCCGTTGGCGGTAGGCCTCGCGCTCCTCGGCTTGCGGCGAGCCGTCCGGCAGCTCGCGCGCAAAACCGGCGCCCATGATGTAGGTCACTCCCGGTTCGCCCGGCGAGGTGATGTCGCCGTCCGCGAACTCGCCCAGGTAGACGCGTGTCTCCAGGTTGACCGTCGTCCGCAACTCGAGCATGCGTCCCGCTTCGAGGAATTCTTCCAGGCCGTCGAGTACATCGAAATCGCACAGCCCGGCCGCGTACAGTCCGGCTTTGCGCGCTTCCCACGCGATGTGTGAGGGTGACCAGTCCTCCGCGTTGAACGAGAAGGAGGAATGGTAGTGCATGTTCACATTCGTTCCTGCTTCGGGAAGCTCGTTCCCGAAGGCCGCGTGCAGCGCCTTCAACGCCTGGCGCCGCTCTGCCGCATCGAACGAATCCAACTGGACTTCGATTTCCAATTCAGAGTTCATGGCGCGCTATTATGGCATGCGCGGGACGGGTGTCGAGTGTGGAGTGGAGTGATTGCCGATTGCCGATTGCCGATTGTCGATTGTGGTCCCGGGGCACCCCATCGACCTACAAGTGCGACAGTTTCGGCTTGCCGATGGCGAACACGTTGAAGCCCATATCGAACAGCGCCGCGTGGTCGAGGAGGTTGCGGCCGTCGAAGATGAAGGCCGGCTTCATCATGGCGTCGAAGATGCGCCGGTAGTCGAGACTGCGATAGGCCGACCACTCCGTCAGGACGCCGATGGCGTGGGCGCCTTCGGCCGCCTTGTAGGGATCTGGTTCGAACGCGACGCGGTCGGCGACGTCCGCCAGGTCTTTGCGGGCGTTGTTCAGCGCTTTCGGGTCGCTGACGACGACGTCCGCGCGTTCTTCCAGGAGCTGCCGCGCGATGCGGATGGCGGGACTCTCGCGCGTGTCGCCCGTGTCGGCTTTGAATGCGAACCCGAGAAGGGCAATGCGCTTGCCCGCGACGGTGTTGAACATGCGGGTGATCATGGTGCGCACGTAGCGGTCCTGCTGGTACTCGTTCATGGCCACGACTTGCCGCCAGTAGTCCGCGACTTCCTTCAAACCATAGCATTCGCAGAGGTACACCAGGTTGAGAATGTCCTTCTTGAAACATGAGCCTCCGAAACCGACGCTGGCGTTGAGGAAGCGGTTGCCGATGCGGGAGTCCATTCCGATCGCGCGGGACACTTCCGTTACGTCGGCTTCCGTGACCTCGCAGAGCGCCGAGAGGCTATTGATCGAGCTGACGCGTTGCGCCAGGAATGCGTTCGCGGCGAGTTTCGACAGTTCGCTCGACCACACGTTGGTGGTAAGGATACGCTCGCGCGGCACCCAGTTGGCGTAGATCTTAACGAGTTCTTCGACCGCCGTGCGCCCTCCGTCGGTTTCTGCGCCGCCGACCAGCACGCGGTCCGGGTCCTTCAAGTCCCGGATGGCCGTGCCCTCGGCGAGAAACTCGGGGTTCGACAGGACTTCGAAATGAATGCCGGTGTCCTTGGAGCGGAGGATGCGTTCCATGGCCCTGGCGGTACGCACGGGCAGGGTACTTTTTTCCACGACGATTTTGTCCGACGTGGAGTGCTCAAGGATCTGTCGCGCCGTTTTTTCCCAATACTGCAGGTCGGCCGCCTTGCCGGCGCCCTGCCCGAACGTTTTGGTCGGGGTGTTGACGCTCACGAAAATGATGTCCGCGTCGCGAATGCCGCCGGCGATGTCGGTAGAGAAGAGGAGGTTCCTGCCGCGGCAGGCTTCGACGACCTCCTGGAGGCCGGGTTCGTAGATTGGCAGTTCGTCGGATTGCCAGGCCTGAATGCGCGCTTCGTTGATGTCGACAACCGTGATCCGGTAGTCGGGGCATTTCAGGGCAATCATGGCCATGGTGGGGCCGCCGACGTAACCGGCCCCAATGCAGAGGATCTTCTTCATTCGAGATAGCTACCTTTCCTGGGAGTACCGCGCCTCAACCGTGAGGGCGATCCCTCCGCGAGGGTTGAACTGTCCCGTAACGATTGCCTGGCGCGGGTGTGCGGTCTTCACGACATCGTCAAGCACCCGGTTCACGACTTCCTCGTGGAACGTGCCGTGATTGCGGAAGGAGAAGAGGTAGAGCTTCAGGGATTTGCTCTCGAGACACAGTTTGTCCGGGATGTACTCGATAGTGATACTGCCGAAATCCGGCTGCCCTGTTATCGGGCAGAGGGCCGTGAATTCCGGGCAGTTGAACGTGATCCAGTAGTCACGGTCGGTGTATTCGTTGCGGAATGCCTCGAGTTTCGCCTTTTCCGGCGAGCTCGGGTAGTTACGCTCACCCTCTTTCAACAAAGTCAGGCCGCTGTCCTTGCGGCGGGTCGGTCGTTTCGTTTTCTTTGCGCTCATGTCGCTTTTCCTCCCGTTGACACGGAAAAGACGTGTCACCGATGTAGATCACCGGCTATAGTAGACACGATGTGTTCCGTCTCAAGGATTCTTGTCCTTTTTCTTCTGGTGGCATCCCTCACGGCGTGTCGGCGCATCCGCCCGCCGGGGGATGTGCGTCCGGTCGTCGTGCAGATGGAAGTCACCGGCTACTGCCGCTGCGGGAAGTGCTGCAACTGGCGGCGGACGTGGTGGGGACGCCCGGTTATTGCCTCGGGGCCGCGGCGCGGGCAGCGCAAGGCTGTCGGTATCACGGCGAGCGGCGTGCGCGCGCGTCGGGGCACGATCGCGGCGGACAAGTCGCGCTATCCCTACGGGACGATCGTGTACGTCGAGGGCTACGGCTATGGGCGGGTCGAGGACATCGGCGGCGCGATCAGGGGTAACAGCATCGATCTCTACTTCGACACCCACCGTGAAGCCCTGGAATGGGGCCGTAAACAGATGCGGGTGCAGGTGTGGTTTCCGTCACGCGCCCTGCTCGAGTGAGGGGGGAGGAGGGGGAGGGGGAGGACCAATTGATGATTGTCGATCGATGATTGTTGATTTGTGAAGGGGGTTCCTTCAGAAACCAACAATCGACAATCATCAACCAGTCCGGTCCCCTATTTCCGCGGAAGGTTCCCGCCTCTAAGCGCCAGCGGTGGTCCGAGGACTTCGCGCAAGAGGATTGCGTCGCGCAGTGAAGCTCGGCCCTTGAGACCTCCGCGCAGAGCCGCGATGGCTTCCGGCGTCTTTTGTCGTCGTCCCCAGTCCGGCAGGGGCGCGACTTCGGCCACGCCTGCCGGCGGCTCGGGCTTGTGCACGCGTGGGTGTTCCCCGCGGGCCGGTACGGGTTTCCGTTTCCCGGCCTTGGAGAGTGCGGCACGCGCGGCTGCCCGTTCCGGGGGGCGTGCTTTCGGCACCGGCGGCGGTGGCGGCGGTGCCGTGCGTCGCTGCTGGGGCGGAGCCCGTCGCACCGGTTGGGGCTCCGGCAAACTGGCCCCGCTCAACTCTTCGAGGAACTTGCGCAGTTCCTCGTCGGCGGGCTGCAGTGGCGATCGCGGCGCCTGCTGTTGCCGGGGGGTGGGGGAGTGGGGGCGGGGGGGCGGTGACTTCCGCGTCCCCGCCCCAGCGCCTTCCGCGCCCTGGCGTTGAGCCCGCTTGATGAGTTGCGAGATCACGGCGAAGGCGACGAAGATCAGGACGGGAACAAGGTCCTCGAATCCCGCCCGGAGTATTTGATTGGGCTCCGTCATGGCGCTCCCGCTCTAGGCGTGGTCTTCTTCGCCCTGTTCGCCGGCGATTGTCTTACGCATGGACGTATCGGCTTCGATGTTCTGCATGCGGTAGAAGTCCATTACGCCCAGGTTGCCCTTGCGGAACGCTTCGGCCATGGCGCGCGGGACTTCGGCCTGCGCTTCGATCACCTTGGCCTGCATTTCCTGGACCATGGCGCGCATTTCCTGTTCGCGGGCCACGGCCATCGCGCGACGCCCTTCGGCCTCGGCCTGGCGCATCTTCTTGTCGGCTTCGGCGCGCTCGGTCTCGAGGCGGGCGCCGACGTTGGCGGCCTCGGCCATGCCGGCAACGCTGATGTCGGCGATGTCAATCGAGACAATCTCGAAACCGGTCTGGGCATCCAGCCCGCTGTCGAGCACCTTCATGCTGATATGGTCGGGGTTCTCCAGGACGTCCTTGTAGGTGGCCGAGGAGCCGATCGCGCTGACAATGCCCTGGCCGACGCGGGCGACTATGGTCTCTTCCTTGGCGCCGCCGACAAGACGTTCGATGTTGGCGCGTACCGTGACGCGCGCTTTCACCAGGAGGCGGATGCCGTCCCTGGCGACCGCGTCCAGCATGCCGCTTCCGCCTTTTGTCGGGTCGGGACAGTCAATCACTTTCGGATTGACGCTCGTACGCACGGCTTCCAGCACGTCGCGCCCGGCGAGGTCAATCGCCGCGGCCTGCTGGAACGGCAGTTCGATGTTGGCCTTGTCGGCCGCGATCAGCGCGTTGACGACGTTTATCACGTCACCGCCGGCCAGGTAGTGCGCCTCGAGATCATCCGTGTTGAGGCTGAGTCCGGCCTTGATCAGGCGGATGCGCGCGTCAACGATCAGTGCCGGCGCCACGCGGCGCAGCTTCATGCCTACCAGGCTCATCAGCGGAACGTGGGCGCCCGACATGAGCGCCCGAATCCAGACGCCGAGGAAATGCAGAAAGACGATGATAAGAACAAATACGATTATTCCGCCGATTACTCCAAGAATTGCGACAAGGTTCATGTCTCTGCTACTCCTTCTCTGTTGCCGCGTCGTGCGGAGCTTCGGCGCTCTTCACTACGACACGATTGCCCTCGACTTCCACGACTACTACGTTTGTACCTTTTGAGATCATTCCGCCCTGCGTCACCACATCAATGCGTCGGTCTTCGATACGGGCGAAGCCCGCGGGGCGCAGATCGGACAGGGCCACGCCGCTCTTGCCGGGCAACTCCTCCAGCCCGTGTTCCGTGGCTTTCGAAGTGGCAAGATTCTTGGCGATCGTCATGCGCTTGCCGAGACCGGTTTTCGGGAAGAAGCGCGCCCAGACGTAGATGCTCAGTCCGACCAGGAAGACGATCGCGAATGCGATGTAGGTGCCGACGGTCGGTCCGAACGAGGAGTAGCCCGCGACGATTGCGCCGACCAGGGCCAGGGCGCCGACGATACCCAGGACTCCCCCGGGCACGAAAATCTCGGCGCCGACGAGGATGAGTCCCGCGATGAGGAGGATGATGAAAAGCTGGAGGCCCATAATCTACTCTTCCGTTTGTGTCCTGGTTTCCGATTCTCCCGCCTGGCCGGCCTCAACCGGGGCGACGACCACACGGTTCCCGTGGACTTCCGTTACCACAATCCCGCAGCCCTTTTCAACGAACTCTCCCTTGGCGACCACGTTCATGCGCTTGTCAGCGATAATGCCGATTCCCGCCGGGCGCAACGGAGATTCGGCAGTGCCGGACTGCCCGAGGAGTTCAGGGCGTTGCGGCGCGGCCTGGAACCCCTTCTCGTCATCCAGCGATTTGATCAGCATGAGCCTCTGGAAAACATGCGTTTTTGGGAGAAAGCGCGCAAGCACGACCATGCCGGCAAATGACCAGATGAGCGTGAAGCCGAGAACCTTGATGGCATGGAGGAGCGAATCCTGAACGTACTTCCATCCGAAAGGCGCGATGCGCGGCAGGTCAGGCGGAGGCTTCGGCGCCACGTCAACCATGGCCATGACAAGCGCGGTCAGGACCAGGATCAGGCCGGTGATGCCCGTAATGCCGAAGCCGGGGATGACGAAGACCTCGGTCAGCAGGAGGGCAATACCCACGGTCAGGACGAACAGCTCCGTAAGTCCCGCGAGGCCGACGACGTGATGAGCCCAGAACCACAGCCCAACCAGGCAGATCCCGGCCACGCCCGGCAGTCCGAACCCCGGGATCTTGAATTCGATGTAGAGCAGGAGTATCCCCAAGCCCAGGATGATGGTCGCCAGTGTCGGTGACTGCAGCAGCTTGGCGAATGCGATGGCTGCCGGCACATCGAAGTGTACCACCTTTGGTGACGCGAACCCGGCATCGGTCAGCAGCTCGTCAAGACTTCCAACCGATCCCGCGGACAGAAGAGGGCGCTGTTCGTCGCCTTCGCCGACCGGCTGCGCCGCGTCGGCGGCGGTGAGCGTCAGGAGGTGGCCCTCCTTGCAGATCTCCTCTTCGCCGATCTTGTACGAAAGCTCGCGCCGGACCATACACGCCGCCAGCTCGGCGTCGTGTCCCTTTTGCTGCGCCGCGCGACGTATCATCGCCTCGGTGGGCGATACCATCTTCTCCTTGATGTCCTCCGGCATCGGCTGGACGCCCTGGCCCGGAACGACCATGATCGGCATGGCGTCGCCGATCAGGCCGGAGTGATCCATGTAGATGTGGTCTGAGGAAAAGGCGATCATGGCGCCGGCCGAAATGGCCCACGTATTGACGAACGTGTATGTCGGCACATCGGCTTTCAGCAGCGCCGTCATGATCTTCTCGGTATGGTCGAGCCGGCCGCCGGGTGTGTTCATGTCGAGCACGACTGCCGCGGCGCCGGCATCTTCGGCCGCTTCCAGACCTTGCTCGATGATCAGCCTCGACGTGCGCACGATCGCGTCCTGGACCGGAATCACGTAGACAAGGCGGTTGCTGACGACGGCGCTTACGGCGGGCGTGTCGGCGTCCGCGGTCCGCGATGGCGCAACGACAACCTTGCTGGCGACGTTCGTCGCGTCCGCGGCGGCAGGCGCATTGGTCTCCTGTGCCGAGCAGAGCGTAGGCAGCAGGGCAACGATACTGCAACAAATCAATGGTTTCATCCCGGGCATTGTGCATAATGGATATGGATAAATCCAGCGGGAAAAGCGTCATAATGAAGGTCGAGTCAGCCACAGCTCTGGTTACGGGAGGCGCCGTGCGCATCGGTCGGGCAATCTGCGAGGTCTTGGCCGAGGCCGGCTGCAACGTTGTTGTCCACTACAACCAATCCCAGGACGAAGCGATCGAATTGGTCGACGAGCTGGGCGCGCGCGGGATCCTGGCCGTGCCCGTGAGGGGGCTGCTGGGGTCGGAGGAAAGCGCCGAGAACCTGATTGCCGATGCCTGGGCCAAGGCCGGGCGCGTCGACATACTCGTCAACAGTGCCGCCGTGTTCCACAAGGACGGTCTGATGGCCGCTAACGAGAAGAAGCTGGTCCGCGAACTCACCGTCAACGCGTTCGCGCCCATTTTTCTGACGCAGGCATTTGCCCGTCGGCTGACAGACACATCTCCCGACACCGCGGAGAGCATCATCGGAAAGGTCGTCAACCTGCTCGATCGCCGGATAACGAGCAACGAAGTGGGCTGTCTGCCCTACCTGCTGTCGAAGAAGATGCTGGCCGACTTCACGCGCAACGCGGCCCTGGAGCTGGCGCCGCGGTTCAGCGTGAACGCCGTGGCCCCCGGCGCCGTTCTGCCGCCGCCGGGAAAGGGCGAGCACTACCTGCGCGACCTGGCCGGTGACATGCCTCTTGGACGCGCCGGCAGCCCGCGCGACGTGGCCGATGCCGTGCTCTACCTGTTGAAGTCGGACGTGATCACCGGGCAGACGGTCTTCGTGGACGGCGGACAGCACTTGACGTAGAAAGGGGAGGAGACAATGGCGGCGACCGATCGCATCTACGTGCGCGATCTCGAGGTTGAGTGCGTCATCGGCACGATGCCGCGGGAACGCGTGGCAAAACAGCTTGTGCGCGTGAACCTCGTGCTCGAGTGCGATCTCGCCCCGGCCGGAATCGGCGACCGGCTGGAAGACACGCTCAACTACCGCACCCTCAAGAACGAGTTGGTCGATTTCATCGGCGCCAGCGAGTGTTTTCTCATCGAGAGGCTGGCCGCGGAGATTGCCCGCATCTGCTTGATGCACGAGCGCGTGCTATCCGTAACGGTCACCGTCGACAAGCCCGGAGCATTGACTTCCGCGCGTAGCGTTGCCGTCGAGATCCACCGTCGTCGGGACGCGTCATGACCGTGGCGGCACGCGCACACTACCACCTCGTGGGCGTCTCCGGCGTGGGCATGAGTGCGTTGGCGCAGGCGTTGCTCGGGTGTGGCCAGCGCGTCTCCGGGTCCGACCGCTACCGGGACATGGGGTTGGACCTTGCCGTCAACCGCAAGCTCCGCCGCGCGGGGGTGGAGTTCGTTGCGCAGGACGGCGGCGGCGTCACGGACGCGACCGCGGCCGTCGTCGTCAGCACTGCAATCGAGGACGACAATCCCGACGTTGCCGCCGCCCGTCGGCACTCCATTCCCGTCCGACACCGCGCCGAGATGCTTGCCGCCCTTGTGGGCGGGTCGTCCTGCGTCGCCGTCGCCGGCACGTCCGGCAAGAGCACGGTCACGGGGATGGTGGGCTGGATACTCGAACAGCTCGGTCGCGACCCGACCGTCGTGAACGGCGCCCCGCTGGTCAACTGGGACACCGACGAACGCCTCGGCAACGTGCGCATAGGCGGCTCGGGGACGTGGGTCATCGAAGCCGACGAGAGCGACCGCTCGTTACTGCGTTTTCATCCCGAGTGGGCCCTCATCACCAACGTCTCGCGCGACCACTTCACGCTCGAAGAAACGCGTGAGCTTTTTCGCCAATTCTCGCGCCAGGTTAGCAACGGGCTCGTGTCCGCGCTTGAGCCTCACCCGGCGTTCGGTACTTTCGCGCCGTGCGTGACCGCGGCCGGTTCCACCTTCAGCTATGCGGGGTGGGAGTTCGAGGTGAACGTGCCCGGCCGGCACAACGCCGAGAACGCGCTCAACGCCGTTCTGCTATGCGAAAAAATGGGCTTGGAACTTGACGGTGTCGCCTCGGTTCTGCGCGGTTTTCGGGGCATACGCCGCCGGCTCGAGCGGATCGGACAGGCCGGCGGCGTGACGGTGATCGACGATTACGGCCACAATGCCGCCAAGATTCGTGCCGCATGGGAGACGCTCGGGCCGCACGTCGATCGTGTTGTCTGCATCTGGCGTCCGCACGGCTACGGCCCCCTGCGAGCCATGCTGACCGAGCTCGCCGACATGTTTGCCGACGTTTGCCGCCCTGCCGACCGTCTCCTGCTGCTCCCCGTGTACGATGTCGGCGGCACAACCGACCGCACGATCGATTCCGGCGCCCTGGTGGCCGCGCTGTCCGCACGCGGCACGCCGGCCGAGCTCGTTGCCGACTACGACGAATGCGTAGGTCGAGTGGCGCAGTTGACGGCGGGGGAGGGAAGCAGCGTCGTCATGACCATGGGCGCACGGGACCCGGGGCTGCCTTCGTTGGCGAGGAGGGTTCTGGAAGCCTTGGGATAGGAGTCTCACGAACCGTGCAACAGCAATCGAATGGAATACGACGTCACCATAGCGTGGCTTGAGCGCAAGGTGAAGCGGCAGGTATTGTATCGTGTTGCGCTGGGCGTTTTTGCCTTTGTGGCGAGCGTTGCGGTTCTCGCCGTCACCTGGGGCCTGGTCTACGCCGCCTGTTTCCACTCTCTGCACTGGATCCTCGGGCTCGGCCATTGGTCCTACACCTTGATCGCGACAGGGGTTATCCCGCTTCTGTTCTGGGGCAACGCCAGGACGAGCCGGGAGTACCTGTCGGAGTACTCGGTAACGACGGGCACCGCATCCGACAAGGTGGTCGTATTCTATCTCCCCCGTGTGGGACTGGTCTCCAATGTCAACCCGCTTGCGCCGGATTCGGCGCACACCATGGTCAAGATTGTCACGGACTGCCTCTACTTTGGGCCCCGCATTGCGACGTCCGCTCTTCTGCTACTTGCCGGGGCTTTCCGGCTCATGCGCACTGATGTTCCAGCCTGTGCCGCCGTCATCACGGTCCTGGACGAGGCCGGGCATCGCATGTCTTTCCAGGAGATCGCGGATTTGATTGAGGGGTTGGATCCCGTAGCCACGTTTCCACAACTGCATCTGATCGACGGGGTGCTTTTTCTCGAAAGCGAACCCGCGGGACTTGCACTGGGCACCAGACTGAAAGAGGAACTGATACGGTACTCACAATAATGAGAAGGGAGTCTTGGACGGACAGAGCAGACGACCTGTCATCCCGAGCGCAGCGCAGCGGAGTCGAGGGATC
>CAZKRK010000145.1:0-17086 GCA_964555035.1 uncultured Victivallales bacterium | reverse complement strand
CACGCCCCCTGCGACACAAGGTCGCAGGGGGCGTGGCCATAATGAGAATTGCTGGCCCTGACTGTGAACTTAGGAGCCACGCATAAATTAAGCGGTGGTTGTAGTCATTATTGCACCACGTGATAGACTGAGCGGACGATGTAGATGGTGTGTATTCATTAACATTTGGCTTGTATTCTGCGCATGCATGGCGATACAGTAAGGACATCGTGGATGTATTGTAGTCCTTATTGTACCAAGTCGTGCTTGCGGGAGGTTGGCCATGAGCAGTTTGGAAGTGGCGTTTCAGCGTGAGAAAGTGCTGTCGATGGAGGGCGTTCAGGATTTGGTTAATACGCAGTCGCGCATGACGGCATTCCGGCGACTGAAGGCACTGCCGTACCGGAGCAGCTATTCGCATCGCGGGATGTATTACACATTGGATGGGATTCCTGAGTATGACCAATACGGCGTATGGACGTTCAGGGAGGCGTGCTTCAGTCGTTGTGGAACGCTATTGAGCACTGTGGGGGCCTTGGTAAATGTGGCGTCGAATGGCTGCACGGCGGTGGAACTGGAAGCGATGGTGCATGTGCGAGTTCAGAATGCCGTGAAGGCTTTGGTTGATCGGGGAGAATTGCTTCGAGAACAGATCGGGCATGAGTACGTGTACGTCTTTCCCGGCAAGTCGGCCGTGCAGCTGGCCGCAAGGAAGAGATCCGTAGCGCCTGGACATAGCAGAAGTCCCATGAGCGGGGCGCGCGATCCAGAACAGGTTGCCGAGCATCTGACGACCTTTCTGTCCGTTCTCAACGAAAGACAGCGCCGGTTGTACCTGGGCTTCGAGTCACTGAAGATCGGACGTAGCGGCGATGTGGTGGTGGCCTCGCTGGCCGGTGTGAACGTCAAGACGGTCGCGCGTGGCCGGCAGGAACTGGAATCCAAGGCGGTTACACTGGAACGTATTCGTGCGGCAGGAGCTGGCAGACCCCCGCTAAAAAAAACGACATAATCGGAAGCATGGAAGATCTTTTGGACACGGATACCGCAGGTGACCCCATGGACGAGGATCGCATATGGTGTCGAAAAAGCACGCACACCCTCAGCGAAGATCTTGCGGCAAAGGGCGTGAATATCTGTCCGAACAGCGTAGGCAAACTGTTGAAGGATGAGGGTTATTCATTGCGCTGCTGTCGCAAGTCCATTGCCGAAACCAAACACCCTGACCGTGACCGGCAGTTCGGAATTATCAAGAAGCAACGGCAGCGCTTCGAGGACAACCAGCAGCCGATCATCAGCGTGGATACCAAGAAACGGGAACTTGTCGGCAACTTCAGCAATAAAGGCAAGCGGTATCGGCGGAAATCAAAAGATACGCTTGTTCACGACTTTCGCTCATCTGCCGTGGGCGTCGCCATCCCCTACGGCATCTATGACGTGCAGAGAAATTCGGGTACGGTGGTGGTGGGCACCTCGTATGACACCCCGGAGTTCGCCGTGGACGCAATCCATACGTGGCTTACCACATCCGCTCTCGACCGCTGCCACGGCATGCGCGAATTGCTTATCCTCGCCGATACGGGCGGAAGCAACGGGGCACAGCCGCGGATGTGGAAGTATGCTTTGTGTCATCGTATCAGTAAAGAATACGGAATCAGCATCAGCGTCTGTCACTATCCCAGCGGCGCTTCCAAGTGGAATCCGGTTGAGCACCGGCTCTTTGGCCCAATCAGCAACAACTGGCAGGGAGAGCCACTCCGAAATTACGAGGTGATTCTGGGGTTAATCGGATCAACCAAAACCACCACCGGACTGCGTGTTCAGGCCATCCTCAACGAAAAGAACTACCAACGCGGGCTCAAGATCAGCAACGGCGAAATGAAAAGCATCAAGATCAAGACCGGAGACACTCTTGAAAAATGGAACTACACCATCGGCTAATCCGCCCCACTCAGAAATGCCGCGTAATTTATGCGCAGCTCCTAAGACTGCCTTTGCCCATCTCGGGTCGGTTCGCTTTCGCTCCCTTCCCAATACCTTGCTGCTACCTTCGTTTGTGTCCCACCGTTTCCGGTGGCTCAACGCCGAGCAGGTGCGGCTCATGCGTCGCCTGGGCTCTTGTTGCGCCGGTACCCCTCATCTTCCGGCCTCATTCTGTCCAAGGAGGCAGGAGGCTCTCCCAAGTTCGTGAGTTGCCCCTCTATGCACATGCCCCGGTCTCGGATCCCGGTGGTGTCCCTCTGACTCGCCTTCTGCGCCTTCGGGACTGCTGCCTTCCACGTTCGCCCACGTGTCGGCTTTTTCCGCTCGCGCGGATTATCCTTCCAGACCACCATCTGTAATTATTTCAGGATTCAGTGTCGCGGCCTGCGCACTCGCTTCCCCTCTGCTTCGCACACCCCCTCTCAGGGATCGCACTTCGGTTCCGCTACTCGCCTGCTGGCTATGCTTTGGCTTGGCGGGATTTTCACCCGCTGGGCAACATCAACAGATTTCAGCGCCTATAGGCACCTCCCAACGTTTCACATTTCACTTGGCACGAGGGCAACGATTACGGTGGACGATGGGGAGGGTCCCCTCGTTATCCGTAATCGTCGCCCGTAATCGTCAACCGTTTCTCTGTGTAGAGCCGTGACAAAAGAATCAGTCCTGTCGCCACATTGATGAAGCGGGGATTCAGGGCGTGCTCCATCCACTCGTCAAGGGCGACCGTCAGTGTGATTCTCTTCCGTGGCAGCACAAATGACCATAACAGGGAATTCATGCTTGCACTTTGGCCGTATTCGGGTCAGACATATTGGCATAAAACGAGCAATAGCCGGGAAACTCGATGCGTGGCGGACGAAGGGTGGGCGGAAGCCACTGCTGCGTGTTCTCGTTCAATTCACGAACCCGCACGAGTGTTTCCGACAAGTAGACTTGCTAAGCGACATATAGATGCTCGTAGTTGTCGAGAGAACGCTCAAAGTCAGCTCTTGTGCCTCGTTCTCACACCTGGATCGGACATCCGCGCGACGGGAGAGCATCACGCCATTGCCTTGCATATTATTCCCAACCGAGAGAATATTGCCTTGCATTAGATAGCTGCACTACGTATAAATCGAGTCGGTTATGGTGAGTATCTAACGATCAGGCCGTGCGGCGGCGGTACGCCGTACGCACCAGCCTTCGGTTCGCACGTCTCCGTCATTCAGTCAACACTCGCGGTCTCCCGGCGAGACCCGATTGAGCAGGTGGAGTAAGCGTATCCGAGCAAGGGTGGCGGTTAAGTGTCCGGTTAAGAGTGCGAGTAAGAGTCCTGGGCGACCGGAGGCCACACTTCATCGCTCCACTTCATCGCACACTTCGTCCCCACCCTTACTCGGTTACGCTTACTCCACCCGCTTACTCGATCCCATCTTGCCCGTGCGAACAGGAATTCCACCGAATCCGGAGAAAAGGAGTGCTGTGAATCGGGACGCTTTCCAACATCTGAACAGATGGGCCGACACACCGGACAGAAGGGTACTGCTTGAGGCTGGTCGACCGACTGCGGGAGTATCTTCTGATCGGCGGACTGCCCGAGGTCGTCAAATCCTATGCTCGAACCCAGGACCTCAGGGCGGCGCAGACGAGTCTGGACGATCTGATTGTCACGATCAAGGACGACTTCGCCAAGTACAAGGATAGGGCCCCCGTGGCACGATTGACGGAGGTCTTCGAATCGCTGGTGTTTCAGGCCGGAAACACGACGTTGCCGGTTGAGGTCAAGGCCGGCACCAAAGGGCAAATGCAGAGCGTTCGCCTCTTCATGGCCGAGAGAGGCCTATCAAAGGGGATCAGGACCTCCCTTGAGAATTTTGGAACGCTCGGCGACATTGATATCCTGCCTCTGTATGCGATCAGGCGCTTGAGTAAAGCCGAGGAATTGTTGTAGGGGGTTAGCAGCATTTCCGCCTTCTCCCCAGTTTCCCGGCCCTTTCGGTGGACGATTACGGGCGACGATTACGGTGGACGATTGGGAGGATTCTCCTCGTAATCCGTAATCGTCGCCCGTAATCGTCCACCGGCCCCCGTTTTCATTACTTTTCATAGAACTTCTGACAGTTCCACTGCTCGGTCGGCTTCCCCCGCCGACCCTACGGAATCCGGATCTGCCGGGAATTGGTGACACAGGTGTTGGTCGAAAACGTCGAGCTTCCCTGCATGAACACCCTCACCTCACCGCTCGCGGAACCCGGGCACTGGCCGGCGGGAAACTCGAACGTCATGTTTGTGGAGAACGTACTGGAAAAGACGTTCCCCGGAGCAAGGTCGACGTGCGACACCCCTTTCACTCCGGAATGCCAGAGGTCTTACTCGTCCTCGGGCTCCTCGATGAGCGCCTTGATGGTGCGGGCGGGGATACAGTCCTTGATGACCATCTGGAGGTTCTTGCCCTCGCCGTCTTCATGGTCGTAGTAGAGGGGACGGGTGGAGCGGACCAGGGCGGAGAGTTTTCCGAAGCCGTTAAAGACACCACAGCCGCTCGAGCCCCGGGCAAAGTCGGCCGTGATCGACATCCGGATGAGGTGGTCTCCGCCGTTCTTGGATGCTTTCTTGTGGTAGCGCGAAATCACCCCCGTGGTCAGGCTGAAGTAGTGACCCGACGGATGGCTGATGGCCCACACCGGTGAACCCACCGGATCGTCGAGCGATAGGATGGCCGGCATGAGCAGTTCGGTCTCTTCATCCTGCGCGCCGCCAATCGTATCCTCCAACATGGAACGCCACGCCCCGACCAGTTTTCCCGGGATGACGGCGTCAACGTCCAGCTTCACCAGGGCGAGGTCGTTCTCCTTCGATGCCGCGAGCACCTCGGTGATGGGGTAGACGTTCCCGGTTTTGCTCAGGGCGCCGTAGGCCGCGGCGTCTTCCCGCGCCATGATGTGGTAGCAGGTCACCACCACTCCGTCGTCGCTGAGCACCACTCCGCCGGCGATACGCGCGTGCCAGTGCTCGCACTTCCCGCAATCGTAGAGCGAGCCAAGGCACAGGACGCTGTGGTGGAGAGCACCGAACACATCCTCCGGCAAGAGGGGGATGGCACTGGTGGGGGTGGGAAGGTCGAGCTTGCACGAGTGTCGGGACTCGAGTTGCCGGCGAAGGTCTTTCGCGTCGCCGGTTTTCCCGTCGTCCATCAGCTTCTTCAGGCCCTTCTTGAAGGTGCTTTCGATCTCGGCGTCGTCCACCAGCCGGAGGATTTCCTCCAGCGTGGGCTCGTCGGGATCGTCCAGGTCCGTCCCTTCATCCGTCGCCGGATCCTGCGCCATGAGTAGTCCGTGGCCGAAGGCCATCAGAATCGCGGCGAGGGCACTCGTTGTGAACAACTCCCGTCTCCACCACCGGAACGATTCCGTTTTCATGCCCCCATGGTAGGTCGGCTCGTCGCGTTTGCAGTGACAATGCGCTTGGAGGAAGCGATTGCCCGGGTCGCTCACCGGTAGCGCACCATTTGGGAGCCTTTGTCGGGGATGTGCTGCGTGATGGCCGCAATGAACTCCTCGGCGGAGAAGACCTCGAAATTGCGCTTGGTCTTGGCGTGCATCCGCGAGCGGTAGATCACGGTGGCGTTCTCGGCCCCTCTTCTCTCTTCTCTCATCCTGCCCCGTGTCCGTTCGGCATCTCCCTCCGGTCGGCCCTGCTCCGCGGGGCACGGCACGAACGGACACACATGCTTGAGCTCACTACTGACCTGAGGGCAAGCAGGCCCGGAAGCCAACGAGGAAGTAGCTGCTGCCCGGGCCGTACCCGTACCGGTACCCAACGCGGCAGAAGTCGGCGCTGTTGCCCCAACTGCCGCCGCGCATCACGCGGCGCGAGCCCGTCGCAGGGCCACGCGGATCCGTGCCGGGCGACGAACTGTAGTAGTCCTCCTTGTGCCAATCCTCGCACCACTCCCACACGTTCCCGTGCATGTCACACAGACCCCACGCATTCGGCTTCTTTCGTCCCACGGCGTGCGTCTTTCCCCCGCTGTTCCCTTGCCACCATCCCGCCCCGGAAAGGTCGCTTTCGCTATCCCCCGTGTAGAACCGTGTGGTTGTTCCGGCACGACAGGCGTATTCCCACTCCGCCTCGGTCGGCAGACGAACGGTCTCGAACTTCCCACGCAGCCGCAACGGCAACGTTTTGCCAAACTTCTTCGCCAGGACCTCGCAGAACCTACTGGCGTCATGCCAACTCACTTGCTCCACCGGATTCTTGCCGCCCTTGAACTTGCTGGGATTCTTCCCCGTCACCCGCTCGTACTGCTCCTGCGTGACCTCGTACTTCCCCATCCAGAACCCCTTGCCGATGGTCACCTTGTGCACCGGGCCTTCGTCGTCCTTACGCCCTTCCTCGCTTTCCGGGCTGCCCATCATGAAGCTGCCCGAAGGTATCCACACAAACTCCATCTTGACGCTGTCGCCCAACTCCACAGCCAGCTCCTGGCCGGGTTTGGGGCCAAGTGAAGGCTTCCGAATCCGTGGCTTCGCCGCGGTCCGGGACGGTTGGGGCTTCGGCATCCTTGATTCAATATCGGCCATGACGAACTCGACACGCGTTGTTTCCGAGTCAACCTTTGACGCCTCGTCCATCTTCCCGGCTTCCATCAGGCTTATCATGAACTGCTTCAGTGCGGCCACGTACTTCCGGGATAGCGCCAGGATTCGGGTGTCTCTGGCAGCCTGCGCGCTTGCCAACGCTTTCCTGTAATCTGCCTGAACACCCATGATTGCGGCAGGGCACTTGTCCGGTATCTCGTCAGTGAGATTCGAGAAATCTTGAAACCGTTTCTTCTCTGCAATAGCGGCTTTCACGGTCGCCAAGTCCGCTTTCCTTATGGCAGTAGCCCTGACCTCGTCCAATGCCTTCAAGTAGACCGAATCCGCTTTCCTCTTCTTAGCATCGGCGGCGGCGATTCCGGCCAGTTCTCTCTCGTAAACCGCCTTATAGGCCGCCAGATTCTTCTCGGCGGAATGGGCCGCCACGGATAGGATGCACAACGCGAGAATACACATCGGAAACTGCTTCATAGGAGCGGTGCCTCCAAGTAGGTGCCTTCAGCTCTTCAACGCGCCTTTCTTAGCATCGGCAAGACAGGCGGTCAAGCGGAACCGAAGCGGCGCGAAGCCGACTGTACTATAGGGCTGCGCTGTTCTCGTAGACCACTACGGTACAACTCCCAATGACAGTCTGCCCGCCGTATGGGTTCCGGGTTGACGATTACGGTGGACGATTGGGAGTATCGTCTCCTCGTCATCCGTAATCGTCGCCCGTAATCGTCGCCCGTAATCGCCCACCGAAAGAACGACCGGCCGCTACGTCACAGATGAAGAAGGCTGCCTGGAGACAAATGTCGAATGGAGCCGTCTTCGTCTAGGCAGTCTTGCCTTGGCGAGAAAAGCCCTTGACAAGATGTCTAACATATTAGACAGTCGTGGCATGAAGGCCCTTGGTCACCTGTTCAGTTCGGCGGCGAAGACGGAGATCCTGCGCGCACTGCACCATCAACCCGACGTTGTCGGACTGCGCCAATTGGCCCGTATTGCGGGCGTCCGCGTACGTTCGGCAGAGCTAGCCCTGGATGCTCTGGTGAACGAGGGGCTTGTCAGGCGCAGACGCACCTCAACCCGTGTCTTCTACGACATGGAGCGGAATCATCCTGACGCTTCCGTGCTCGCCGCCGTTTTCGATGCAGCGGCGGCCGCTGCGATCCGCGCGAATCGTCGACATCTTGACGGGCAGGCCAAACGCATCCTGCCCTTCGTACGGCAGGCGCGGCGGATGCTCTGCCATGCAAGGGAGAGCCGTCATGACGCTTGAGGATCTCTTCAAACAGGCGGCTGAAGCACTGCGCGAGCGAGGTGTGGCATTTGCCGTGGCGGGCGGATTTGCGGTCGATCTGTATCGCCGGGAGCCGCGGCTGACAATGGATGTCGACTTCGCGATATTGACCGAAGGCGATGAGGTGAAGACAGCGATATCGGTTGTCGAATCGCTCGGGCTGCGTGCCGGAGTTGCGCGTGAAGCCGATCTGGCGGGAGGACCGCTGTTTGCCATACGCCGGCAGACCACCCGGCCGTGCATGGTCGTCGGCCGCCCCCCCGACAACCCGTCTGGAGAGGGTGTAGACATCCTGCTGTCGGCTATGCCTTGGGTTGAATCGGCCCTGAAACGGGCGCAGGCCAACGAGGTGGATTTTGGCTTTGGCCCTGTCCCGACACTCACACTCGAGGACGCGATCCTCTCGAAACTCCATGCGCTCAAGCGGCTCCGTGCCAAAGACCTGGATGACCTGCAGTCCATCTTCGAAGCGGAACAGGAAATCGACATCTCTTTTCTCGCGGGGCAAATGCATCGTTTCGGTGTCGTCATCCCCCGCCAGACTGAACCTTTCCTCCCGGATTGGCTTGTGAGGCTGTCGCGGGACATCACGGGAACAAGCTCTCGGTCATCGTGATTAACAAGAGCGACAAAATGGATGCCGAACTCAGATTCAGTACTGAATTCAGATTTGCGGATACCATCAGACGCTCCATACTGTCCGGCCTGGGAGAAGAAGTGGTTTCACAAATCGAGGCCGGAAACCAACGAATCAACTACGTAGCCAGAGCACACAGCATGAGTTGCCTGGCGGTGCATTCATCATAGGCGGCAATCGTTCCCACCCCGCCGAGGAATCCGGGGCCCAGGCTAAAGCGCAAGTCGTTCAGATCGTGCCCCGTGAAGGCGGCACTGCTTCCTTTCAGGTCTCCGTCGACGTACGAGTACACGGTGCTCTGGCGGACGATCACGGTCCAGCGGTACCAGGTGCCCAATGCATACTGAGGACCAACGATCTCGGTGCTCGCCGCCTCCTGTCGCAATACGAGTCTTGGCACGCCGTCACCGTCAAAACCGTTGTTGGTCAGCCAGAAGACGAGGCCGTTGACATTGTCCGCATCTGTGGCACCGCCGTACGTTCCCCCGTTGTCGCCGGGGCGAATCCAGAAGTCGACAGCCCAGTTATCGGCAAGCCCGTAACCGTTGGCGGTCTGATACCATCCAGCCCAAATGGATGCAGTCGATTTGTAGATCGCCGCTGTGCTGTTGGGTGCCGCCAGGCCGGTTGTGATGACCAGTGGGGTGCCTTCGGCAGGCACGTTGTAGTTGTTGATGCTGTTGGCGCCGCTCGCTGGTTCGGTGTCAACCAGTGGTGCATAAGGCGCAGTGCTGCCAACAGTCCCGGCCTCCCCCATGTGATATTCGCCAATCTGAACAACGGCGCCATTCACGCTTGCCCCCAAGCCCCCCAGCCACAGTGCCACCAACATCAAAACAGTACCAACTCTCTTCATGTCATGCTCCTCTCCAGCGTTCCCGTACCGTCAAAGCTGACAGCACGCTTTCTTGTCTAATTCTCCTTTTTGTAGGGGTTAGGCCGCTTACGGCGGGCGAGCAAACAAAAGATTGTTCAGTTCGCTCACGCAGCGATACCGAGGATGTTGAAGGCATGCTGCATCTCTTTTTGGATGTTTTGGTAGTGGCGTTGTATCGGACTCATGTGGCGTCGTGGTCCCCTGGTTCGCTTGCCTTGGTTGGCCAAGAGGGGCACGATGACGTTGTTGCGCAGCGTGAGCAGGGCGGCAGCGGCACGGAGGCCGTCGGACTGTGGCTCGTAGCGCAGGGATTTCGGGATGCGTCTGATGACGCGTTTAGCGCGCAGTTTGCGCAGGTCGTAGGATGCCTGACGCGCCGTGTACTGCTTGCCGGCCATTTCCGGAATCTGCCGAACGCGATCAGCCAGTTCGGAGGATTTGAATCCGTTGGGTTTGATGGCCAGAGCCACGACAGCCTGGAGCACAGCCTGCATGCGAGGCCGGTTCATGTCGATGCCGGCAACCGCCGTTCCGTTCAAGGAGGAACGCTGCGGCCATCTTGCCAGAGCGGCGTCGTCGATGAAGCAAACGTCCACGCACTGAAGCCGTCGCACGAAGCGTTCCAGTATGCCTTTGAGTTCCTCGACAATAGCGGGGAACTTGTCGATGGCGTAGCCGCACGGCAATTTGCGTGCGTTATGGATAATCGTCTCGATCCGAAGCACTCGTTCGCCTTTGCTATACATCTTGACGGTAAGCAAGCCGAAGTGGATCTTGAACACCGTCAAGTCATAGGCAGGTCTCTCGACCGAGAGTTCGATGCGAGGCGCTTTTCCATGCGGCCCTTTATGACAGGGCCGACGCTTGACGCCGAAAATCGTCTTCAGTGATCGAATGTCAAGCGTTGTACGAGTGCGGTCGATCAGTTGATCGAAGAGTTTCTCCATCTGTCGACCGCGCACGAACAGATAGTTGCGGCTGTATTCCGCCTGATAGACCGAGTAGCGATAGGCGAACATGCATCGTTGCTGCTCCTCGATGTCCAGGGCAAAGCACAGGCAACTGGAGTAGATCCAGCGCTCACAGACCTCGGCCAGGCGCCCTACATCCGCGTCATCGCGAATCATGGTCTCTGCGACTCCGGCCAAATCCGTGGCGCTGGAAAAGTGAGTAAAACAATTGCCGTCTTTGGTGAAGTCCAGCTTCCGCTTGCGGGCCAATCGTTCGACATACTCGTGCCCATTGAGGATGATCTGTGCGTTGAAAGGCGGATGAGGACACAGACGGATGATCACATGGCCCCATTGCGGGTCCATGATGTGGAAGTGATAATGATTGACGTAGGGGTAGGGCTTCTTGGTGCGGATATCCATGCCGCCCTGACCGTAGCGTCTGATTTCGCGTACCGGTGCAGGCGCGCGGCCGTAAAGGATGCAAAACACGCCACGGTAGTCCGGATCAGTAGGCACGTACGGTTCGGCAACCTCGTGCTTGCGCTCGCCTCTACCGCACTGGAGGACCGGGATGCCGTTCTTCTCGCCGTATGCCCGAACCCGTCGGGCAAACCGGCCCGCATAGCGCATGACCCGTGTCTCCGTAAGATCCTCATCTGTACCATGCACCTGACGCCACCATGTGCGAAAGCCGCCCGGCGTCTGGCCCAGTATATAGTAGGCGTTCAGCACAATGCGATCCACGCAGTCGTACAGTCCGTCGAGAATGTCGTTGTAGTATTCGGCGAATTCGTCAGTCGTTTTCATAGAGCCAGTGTATCACAAGGAGGCATCTGCTGAACCCTGAACTCTGAACCCTGAACCCTCGCCTCGGCCGGGACTGCCCGCGTATGCGGGCCACCTCTGCCGGGCGCGAGTCCCGGCCGAGGCGTAGTGCCTTAATCCCGCGTTGCCGCCAAGAAAAACAAGAAATCCGCGGAGCGAATGCTGTTGTCCGGGGGCTTAGTAATGCAGGTGAAAAATAGTGGGTAAAAAATGGGACCCCTTTCCCCTCCCATTTTTCACCCACCATTTTTCACCTGCTCTCTCCCTTGGGTTGCGGGCAACGCCTGCCTTAAATGAGAATTGCCGAAAAAGGTCTTTACATGAATGCCTTCGGTGGCAGGATAGAGGCCATGGGAGTAGTGTTGCGGGAAGGAAGTGGGAGACAAACGAAGGAGGTTGCCGTGAGACTGTTGGTGATGCTGGTTGTTATGGGGGGTGTGCTGGTCTCAAATGCGCAGGAAGCGGGAATTGTCTCCGGCGTTAGGCGTGACCGTCTGCCGGAACCGGTTTTGTCCGGGTATACGGGGCAGGGCACGCTGGGCGTGCGTGCCGGCGTGGGATGGGGGCGCCTGGCGTGGGACATCGGTCCCGCCGACGGGTCCGCGAACGTGGCGATTCCCGAGGCAACCTGCTTCTACATGTTCTCGGACAATGCCGATGTTCATCTCTCGGTGGCCGGATGCTCGGGCGATGACCAGGACAACGTGCTGGGCGGAACCGAAGCAACCGCGGTCGGTGTGTCCGTCGGTTCGCGCTACCTCATTCGCCAGGCCGGCTTTCAGCAGTGCGTACCCTACGTGGGGGGCGACATCAGTTACTTTGTCCTGGATGCCGATTTGGACAACACGCTCGACGCGGCGCAGGCGCCCGTGCCCGTCGGCAGCGTAGATGTCGACAATTGGATCGGCATCGGTATCGAGGCCGGGATGGCCCTGTTGCTCGCCGACGAGTTCTACCTGAATCTGGACGTGAGCTACCGGACCCCGTTGGGCGACGCGGATGCCGAGATCGACGGCAGCAGCGCCGATTTCTCCATGAACATTATCGCGGTCAGCCTGGGTCTGACTCTTGCATTCTGAACTTCTGGGGGGTGACGCCATGAGCAGAGAAATTCGCCATTTTGTCGGCGCCGTCGGGTTGTTCGCGTTTGTGGGGGCGATGGCATCGACCGCGGTCGCTGCTCCGCCCACCGACGGCGTGGACCTGGCGGCCGGCGATCGCGGAAAATCCACGGTAGAGCGGGCTGCCGCTCCGGCCGCGGGGGCAGCGGCGGAGGGCGCCACGGCCGTCGGCAAGCGAGGGAAGGCGCGGCTGGCAGTGTTGCCGGCGGTGTTTGCGCGCCATTTCAAGCCGGTCTTGAAGACGGCGGCCGAGCTTTCGGTTTCCGGCGACGTCAACCTGAAGGCCATCGTTTCGGCCCAGAACGAGAGCCGCATGGAGACCCCGAGTTTCACCCTTTCTCTGGTTGAGGCGTTCGTGGCGTCGCGCAAGTTCGATGTGCTCGAGCGCACGCGGCTGCAGGAAGTTCTGGACGAGGTCGATTTCGGCGACAGTGACTACGGCGATGTCGCCCGCGTGGTGCCGCTGGGGCAGGCCCTCAACGCGGACTACGTGGTGCTGCCCGCCATCGAACTGATCCATATCGTCGGAGAGGCGAAGAAGATCCCCTACGTCGACACCGTCAAACCGCGCTACCGGGCCAAGATGATTGCACGCATGCGTGTGGTCGAGGTCGGCACGACGCGAGTTGTTTCGGCGTTTACCGAGGAGGTTCAGGTCGAGAACGTTCTGCGTTCCAAGGAGACCTTTGCGGCTTCCGAGGTGCACGACGCCGTGTTGGCCATGTACGCGGCCCAGAGCACGCGTCTTGTTTACCGCACGCTTGAGGCCATCTACCCGGTGCGCCTGTTGGACATGGACGGGGCCAAGGTCGTTCTCAATCGCGGCGAAGGCGCCGTTGCCGTGGGCGACGAGTTTGACGTGTTCGAGCTGGGGCGCGGCTACGTCGATCCCGACACGGGGGAGACACTTGGGCGCCGCGAGGTCCGTCGGGCGCGCATCCGCGTGGTGCGGGTGATGCCGAAGATTGCCGACGCGGAGGTGGTTGAGGGGCAGGATGCGCTGGAGGGGAGTCCCGCGACGTATCTGTGCCGGGAGACGACAGGCTCGATTGCAAAGAAGACGCGCGTCAAACCCGATCTCCGGTGGTAGCGCGCCAAACGGTAGAGGTGGCCAGGTATGAGTCCGATACGATGTTCGCGGAGGTTTTTCAGTTGTGCGTGCCTTCTGCCGGCACTACTGCTTGCCGGGGGATGCGTGACCTCGGCGCCGATCACCCTGGAGGGGGATGAGCTGGTAGCCAACTCGTTCATCCTCAAGAACCACATTCGCCTGCTCGAGAAGCACGAGGCGACGCGGAACGGTTTGCTGGACATTCAGGTGCGGGCGTTGAACGTTACGCGCCGGGACGTGCAGTTCCAGTACCGCTTCGTCTGGCTGGATTCGGGCGGGATGGAAATCGATACGGGGATATCGATATGGAAGTCGCTCAACCTGCACGCCAAGCAGACGGGTTTCATTCGCGGCACGGCGCCGTCTCCCGACGCAGTGGGTTTCCGGCTGGCGGTCAGGTTCGCCCACAAATCAACAAGATGGTAAAGGAACATTACGCTATGAAGAGAACGATCATCTGCTTGTTTGCGGCCGGTTGCATGGCTGTTCTTGGCACGGGATGCGTCAGCACGGGGCGCAGCGTCTACGTGCCGTCGGAAGAGGAAGGCATCGCGTCGGCCGGTTTGGACGAAATGGATTACACCAAGGCCGCCGAGGGCATCTGCGGTCGCATGTTCAGGAGCCGGCAGGACGTCTTCCAGACCAGCGAAGGCAAGAAGCCCGTGATTGCCATGGGCGAGGTGAGGTTGGAGGAGGATTGCCCCTACGATTTCAACTGGCGCAAGCTGGCCAGCGCGGTGCGGCGCGAGGTGATGCGCTCGGGCAAGGCGCAGTTCTCGACCGCAACCGACCCGGCGCGGCGCGGCGGTGAAGGCGGCCACCTCTACAAGCAACTCGAGTTTCAGAACGAGTCCGGTTTCGTCAAGAAGGAAACGGCCAAGAAGGTCGGCCAGTTCCACGGCGCCGACTTCATCCTGCACGGTGAGGTATTCTACCTGGAACGCCGCCAGGGCGGGCTGCGCGAGGTCACGTACGAGTTCGAGATGACGTTGACCGACATATCTTCCGGACTGGCCGTCTGGAGCGACGCCGTCAAGGTGAGAAAGAACCTGCGGTGAATTCCGGCATGGTGAAGAGAGTAGCAGGTTCGTCGGATTCGGCTTGGGGACCACTCCTTCGGTGGGCGGGTGTCGCGCTGCTTGCTGTCATGCCTCACACGGCATGGGGCGTGCGGGTGCCGGACTGGTGGAAGAGTCCCCGGCAGGGCGACCACATCAATGACTACCTGCGGGGCGAAGGTTCCAGCCGTGAGTCGCGGAACGCCGCTTACCGGGCGGCTCTCGATCAGGTATTCGACCAGATCGTCGGCAAGATCATGCTCAAAGCCGCTCTTGGCGGCGACGACGCGCGCAGCGATTTCGTGCGCTCCGAGATTCGCGAGTGGGATATTGTCCGCCGGGACGAGGGCTCGGAGCTGGGCAAGCACTATTGCTGGCTGCTGGTCAAGTACCCGGAGAGCGAGAAGCAGCGGGTCATCGGCCGGCTTGCGGGCGGCGAGAGCACCTTCAAACGGGCGCTGGCGTTGAAGTCCGACAACAAGCTGGCGGAGTCGGCGGAACTTCTTGTCGGACTGATGTCCGAATACCCGCTAAGGGACCAGGAACTGTTCGACACCGAGGCCGCCATGATGGCGCTCGCCGAGGTGTACTACGCGTCCAAGCGCTTCGACAAGGCGATGGAAGTGAGCAAACGGCTCTCTGACCTGAGGCCGAAGTCGACGCACCATGCCGAGGCCATGAGTCTCTATCGCAAAGCGAACGACCTCTACGATCCGCTCAAAGAGGGCATGGCGGCCTTTGCCGGCATGGCGGCCGCCGTCCGGTTCCGCGCCAACGCGGACGGCGGCGCCGTCGATGTGGCCGCCGGCGCCCCCCTGCGCAAGAAGCTTGCGGGTTACGGGTTGAGTTTTGAGGGCGCGGCCCAGGCTGCCGGGGTTGTCGGCATTGATTGCGTGATGACGGTGGGGGCGAAGACCGAACGCAAGACATGGGGCATTGTCGTTCAAGTTTATCCCGTATCGTGTGCCGTTACCGTCTCACTGCCGGGAGGGAAAGGATGGGAGCAGACCTACAATGTTCGGGCCGCCGACCGCATGGGACGGCGCGACGTCATTTTGCAGGCGGCCGCGGACCGAGTCTCCGCACACGTACTCAAGGAGTTGGCCAGTCGTGGGAAGGAGGTGAAAGCGAAAGGAGAATAGGTAGGAGTTGACACTGATGTTACGGCTGGATATTGTTCCCAGCCATACAAAAAACCAAATGGGAGGAGTCATCGTATGAAGGCAGTCATGGTGTTTGTGAGCCTGTGTGCGGTCGCGGTAATCGGGGCCGGTTGCATCGCCATACCGGCGGGCATTGCGGCGTCGACGGAACCGCTTGAGCCCGGCAAGTATACCGAGATCGGTCCGGCGTCCGGTTCGGCCTATGGTATCGCCGTCATGGGTATTCCGGCGTCCGAGCCCGGGTCCCCGACGCAGATAGCGCTTGGACGTGCCTTGAATACGTCCGGTGGCGACGCGTTGATCAGGGCCGCGGTCGACGTCACGCAGTACAACTTTCTCTGGGTGACGGTGATTCAGTCCACGGTGAGCGGCACGGCTGTCCGCAAGGCCCAATGAAGGTGTAATTTTGCATAGCAGGTTTCGCGGCGGGGTCGATGCCCCGCCGCGGAACCTCGTGTTTTCTTGGGCGTATGGAGGTGTGGGGCTGGCCGCGCCTGTTTCATGAGGAGACTCTCGTAACGAGGGGAAGGACCGCGATGCATTTGCGATTTCGTAGTTATCGATGGATTGGCGGGGCATTGCTCCTGGCCTTTGTGGGGTGCACGACGACCTCGGATCTGATGGTGGGTCAGAAGGGAACGTATGACTGGTCGGGCGTTGACCATGGTCTCAAAGGGATTCCGATGGCGTTGTCCATCAACGCGCCGGACCTCATCCCGGCTACCAAGGGCGAGATGGAACAGGTCGTGTCAGGCTTCACGAACATGGGCAAAGTGAAGCGCTATCCGCTTGCCTCGGTCGCGCGGGATGCCTTTCAGGACTGTATTGACGTGAATTTCCGACTGCCGCGGGCCGATGAGATTCCGAAGTTCAAGATAAACGTCCTCATTCAGAAGTCGCAGCTCGCGCTTCAGCGACATACCGCCTCTTACCGGGTTACGTCATTGATCAGCGTCACGGACGAGTACGGGAAGAGCGTGTTCGAGAAGACCCTGGAGGGAACCGCGAGTTCGCCGTTCGACGGCATCCACGTCCCTGAAGCCGTTTGGCGGGGCAACTACGGTGTAGCGTCGCGTCTGGTGTCTGAGATGCGGAATGACCGTATGCTTTACGCGCGGTTGAAGAAGTTGGGTGGGGGGCTAGGCGTCGGCAACACCTACGAATGCGATCTGCACGTTCTGGATTTGAACAGTCGTCGTGAGATCGGTGTCAGTGGCAGAGCTCTTAACAAGGACAAGCTCAGGGAACTGGCGCGTGAGCTGGTCGGGAAACTGTCCGACAAATGGGTTCCCAAGGGATTGCCCAAGGTGGCCGTCCTCGACTTCTCCGCAACGGGAGTTGATGCGAACCAGAAACTCGGGGCGACGTTCGCGAGCTTCGTTGAGACATCGCTTGGGGAACTCGACATCTGTGAACTTGTCGACCGTAAGCGGCTGGGTGAGATCATGCAGGAACACGACATCATCGTTTCCGACATCGCCCGCGATCCCAACAAGCTGCAGGACGTGAATCTC
>CAZKRK010000144.1:0-17091 GCA_964555035.1 uncultured Victivallales bacterium | reverse complement strand
CCAACCCGAGGGGGTCGACATTGTTGAGCGGGTCGTTCTCGCAGAAGACGTAGTTTGCGTGCCCGTTGGGCTCGCCGTAGAGCCCGTTGCGCAGGTTCAAGTCGGGCCCGGTGAACGACCCCCACTCGGGGATGTACGTGCGGTAGCGGTAGTAGTAGTGCCCCGCGTTCGCGTCCCACTCGCGCCCGTGGAAGGTGTATCGGTTGGGAATGCCCTCGAAGCTGTTTTGCCAGCGGATGTTGCCGAAGGCGTCGTAGTCGTACTGGTTGACGACGTCGTGCCCTCCGGCGCCGTTGTCCCTGACGACCTGCATGACCGAGCCGACCTGGTCGCGCAGGTAGTAGTAGGGCTCCCTCCCGGCCGTGCTGTCGATGTGGACGAACCCGATGCAGTGGTCGATGTTGGGCTGGAACCAGTAGACGCGCTTGTAGTCATCGGGGTTGTCGTCGTAGGCTCCGCTGTCGTCGGCGTCGTGGTACTCGGCCACGCAGTTGTGGCCGCGGTAGACGCATCTTGTCACGGAGTTTCCGACGCTGATCTGGATGCGCCGGCCCATGTGGTCGTACCGGTACTCGGCGTTGTTCAAGGGGTCGCACGAGTCGGAGAAGCCCGTGAGCCGGCCCAGGGCGTCGTACTCGTAGTCGTAGACCCGCCCCTGTACCTCGCGCCGGATGATGCGCCCGGTACCGGTGGGGTCCAGGACGGTCTTTTCGAACATCCTCTCGACAGCGCCTCTGCACGGGGCGTAGAAGTCGCGTATCCAGCCGTTGAGGTCGGCCGTCGGGACAGGCCCGGGGTTGACCCAGGCGCCCTCTCCGCTCCCCCAGCCCCCGCTCTCGTCGGCGTCCTCGTAGAAGACGCCCTCGTCGCAGCCGACGGTCCCCGGATCGGTCGTCCAGAGGGCGTCCGCGCCGTCGCTGATGACGGTATCCGAGCCCGGGTTCCAGACCCCGTCGTCCGCGCTGTCGTGCCAGACGTCCTCGTCGAAGTCGTAGCTCCCGTCGCCGTTCGCGTCGTTGAAGAAGATCGCGCCGCGGCTCCCGGAGGTGCCGTTGTCGATGGCGACGTCGTCGGTGACCTTGCGGCTGACGCCATCCCAGTACCGGTTCTCGGCCGCCGTCAGGGGACTGCCGCTCCGATACGCGGGGCTGGCGGCGTCCGTGATGAAGTAGTTCGCCGCGTCCAGCAGCGGGTCGCCTTCGAGGGCGTCGACCTCTCCCCCGCGGGCGGGCCCGGGATGGTAGAGGTTGCTGCCGCAGACCGGGCTGCAGTCGCTGCAGGACCAGCCGTGGTCGCCCACCGTGTGCAGGAAGATGTTGTTGGCGACCACGGCGTACCTAGCGCCCTCAAGCAGGAGTTCGTTGCCGCTCGTTTCCGGCTGCGCGTAGTCAAAGGTGTTGCCGAGGACGCGCGCCTCGATGCAGCCCTCGAACGTCACGTCGGCCAGGACGACGCAGCTGGCCAGGCACGGCCCGTTCCCGCCCCTGAAGGTGACCGCGTCGGCCGAAGCGGTGTGTTCGAGGCGCACGCCCTGCAGCCAGAGGTTGTCCTGGTGGTGCACAGTGCACTTGCCCTTGAGGCGGACGACCTGGTCCACGCCGCTCCTGACGACGAGCGGGCACCAAGGCGTGGCGTGAAGCGCGCCGCGACCGAGGAGGTCGATGGCGAGCTCGGCGGCGCACCCCGAGGCTTCGACTATGCCCAAGGCGATCTCTCCGCAGTCGGGAGCCGCGGGCGGGACCACCCCGTCGACGGTTTCCTGCTCCTGCCCGTTGAGCCACCAGCGGAAGCGGGCCAGGTCCGGGTCGTAGTCGAAGACGACCTTGAACCAGGCGCCCATGCCCACGACCGGCTCGGCGGCGGAACTGGTGAGGGACCCGCCGTCGCTGTAGTAGCCGCGCATGACGCGGTTGGCGCCGTCCCAGCCCATGCGGAACTCCACGAGCGGATCGCCGGCGAGCGTGCTCAGCCGGAAGAGGGTTGCTTCCTCGCCGGCTGCGTCGATGTCGGTCGAGACGGGGTGGAAGTGGAACGAGTTGCGCTGCGTTCCGACCACGGCGGGGACGAGGGTGTGCCTGAGGCAGGCGACTTCCGTGTCGCCCGCTGAGAACAGCGGCGCGTAGCCCGAGTCGCCGACGCGGGTGCCCGCCTGGAACTCCACGGACCCCGCTCCAGCCACATCGACGCTCCACGCCCCAGCCCCGCCGCTGTCGAAGTCGTCGGAGAAACCGCCGCTCAGCCCAAGATCGATGTCGTCCACGTAGTCCCCCTCGGCCAAGCGGATGGTGACCGGCTCGGTCAGCCGGCTGCCGCCAAAGTCCGCGACGAGGGAGGCGTAGGCGTCGGCGACGGTGGCCGCGTCGCAGGGCACGTCCACGATGTAGCCCTCGCAGGGCACGCGGGTCTTGGCCCCGAGGACGGCGTTGTCGACTTGCTTGACGTAGCCGGCGGCTCCCGTCTCGAAGGTGGCGGTGCGGCCGTTGAACGTGTAGGTATCCCGGATCGCGTCACCGACGGGCCGGTAGGCGTACGACGCCTCCCATCCCGACCGGCTTTCGGACTCGATCCAACCGAGGTTGTTATGGGAGAACGTGTCGCTGAAGACTGCCGGCGTGGCGGAGCTACCCGGACTGGCGAGAGTGACCTCGCGGCCGGTGATGTAGCCCGTGTCGGCGGCGCGGGTGAGAGAGACTCCGCACATGCCCCCGTGCGAGGCCTCCGTCATCTCCAGCGCACCATTGTACGCCCAGGACGAATCCGGCACGTTGCCGGGACGGTCCGCCACGGTCGGACGCACGTTGTCCGGGATGTTGTAGACGATGGTCTCGGAATCGAAGACGCTGCCGGTCACGGTGCTGATGTCGTTAACGGGCAGTTCCAGGACGACGCCCTCGGGAAGCGTCTCTTCCCAAGTGTGGCCGACCGCGTCGGTCTTCAACGGGATGACCATGGGGCTGACGGGGAGGCCGGCACGATGGTCCTTGACCTCCTCAAGAATCCCGGCGTCGTCGTACTTGTACTCGTAGAGCAACCCGCCGCCGCCGCCGCGCCACACCTTCTCGATGCGTCCCTCGTCGTCCAGGTCGAGGTCAAAGGAGTCGCCCGTGCTGAGCGTCACGCTGTTGATGCGGCCCTCTGCATCGCGCCCGTAGGTCGCGTTGCCGCCCCCGATGGCGTCGCACGCGAGCACGCCGCCCGTGTTCTCGTCGTAGGACAGGTTGCGCGTCATCGCCTCGTTCGCAATGCCCGCGAACCGACCGGCTGCGTCGATGGTCACATCGGTGCAGTGCTTGCCCAAGTCGTTGCCCAAGTCGTGGTCGACCTTCAGCTTGCCGGCGTCGATGGAGTATCCGAACGTCTCGGCGCGACTTCCTGCTCCCGCGGGTATGGAACGCGACTTGAGCATGTTCCATGCGTTGAAGTTCTGAGTAAGCGTGCCCAACGGACCATCGATCTCCTTCGGGTTGCCCACGTCGTCGCGAACGGTGACCACGGTTGGCCGGCGGCCGTTGGCCGAGACGGTTTTGACGAACCCGTCGGGATCATATGCGTACTCGATGACTCCGACGTGGGGATCCGAGTAGCGCTCGACCCAGCCGAACCCGTTGATGCGCCTGCTGAAGACGGCGCCGCTTTTCGTGGCTTGGGCCTCCGTGACATTGAGCATCCCGTCGCGCGAGAGCTGCCGTTCCCTGGGGGTCTGGGTGCGGGCAGGCGCTTCGTTCGCCCCGATTCCCGGTCGTCCAGGCAGTCCGACGCCGTCGGGATTCAGTTTCGTCTCTATCGGACGTCCCCCGCCGGAGTTGTGGGTGCGCATCTCTTCGAAACCGCTGCCGTTGCGGTCGAGGGCGGTGGTCATGCTCTTGCGGTCGGTCGCGCTTAGCATCCCCGCGGGTTCGTACTCGAAGGTGTAGGCTCCCCTCGGAGCTCCACGTTCGGTGGTCTGCGAGTAGGCGTCGACCTTCCTGCTGAAGTCCATGCCGCCGACTTTCGTCTGAAGAGGCAGTCCGTAGAAGCTGATAGTGTGGTCTACGCCAGGGCCGCCGCCTGCCGGCGGCGTCCGGGCGTCGTATCGGTTGAGACTGTCGTGCCCGAAACTCCAGGAGTTGTCGAGTACGTCACCCGTCGACTCGACAAATCCGTTGTCGCTGCGGTCCTGGGGCAGAACGTTCTGCAGGCTGGTTCCCGCGGGGAGGGTCACCTTATGGCATAGCTCGCGCCCGTCGTATTCCCTGCGGGTCAGCCTCCCCAGGGGGTCGGTGACGCACTCGACGTTGTCCAGCACGTCGGGGGTGAACACCCACTCCTTGCCGCGCCAGTCCTTGGTCTTCGTGCGCTGGTTCCACCAGTTGTAGTCGTGGAACATGTTGCGCTCCAGGGTATCGAATCCGGCGCCGGGGTTGTCCTTGATAGCGATCAGGTTCCGGGCGTCGTCCCTGGTGTACTTCGTGAAGCCCAGCCCCCCCGGACGAGTGTAGACTCGCAGGGCGCTGTCCGAGTAGTACTCGTACTCGTGCGTATTGCCCTCGCCGTCGGTGAAGGTAAGCGTGTTGCCGAAGCCGTCGTAGGTCCAGCCGCCCACTCGCACGCCTCCCCGCGTCTCCTCCTTGGTGCGGCCCGCGTAATCGAGCTGGTAAGAGCGCATGTACGTCTTGCCGTCTCCGCTGATCTTGATCTCCGTGGGGCGCCCTTCGTCGTCGACGCCGGTGTAGTCGACCTCGTGGTCGACCTCGGTCCCTTTCAGCTTCTTTCCCTCAGGCTTCCCGGCGTCGTCGAACTCGTAGGTCGTCTCCAGCGCCATGGGGGCTCCGCCCGCGGGGGCGGTTTCCTTCTCAAGGTCGTTGAGCGGCCGATACTCGCGGGTCGCGAAGTCGCCGTTGGCATAGGTTGTCTTGGTGACGCGGTCCCATCCGTCATGCTCGTACTTTGTGGCATTCCCTTCGCGGTCCGCGTCAAGGGTGATGTTGCCGATCGTGTCGTACTCGCGCACGAGGGTGTCGATGCTCTTGTTGTCGACGCTGCCGGTGCGGGTCACCTTGGTCGGCAGGCCGAGCCGGTTGCCGTTGTACGCGAACGAGCTGCTGCTCTTGGAATCATCGAGGTCGGTCAGGTTGCCGCTAGACGGATCCCAGGTGTAAACCCACGTCCGCTCGGCGGGCGTGGCGCCCGGGTCGTTCTTCTGGATGACCTTGTTGATGTTCCTGTTTCCGTCGGGCTCGTACTCGGTCTCGCGGAATTCCGAGCCGATGTCGCCGATGATCGTCTTCTCGCGGAAGTTGTCCCCGTCGTAGAAGTGATGCACTACGCCGTAGTCGGTGGCGGGGTAGTTCACCGTCGTGAGGTTGCCCACCTCTTCGCCGCTTATGTACGTCCCCTCGTCATATACGTAGGTTATGTCTCCGTTGGGCGAGGAGCGCCTCTGCCTGTAGCCTCTGCCTGCTTTGTAGTCGAAAGCGTACTCGGCGGTGTCGCCGCCCTTGGTGATCTCGATGGTCTGGAGCTTGTTGCCGGCGTAGGAGTGCGTCTCTTCCTCGCCGCTCGTGTACGTCTCCTTGCCGCTGTACGAGCGCTGGCGCCAGAGGTCACCCTCGTCGGGGTCGCCGAGGCTCGTCTTGCTCACCTCGGCCTCGCTCGGGAGCGTGTTCACGTCCTCCTCGGGCTCGAAGGTGTAGTTGAACTGGATGGCGCCGACGACGCGGTTGGTCATGGCGCCGATGATGATGCGCGAAGCGCGGTTGGTGCGCTGGCCGTCGGCGTACTCGAAGGTGTTGGTGTACTCGGAGCCGACGATCTCCTTCATGACCTCGTCGGCCGGGTACTCGACGGCGTACTCGTCGTTGGTGTCGTAGTACTCGAACGACATGCCGCGGAACTCGCCGCACTCCATGGACTTCAGTTCTTCCTCGTCATCGCCGGTGTAGGTGAACTCCAGGCCGACTCCGCCGCCCTCGACGCTCTTGACCTTCTGGATGAGCAGGTCCGTCGGGTACTCCTCAAGGATAACCGTCAGCTCGTTGTCGTTGTTGTCCACGACGTTGGTCAGGTGACCGTCCTCGCCGAAGCTGTAGACCAACCAATTCGCGTCCGGCATTTTCACCACCCACTCCTTGTCGATGTCGGTTTCCTCGATGTCGAAGCGCTTGCCATACATCCAGCACGTGTACTCGGTGTCGGAGCCGTCGACGGGGTCGAACGGGCCGAAGCAGTGGTCGCCCTTGTCGAGGAGGTAGAGCCGGCGCTCGTCGTCATCCAGCGACGTTTCGCCCTCGACGTAGACGGGCAGCATGCGCATCTCGTAGGTGTGGGTCCACCCGAACTTCATGGGCGTGTGCCGCCAGTGGTTGCCGTTGAAGTAGCAGTTGAAGTCCGGCACGGGGCGGCCGTCGGACTTGACGTCGATCCAGGGGCCGTCCAGGAACAGGCTCATCGTGTGAGAGTTGACGTCGCCCTCGGAATAGAACCCGAAGTGGGGCGCCGGGCCCATGATCCCCTGCTTCTCTTCCTCCTGCTGCATGGGACAGGTGAGGGTCTCCGCGGGGTCGCCTTCCGCGGTCGAGAGCTCGACGCTAAAGGAACTGGCTGTATTGGTGTACTCCAAGTCCGGGTCGCCGCCGCCGACGTGGTCGAGCGTGCACGTGATCTCGATGTCCGCGCAGGTATAGCTGATCTTCAGGCGGACGTCGTACCCCTCATCCTCGCTATTGATGGTCTTGGGGCGCCGTGCCCAGACCTCGTAGTCCTCGGAGCCGATCCTCATGGTGTCGATATCGTCGCCGCTCGACATGTCCGAGCGCTTGCGTCCGTCCCAGCAGATTCGCTCGGAATTCTCCAGCTCGTACAGGTGCTCGACGTCATAGGTGGTCTCAAGCTCGTACGCGACGCGGTCATCCACCGGGTCGGGGAAGCTGGCCTCATAGAACGGCCCGTCTGCGGTCCAGTCCTTGTCCTCGTGCTTCGTGTGCAGGATCACTTCCGGGGTCAGCTCGCGCGGCACCTTGTAGTCGACCTTGCAGACGTGGTACGGCGGCGATTCGGACTGGCGGGGCGTGAAGTAGCGCGTGACCCCCAGCAGCCGCGGGGCGGGCAGGGAGGTTATGCGCACCGCGTCTTTGGCGATGTGCGTGGGCGGGTAGGACTCCTCGTCCTCGTCGTACCCGTCGGGATCGACCTCGAAGAGCACGCGCAAGTCCGCGACTCCTTCGCTGTAGTCGACCGCTTCGATGTAGTTGGTGACGACGCGCTGATCGCTGGAGAAACCGAAGTCCTCGGCACTGTACACCCCTGAGGTTACGAAGTGCCCCCCGGACATGGTGGAGCGCCCGTCCCGCTCCACGTCGCCGTCCTCGGTCCACATGCGCAGGCAGCCGTCGGCGGGGATGATGGAGCCGCGTTCGTTGGTGTAGATGCCGAGCGGATCGGACTCGTCGTAGTCGAGTTCGACCATCGCCTTTTCCACGTCGATGGCCTTGGACAGCTCGAAAACGATGGGGTAGAACTGCTCGCCCTCCGTTTGGTCGTCGATGTTCGTCTCAATGCCGAAGACCACCTCAAGCGCGTTGTACCCGTCGGCGAAGTCTACCAGCTCGTCCTCGTCGTTGTCGTTGTCGTTGACCCATACGATTTTGCCCGGGTGTCGGGCGGCGTTCTCGATGTCCTCGTAGTTGTCTTCGCGCGCGTCGCGCTCCGGCTCGTCGAAGTCGTCGTCGTTGTCGGTGTCGACGTCCACGTCGGCCCGGATGATCGTGAAGCACACCGTGTCTTCACACTCGACGTCGTCCTGCTTGGCCTTCACGACGAGTTCGGCGTCTTCGCCGTTCTCGGACGGGCTGACGCCCACGCCCTCGATGTAGAACTTGTAGGTGCCGTCGGACTCGCTGGAGAGGATGCTCGCGCCGAACCACGTGTCCGCCGGGACGAGGTCGCCGGCGTCCGTGTCCGTGATGTACTTCTTGTCTCGCTCCGTGAACTCCGCCTTCGTCCAGACCCGGAAACGCGGATAGTTGTCCTCGGATGGGTCGTCATAGACGTCGAGGTCGTCCTCAGTTCGCGCTGTGGGCCCCGGGGCGTAGAAGTGTGACGAGTACTCGAAGTAGAGTTCCACCTCGCTTGCGTCGAATATGCCGAGGGCAAGCACCAGATCGACGAAGACGGCGCCCATCGGCTCGGTGTCCGAGCCGATCTCGTCGTCCGCGTTGGAGTCTACAGTGTCGTTGTCGTACCCGTCGGCGTAGCCGGGGATGCCGTTGGTGTCCTCGTCGTAGATGTCGTTGAAGACCACGAACTTGAGGCGCTTGTACTTCTCCTGTTCCTCCAGGGTCTCGCCGCCGCTGGAACCCTCTTCGATCCTGTCCTCTAAATCGTTTCGCTCAACGCCGCCGTCGTAGTCCGCCGAGTGGTCGCTGTCCATGTCGAGGTCTATCCCCTGGACGACGATTACCACCTTGCACGAGTCGATGCAGACCTGGTTCTCGCTGTCACCGTGGTCTTGACCTTCGACAACAAACCAGTTGGTGTATGTTCCCGGCTCGGTGAACGTATACGTGCCGTTCGGGCTCGGAGTGGGGGCATACCGCGTCCAATACTCATTGCCGACGTAGCCGGATGGCTCCGAGGAGCCGGAGCCGCTGAAGGTCACCTCCAACGGGGCGCAGCCTTCCGTCGGCTCCGCCGAGCAGCTCGCCTCGACCTCGTACTGCGTCCCGTCGGACGCATTGCAGGCCGCCAAGGCCCTCTCCCGGACGGACGTCAAAATCCCCGCCGCTACCGCGATGGCGAGCGCGACGCTCACCACGGCATTCTCTCTCCAGTGCTTGCGCAAGTAGTGCCCCATAGCAACACCTCAATGCATGGTTCGTTTATCTTGTTCTCTTCGCTCGGTTCTCCGTCAAGTCTATTCGTCCGGCATGAGCCTGCCGCTGTAGTAGGCCTCCCCGATGAAGACACCGTCCTGATACGCCTTGATCGTATGACAGGCTGACGCTGTGACCGAATTGGGATGGATCATACGGAAGGTGTACTCCTCAAGTTCGTTGATGTCTTCAGCCGTAATCCACTTCTCCAGACTCAGGTCCTCGAAAGTAACGCCACCGATGAAGATGTGGAGGCGGATGTCTACCGTATCAGGCACGTTGCGCGAGATGAGGTTATTCTGCCACAGCTCGCTGTCCGCGTACTTGGCGACCACCCAGATGAAAGAGTCCACGGCTGCCTGAATCCAGAAGGTGTCGAGTGGCGTCGAGTCCAGGATTGGACCGTCGTCGAACAGACGGGCCACCATGTAGTGGTCACCGTTGGTTCGCGTGGCCCGAAGTGTGGCGGTCTGTCCGGACAGCGTTGCCGAGACGGTGTCGTCCGCTTCGAGCGCAACGCCCGCGGGCAGATTCGTGCACCCCCACGTGCGTGTCTTGCCGATGAGAAGTGCTGGGGGCTCTTCCGGGAATCCGCCTCCAACCACCTCCACGGTGATGCTGCCCTGACTGACCTGCCCGTCGTCGTGGACGCCGTTGACGACGTAGTTCCCCGGCTCGGTGAACGCGTGGATGATCGGGGCACCGGCCACAGTCGAGGCATACGAGGCTACCCCCATGACCTCGACCTCTACGTTGCCCGCCAAAGCCCCCGGTCTGACGGCCGATAGCATCAGGGCGTCGCCTTTGCGGATTTTCAGCGTTCCGCCCCGCAGCACATTGTGCGCGACCCACGTGACGTTCGTGCCCCGGCCAAGCGCGCCGTCCTGGAAAGTGACCGCCACGTCGGTGGAGCCCGTCGAGGAGAGCGGGACGTCTGCGTACCAGCGTTCGCCGGCGGCGTGCCTGAGGGTCACTGCACCCCCGTCGGCCGTGCACCCCATCATGTCCACGTAACGGGCGCGTCCCTCAAGGCATACCGGCGAAACGATGCTGGTTCCCTGCCCGCCGTCGATACCCGTCATATTGCCGACTGAAGTCTCGACCCAATCCTTGACCCCGTCGCCGTCACTGTCCGGACCGGGAAGCGTCTGGAGACGCAGGTCCTTGATTCTCAGCGAGATCCGCGAATGGACGTTTTCCCAGAAGATGCGCACGGTATGCTGCCCCGCCGTAAGCCAAGGCGTGAAGACCTTGACGCCACTGTAGATGCCGTCAGGCGCGACGAGTTCCTTGCGGCCCAAATAGCGGCCGTCGAGATAGAGCATCAAATCGCTTCGGTCCACGGGTTCGACCTGGCTGCAGGTAGTCTTGAGCCAGGGGTGGGTCGCCATGACTTTGAGGCGGTAGATGTCGTTGGTCGCCACGTCGAAGACGTACTCGACCCATCCCCTACGCCGCAGGGCCTCGATCTCGGTGCCCTTGACTACCCAATGGCCCAGGGTCGCGTTCGTCTGGGCACCCGGGATCACTAGTGCGTCGACGGCGTTTCCATCAAATTCGGCGTGGTGCGGGTCGGTATATGACTCAAGCACCTCCTCGCCGTCGGTAATGCCGTCCCCGTCGGTGTCGACCAATAGGGGATTGGTCCCGTGCTTGTTGACCTCGTCCCCGTCCGAGAGACCGTCGCCATCGGTGTCGGCGTGGACCGGGCTAGTTCCGTAGAGGAGGGCTTCGTCGTAGTCGCTTATGCCATCCCCGTCGGTGTCCCCCGCCTCGAGCAACGCCTGCTCCATCCAGTCCTGGACGCCGTTGCCGTCCGCGTCGGGGGCGTCGACGCCGTAGAATGAGACGGTTTCGACCTTGATGTTGGCCCCCGGCACGCCAAACGCGTTGGCATTGTTCTGCCAAGTGAGCGAGATCGAATTCGTGCCCGAGAACATCCAGGGAGTGTTGAGGTAGCGCACCCGGCTCACACCAAGGTTGGCGGGAATCTTGTAAGTGCCAGCAAGATACCCGTTGATGCGCAGATCGACCAGGAAGGTGTAGTCTTCGTCGAACTCGCTGTCGAAGCTGGTGACTCGTAACCCGAGTCGGTACATGCTGTTCGACGGCACGAAGAGGTCATAGTAGATGCTCGGACGCCGAATCGTGCTGTAGTTGGCCACGGCCGTACCGACGTCGAACCATATGCTTTCCTGGTGCCAACTGTCCCGGGCGGACGTATCGGCGCCGTTCTTCTCCTCGATCAGGTAGGCGTCGGTCAGACCGTCGTCGTCGGAGTCGGTGTCCAGCGGGTCGGTCGTGAAGATCTGGAGTTCCTCGTGGTCGCCGAGCGTCTCGCCGTCGGTGTCCCATTCCGTCGGGTCGGTGCCAAGCATCATGACCTCGTCATAGTCCGAGAGGGTGTCTTCGTCGGTATCGGCAGAAAGCGGGTCGCTGCCGTGGGTGTTGACTTCATCGCCGTCCGAGAGCCCGTCGCCGTCGGTGTCGGCGTTAAGGGGATCGGCGCCCGCGGCGAGCTCCGCGCCGTCGGCGAGGTCGTCGCCGTCGGAGTCCGCGCTGCCGGGGTCGGTGCCGTGGAAGTACTCCGTCGCGGCCGAGAGGCCGTCGGAATCCGCATCCAGGCCGGGATCGGCGACGGTGATCGCCTGGACGCTGGCGGTCGCGTTGAGCATGGCGTCGACCGCTGTCCACGTGCGCTGGATAGTGAACGGGCTGCCCGCCGAACGCGTGGCCCCGAAGGTCAGGCCTTGCAGGCTCTTGCGATGGAGATGCCCGATTTCTTCGGCGGAGAGGGCTCGGTTCCAGATGCCGACGTCATCAATGACACCGTCAAAGAAGCGCTCGGCGCCCGTCCCCCTGGCGCCGATGGCCCAGTCGGCGTCCATGGCAAGGGCGCCGACGCTGTCGACCGTCGACCCGATCTTCTCGCCGTTGCGATACAGCCGCCAGGCCGAACCATCGTATGTGCCGGCGAGGTGCACCCAGGAGTTCATGTCGCCGGACGGTATCGGAACGGAAACCACGTGCTCCGCGCCGTTCCAGGAGAGCACTTGATAGCTTCTGTTCTTGATACGCAACCCCGTCTCGGCATTGGGGTTTTGCCGGTGACCGTGAGAAATGATGTTGCGGATGCCGTCGGAGGCCCGCGGCAGAATCCAAGCCGCCAGCGTAATCCGTCCGGCGAAGTTGAGAGAGGCGGGGTTGCCGAGAGCCACATGACCCGACCCGCCAAACTCGGTGGCGTGGCCGATGACGCCTGTGACGCCGGATGTCACCGAGTGCAGAGCTCCGGTGTGCTGGTTGCCCGAAACGTCCAGGGCTTCCGCGGCTCCGAAGGCCTCGTCGAGAGGAAGATGCAGCAGGAGTCCTTCCGAGACGGCATTGTCCGTATCGCTGTAGGAGACCGCGGGTTCGGCGCCGGAGTTGTCGGACGCGGAGGCTTCCCCGGCGACGGCGGGATACGCGGCCTGTCCGGAGGCGAGCGAGACATCGGCGGGAACGACGAGGTCCGGAGAGGTCGTGTCCGTGACCCAAATGGTCTGCTCGCCCGAAAACGACTGTCCGGCACCGTCCTGCGCGGTCCATTCCCTGATCGTGGTCGTGATCGTCCGCGTTTCGTCAGGCGAGAGAAAGGTCTGATGCCGCTCGCCGAGGCGGTGGAGCATCGCAATCTCACCGGCCGTGAGAGCGCGACCCCAGACAGCCGCATCGTCGATCAGGCCGTCGAAGAACCGCTCCGTCCCGGTGCCCCTGGCGCCGATCGCCCAGTCGGCGTCCATGGCTAGAGCCCCCACGCCGTCGGCCGCGGAAGCGATTTCGATGCCGTTCCTGTAGAGGCGCCATGACGCCCCGTCGTAGACGCCGGCGAGATGCACCCAGCTATTGAGGTCGCCGGAAGGCATGGGTGCGGAAGCGATGTGGTTGGCCCCGTTCCAGGACAGGACCTGGTAGTTGTTGCCGTTGAGACGCAACGACACCTCGGCATGCGGCCAGTGCCGGTAGCCGTGGGAGACGATGTTGCGGAGGCCTCCCGTGGCCCTGGACTTGATCCAGGCGGCGAGCGTGATCTCACCCGCCACGTTCATGGAATCGGGGTTCCCCAGCCTGAGGCAGCTCGCGCCGTCGAAGTCGTAGGCGCCGCCGATCGCACCCGCCGCGGCGACCGTGCCCGCGGCAACGGCGTGATTGCCCTCAAGCGAAGCGTCCCGCGCACCGGAGGAGGCGTTGGTGCCGTCGAGAGTCAGATGAAGGACGTTGCCGTCCTTCAAGGGACAGGTCGTGTCCCGGTAAGTCACCGTGAGCGGGAGAACATTGGCTTCCGTTTCGGGTTCGCCGGTGGCGGCGGGCTCCGTCTGTCCCGGGCCGGCTTCGACCGACATGTGCGGAGGCGAGGTGAAGACCATCGAGGCGGCGGGAGCGGAGGATTCGTCAAGCGGATCGGTTGCCATCGCGACCTCGTACCCGTCGCGGAACCCGTCGCCGTCGCTGTCGAGCGTGAACGGGTCGGTGCCGTGCACGTTCAGCTCGTCGCCGTCGCTCAGCCCGTCGTCGTCGGTGTCGGCATCGCCCGGGTCCGTGCCCAGTGCGTACTCGTCGTAGCTCGTGATGCCGTCGCCGTCGGGGTCGCCGTCGATGTCGTTCACGGTAACGGTCTGGTCACCCCGGGACACGTTCCCGACGTCGTCCTCGGCCGTCCAGGTACGCAACACCGTGAGGGGGTCGCCCTGGGACCGGGCCGGGCTGAAGGTCCTTCCCTCGGCGCCGGCGCCGTACAAAGTCGCGACCTCGTTGGAACTCAGAGCGCGATCCCATATGGCTACCTCGTCCATGAAGCCGTCGAAGAACCGCTCGGTGCCCGTCCCGCGGGAACCGACGGCCCAGCCCGCGTTCATCGTGAGGGCGCCCACACTGTCGACGGTGGCGCCGATCTCCGCGCCGTTGCGGTAGAGCCGCCAGGCCGTGCCGTCGTGGACACCTACAAGATGGACCCAGGTTTCGAGGTCGCCCGAGGGCATGGGCACGGAGACGATGTGATTGGCTCCGTTCCAGGACAGGGCCTCGTACCTTCCGTTCTTGATCCGAAGCACGGTCTCCGCGTTCGGCCTGACCCGGTGCCCGTGGGAGAGGATGGCGCGGATGCCGTTCGAGTGCCTCGGGTAGACCCAAGCCGCCATGGTGATCTGCCCCGAGAAGTTGAGCGAGGACGGGTTCCCAAGCTTGACGCAGCTTGAACCGTCGAACTCGTATGCGCCTCTCACCACCCCGGCCCTGTCGGATTGGGCAGCTTGAACGATGCCGTCGTTCCCAACTCCTGACACGTCCGCGGCTGCGGCGGCACCTTCTTCCTCGTCAAGAGACAGATGCAGCACAAGCCCCTTGGAGAGCATGCTCTCCGCGTCGGCGTACGTTGCGGCGATCCCCGGGGTCCCGTCGTCGCTTGCCGCCGCTTCACCGGTGACAGAAGGAACGGGAACGTTGCTGGAACCGATGGTAATGTCGGCGGGAACGGCGAGCGACGGCGCCCGCGTGTCCTGGACAACGATGACCTGCGTGGCGGCCAGGCCGGCGCCCGAAGCATCCGTCGCCGTCCACACCCGGTCGATGATCTCAACCACTCGGTGCTCGCCGCGCGTGCCGATCTCGTACAGTCGCCGCACAGCCTCCGGCGAGAGCGCTTCCGGCCATATGGCGACGTCGTCCATCATCCCGTCGAAGAACCGCTCCGTCCCGGTTCCCCTGGCACCGACGGCCCAGTCGGCGTCCATGCTCAGCGCACCCAGCGCTCCCGCGGCGACGGCAATCTCAACACCGTTGCGGTACAGCCGCCACTCCGCCCCGTCGTAGACGCCGGCGAGGTGCACCCACGAGTCGACATCCTCCTGGGGGATGTCAGCGTAGGCTCTCACGCTCCCGCCGTTCCACGACATCGCTTCGTAGCGACCGTTGTTGATGCGAAGCGCCGTCTCGGCGTTTGGGGCTTGTCGGTAGCCGTGCGATACGATGTTTCGAATACCCGAGACGGTGCGAGGCCTGATCCACGCCGACAGCGTGATCTGCCCCGCAAAGTTCAACGCGGGAGGGTTGCCGAGAAGAAGACAGCCCTTGCCTCTGAAATCGTAGGCGCCGCCCATGGGGCCGACCTGACCGGGAATCGGACCGTGAACGGTCGCGTCATGCCCGTTGCCTGAAGCGTCCCTGGCCGTCAACCCGGAGGTCTCGTCCATCCGCAACCGCAACACCGCGCCGGACCATGGCAGTACGACGCTATCGGCATGGGTCACTCCGACGGGTGCAGCCTCAGCCGCGCCCCAGGCTTGCCCGAGCGTGCTTGTGTCGGTTGCTCCCCCTGCCTCAACCACCGCGTCGTGAGGTATCACGAGCGTAATGGGACCGTCCGGTGCGGAAGCGGGATCGGTCGGATCCGTCTGCGCATCCAACTCGTACCTGTCGCTGTACCCGTCGCCGTCGGTGTCGGCCCTGGTCGGGTCGGTGCCGTGCTGGGTCACCTCGGGGCCGTCGAGGAGGCCGTCGTCGTCCGTGTCGGGGTTCCGGGGGTCGCTGCCGGCGGCGTATTCGCCCGTGTTGACGAGACCGTCCTGGTCGGGATCGGAATTGGCATCCTGGACGAGGGGATCGGTGCCGCTGTCGACCTCCCACTTGTCGGGAAGCCCGTCGCCGTCGGTGTCGCCGCTCAGGGGGTCGGTGCCGTGGTCGTTGACCTCGGCGCCGTCGGAGAGGCCGTCGCCGTCGCTGTCGGGGTCGGCGGGGTCCGTGCCGGTCTCGAATACCTCCTCGTAGTCGCCGATGCCGTCGTCGTCGGAGTCCGTGTCGTCGTCGCTCGTGCCGAGCTGCGCCTCCAGCTCGCGGTCGAGGACGTCGCAGTCGCGGTCGATGTACACGACGGTCCTCACGACCGTGACCTCGCCGCCGTCGCGGCGGAGCCGGATGACGGCCGCGTCGGGGTGGTCGGCCAGGGGCACGGTGACGGTGCGGATGACGATGTTGGTCGTGTCGGCCATGAGGTCGCCGCAGACGTCCACGGCCACCTCGTCCTCGTCCGCGTCCAGGAGGTCGACGCGCAACCCGGCGTCGGGGCTGTCGACGAGGGTCACCGCCATGCGCACGTCGGTGGCGCCGAGGACGGCGCGATCCAGGCCGATGAGGAGCCTGCCGTGGTCGTCCTTCTTCTTGTGGTAGGCGTACCAGCCGTGGTACGGAGGCACGTCGAGCCGCGGATGCAGCCACTGTCCGGCCTGCTTCGTGGCGGAGACCCACCATTGCGGCGCGGGGTACTCGTAGGCGTCGTCGTCCTCCGAGATGAACATGCGCAGCCCCCAGTGGATCACGGCGCGGGAGAGCGGCGTCTCGTCGGCGTCGTCGTCGAAGCCGTCCATGTCGGTGTCCTCGGTCCAGGGGTCGGTCCATTTGGCCGCCTCGGAGAGGTTGGGGAGGGAGTCCTCGTCGTAGTTCGCCGCCGCGTCAGTCGCGTCGTCGGCGTCCAGCTCGAAAAGCTCCTCGTAGGCGTCGCTCATTCCGTCCTGGTCCGCGTCCTGGGCGCCGGCCCACAGCGCGACGCCGACCCCCGCGGCGACCAGGAGTGAAAGGAGCCATCTCGACGCGGGGCTGAGCCCGCGCCACTTCCTCATTATGTAGCGTGCCATGACGAGCCTCCATGTTGGGGCGTTGCTGTTGCGTTGGGGAGAACCGAGAGCCCGGGGCCGGATGAAACTTGCACGGGGGAGGACGGGGGCAGCGGGGCAGCGGCGCGGGCTTGCTTGTGTGTCGTCGCGCCGGGGGCGTTCGGGGTCCTGGCCGGCGTCCGGAATATCGGGCGCCGGCGGCGGCGGGCCAACCCTGAGGGAACGGAGCATGCCTTGCCGGGCTTGTCAGGAAATGCCCTACAAGGGCGGGGTACAGAAGGGAGCGCAGCCGCCGACGAGCGGCGGAGAACCGCGGAGACACACTGTGGTCCATGAGTCACCATGCTCCAATTTACCCTTGCCCTTAACCGCATACCTTGGTGCGTGAAGCTGCAACTTACGCGATTCGGCGCCTCGGGCGCAACCATTATTTTCGTCCCGGCCCGGCGGGGGAGGGCGCGGGGCGGCGGGGGCGGGGCGGCTTTTTTCTGTGGTCGAGCGGCGGAAGACGCCGACGCGGTTACGCTACGCACGCGGCTGAATGGATGTCATCCGAAAAGGGTTCTGAGTACCAGGACACTGCAATGGCGGGGAAATCC
>CAZKRK010000143.1:10855-17096 GCA_964555035.1 uncultured Victivallales bacterium | reverse complement strand
ATGCAGGCGGGAAGCCACTGCCCGGCAAAGCCCCAAGGCGCTTTTGTGTCCGGCTAGTTCTGGGGAGATTAGGGGTGAGGATTAGGGGTGAAGTCTCCGGCTGGCGGCGAAGTAGATGAAGTAGATAGATTACGTAGATAGACGAAGTACTTGGTGCGTCTCCCCTTACCTAATCTATCTAGAGGGTGTCCGAAAAGGGTTCGCGCGGATTTCGCGGCGTATTCAGGAGCAGATTAGGGCGAAAGATTAGGGCAAAAGATTACGGTCTCGCCGTCGCACCCTAATCTTTCGCCTTAATCTTTGGCCCTAATCTCCTGGCGTCCCCTTTTTGCGCGCATTTCCGGCCAGAATCGGTTGCCGACCCTTTTCGGATGGGGTCTATCTACGTGATCTTCTTCCTTAATCTCTTCCTGTCGCAGGGCGGAACATGGCAAGTTTCCGGTCAGGCCCGACAGCAGAACTGCCGGGCCACTTCCATTCAACCTCAAACCTTTCTCAGTCGGTCAGGTGCGACCGCTCGACCCTACCGCTGACCAACGAGTAGCCGCCGATCACGACGAAGCAGATGAAAGGCAGCAGGTAGGACAGGTCCACGTTCCACCAGTCGATCATCGCGCCTTGCAGCGGGGTGATGAGAGCGCCGCCGAGGATTGCCATGATGAGACCGGAGGCCCCGATCTTGGTATCCTGGCCCAGCCCCTGGCAGCCCAGGCCAAAGATGGTGGGGAACATCAGGGACATGAAGACGGAGATGCCGATCAGCGAGATGACACCGACCATTCCGCCGACAAAGACCACGATCAGAGACAGTATGCCCGCCGCGATTGACGCGAACAGCAGGAGCGTCGAAGCCTTGATGGTTCTCATGAGCCACGTGAAGACCCAACGGGAAGCACCGAAGAGGATGAGGGCCACGGTATGGAATTTGAGGACATCATCCGGCTTGATACCTTCGATGTGCTCAGGGATGTAGAAGTTGGTGTAGGTCCACACCGTGATCTGGGCGCCAACGTAGAAGAACTGGGCCACAACAGAATAGGTATAGTTGCCGTTCTTGAGCAGGCGCTTGATGGTATCGCCGATATGCGCCTTGTGGTCGTGCTCCGACATGCGCGGCATCTTGGTTATCGCGATAAGGATCCAGACAACCACCAGGCAGGCTGCCACGGAGAGGTACGGGAAGATGACGGTGTTAAGGGCCTCGGCTTCCCCGCCCCGCGGAATCACGATATCCCCGCCCTCGTTGGTCGGCAAGCGCGCCATGATCAGGATCTGGCAGAGCAGGATCCCGATCACCGACCCGACCGGGTTGAAGGACTGCGAGAAGTTGAGTCGCTGGGTGGCGGTTGATTCGGGCCCGATCGCCAGAACATAGGGGTTCGCGTTGGTTTCGAGAATGCCCAGCCCACAGGCCAGCACGTAGTAGGAGATGCAGAAGAACACGAACTGCTGCGCCAGACAGGAGGGATAGAGCAGGAAGCAGCCGAGCGCGTACAGCCCCAGGCCGACCAGCACGCCGGTCTTGTAGGAGTACTTCCGGGCGATGATCGCCCCGGGAAGGGCCATACAGAAATAGCCCCCGTAGAAAGCGAACTGAATCAACGAGGCCTCAAACGTGGACAGCTCCCGGAACACGGCCTTGAACACCCGCACCAGGGGATCGGTGATGTTGTTCGCAATCCCCCACCACATGAAGCAGCTGGAAAGCAGAATGAAGGGCAGGACGATTCCCTTGGGAATGAGCACATGCTTCTTGTTGCCGGTCTCGTTCATGCATTCCTCCTTGGCGATGGCCGGGGCCTGTTAGAATCTCGGAACTATACCGGCGGAGGCGGTGAAGGGCAAGCCAGCAATTCTCATTATGGCCACGCCCCCTGCGACCTTGTGTCGCAGGAGCGGGAGATTGGGGAGAAAAGGCCCGCCTTTTCTCCCCAATCTCCCGCTCCTGCCGCACAAGGCGGCAGGGGGCGTGGCCATAATGAGAATTGCTGAGGGCAAGCGCGGTTTGCCCTGACCATGCACGACAATGCAGTTGGCCTCTTCCTGCCTGTATGATAGCCTTTCTCTTGCCATGAAACGCGTCACCACGGCATTGCTGCTGGCCACTCTCGCCTTGCCCGCCCTTGGCGAGTCCTTCTACCTGCAGCTTCACCGGACGGGGAAGATGTACGGGCCCTACACCTATGCCGAGGGCGCACAGGTCGGCGAAGGGCAGAACGTCTACGAGCTGGTCGAGGCCGGTCGCGAGTTCAAACTCAAGTCACGCAAAGATGGTTCGACTGTGGGACCCTTCCCGTTTGAGAACGGCGCGCTGGTTGAGCTCGCCGGCGTTACCTTCATTCTCATACGACAACCCAGTGAGCTCAAGGGAACGCTCTCGGTGTCGGGCTTCAGGCCGGACCGGACCGAGATCCACGTGCTCAAGGTCGGTCCCGTTTTCGCCCGGGACGTTGCCGTACTCCAACGGGTATTCGCCGTCCTGCACACAAAACACGAGCGCGCCATCGCGCCGATTCAGACCGCCCCCCGTGTCTACGGCACGATGCCCGGCTTCAGCCGTGACGGCATGGCCGAACGCAGCCAGAAGGACGTCGCCAAGAGCCGCGACAGCCGCGACCGCCAGGCCCGGCGCGCCCTGGACAAGTTCGTTCCGCATCACCGGCTCAAGACGCTGCGAACCGATCACCTGGGCAAGTTCGGACCGAGAATTGCCGTGCCGGGCGACTATGTCATCTACGCCGTTGCCAAGAAGCGTGCGGGCGTCGGGCAGGGCAAGCTGTTCGAAGAGCTCTTCTGGTGGCAACCCTTCACCATCCAGCGCGGGGAGGCCGCGGAAGTATCCTGCGCGCGTCAGAACGCGCGCACGTGGGCAGAGTTGTTCGAAGCGCTTCGGACGGGAACGCTGGCCAGGTAAGGTCCGCGGGTATTACTGCGCGAAGCGCACGCCGGGACGAAAACAGCGCGCGGCATCGGGTAGTGAATTCGTATAGGCCATGACCGCCCCGGTCCCGGGCATGTTCGTTCGTCCTTCAACCGGACTCCACGTGCCCCCGGCCAGGTCGCGAAGGGACCACACGCTGTAGACGCGGCCGGTGACGCTCTGCCAGCTCATAACGAACGCGCCGTTTGTGTTCGGTGGGTCGACTCCCGCCCTGAACATGCTCTGCGCATCCGTCCCGTCCGTTCCCGTTACGGCCTCGGCGTAGTCGCCAAATCCGTCGTCGTCCGTATCCGCGTCATACTTGTCGAGACCGAAGCGGCCTTCGTCCACGTTGGGCAGGTTGTCGCCGTCCGTATCGGTCTCGGCGGTCTCTTCCACAAAGGTGACCACGATTTCGTGGCTCCCTGTAATGGAATAGAAAGTATACGACTCGCGGGGCGCGATTCCGTTGCCGTCGACAACAAGATCGGAAACCGCGTGCTGAGGATCGGGAACCATGGCGAACGCCAGGTTGGTGCCGTACCAGACGCCAAAGGTGCCGGAGGGAGTGATGGTGCCGTCTCCGTAGGCTTCGGCAATAACTGCACAGTCGCCCTGCACGAATTGAGCCGCGATCTCCTTTGGCGTATCGATCAGGAGATAGAGCGGCTCCTCCAGCCGCCGCGCCGCCGGCACATCCCCGCTCCAGCCGGCAAAGGCGTGTCCCGCGTCCCCTTCCGCTACGATCGCGAGATTCGTTCCCCCCGGGAACCAACCGGCCCGCGGCGAAACAGTCCCGTTGGTGGTCGCGGCGATTTGCACCCAGTACTGCCTGGTCCAGTACCAGTCCAGCGCGGAGCCCGCCTCCAGGGCAAATGGACCGAAGGAGGATTCCGTTCCGTTCGACGGTACGCTCCCGGATCCATGCCAGCCCGTGAGGACTGTCTGTTCCCTGCCGTTCCGCCGCACGGGATCGGTATGGAATCCTTGAATCTCCGTGGCGTAAGGATAGGTCACGGTTGACGAAGGAGGCGTCAGGACGACCCGGTCCGTCGTCTGGTTTTTCAGCCAGCTGAGTTTCGATACGCCCGGGGAAGCCGCACCCGCGTCGAGTTCGCCGTCGTTGTCGAAGTCCGCCACCGCCATGGACGAAATCACATAGATCGTGTTGTCCATGAAACGGGGCGTCCAGCTCTGACCGTCGCGTGCCGTATTCTCCCACCAGCGGGCCGAATGAGTCAACGGATCGGCCGCGATTACGTCCATGTCGGCATCCCGGTCCAGGTCAACCGCCCCGAGTGACGCGGACTGCGGAATGTAGGACTCGACCATGATGCCCCGCCACGATGTGCCGAGCAGGTCGATGTTCTCCCACCAGACTATGTTCCCGCGGCCTGCCGCGGTTGCACTCAAGATGTCCATGTCCCCGTCAGTGTCCATGTCGGCAATAACGACCGCTCCCACTCCGATCAGCTCGCCGACGCGTGTCTTGTCCCACAGCGATCCGTCACCCCGCACGTTCCGCCACCACGCGATCTCATTCGCGTACGCCGACGCAACCGCGAAATCGGTGTGGCCGTCGCCGTCGATGTCTCCGGCAGCGATCGCGCCCGGACGCCAGAAGTTGGTGGAAATGACGTGCTCGGTCCAACCGTTTGTGCCGGCCTCGTTGCGCCACCATACGATTCTGTCCCGTTCTTCGCTGACGGCCAAGATGTCAAGCATCAGATCCCCGTCGGCATCGAAAGCCGTGAAGTCCGTCAAGGCCTGTTCGTTGGTGGAGATCGCGTGGGAAGCGTAGTCCGGCCCGCCCGTAGGATTGTCGAACCAGGACATGTCTCCCACGCCGACAATGGCTGCCAACTCCATCTCGCCGTCGCCATCGAAGTCCCCCGGAAGGATCGTGTTGACGTAGGTTGCATTCGTGCAGATCGCATGACGTGACCAGTTAGTGCCCCCATCCTCGTTGCGCCACCACACGACCGGGTTTGTCGAGCCCGCCAGACCGACGAGATCCCGGCAGCCGTCGCTGTCCAGGTCGACCGCGTGGATGTCGCGCGGGTTGTCGACAGGCACGTCAACGGGTTTCTCCGCGAAGGTCATCCACGGCCCGAAAATGAGATGCGTTTCTCCGTGTTCGCTGTTGACCGTGAAGTCGTACGTGTTCAGGTCAAAGGTAACGTGTATGATGTGACTCGACACGACGTTCGCGAAAGAGTAGCCCGGCACGTTGGTGGCGACCGGCACACCGTCAACCAGGACCCGATCGACATGGTAGTGCTGTTCCGGCTCGAAGGTGAAGTCCGCCCCTCCGCCATCCACGACACCCACCATTCCTGTCGGAGAAATCGTGCCGTGCTCCCCCGCGGTTGCCGTGACGATGTTGTCGACGGCCGCAAAGACGGCCGTCACCGCGCGCGGGGCGTCCAGGGACAGAACCAGCGGATTGTTGGTTGACTCGGCTACGGAAACATCGCCGGTCCACGCGCGGAAAACGTGGAGGAATCCCGGCGTGGCCGTGATGGTAATGTCCTCCCCCTCGGCATACCACCCCGACTCGACATCGATCGTGCCGTTGGAGATGACGCCGGTCATGAGCTCATACCGCCGTGTCCATAACCACGCCACGGTTGTGTCGTTGCTGAGACCGGAGATTTCGATGCACGGCAGCGTACCCGACGGAGGCACATCGCCAGTCCCGGTCCACCCCTCGCAGAAGAACTGCGTCTCACCGATCATGAACGGCGTGTTGGTTATCGCCAGCCGGCAGTTCAGGTTTGTCGGCAGCGTGTGCGTATCGACCGGCGGAAGGAACACGGTCCGATTCGTAATGGGGTTCTCCCACCAGGCGACCCAGCCGGACGAATCGGCACAGCCGAAAACGTCCGTCTCCCCGTCTCCATTCAGGTCCCCGGCGCCGACCGATCGCGCATCGGTGAACCAGTAGTCCAGAACATGCTTCCGCCACGACCGTCCCAGGCTGTCCCGGTTCTCCCACCAGGCAACATCATCCCGGTCATTGGAGGCCGCCAGGAGATCCATATCGCCGTCCCGGTCCACGTCCCAGACTTCTGTTCCCTTGACGCCAGGAAAAGCCGATTCGATGCCGTGCCGATTCCAGTTCTTGGCGCTGCCGTCCCGGTTCTCCCACCACACGAGGTGGTCATGCCCTCCGCCGGTCACAGACGCCCCGCCGACAACATCCCGGTCTCCGTCGTTATCCATATCGCAGACGTGAACAGTGGAAACACCGCGGAAGAGGGGATCGATCGTGTTGCGCAGCCAGTTGGTTCCGCTGCCGTCCCGGTTCTCCCACCAGGC
>CAZKRK010000143.1:0-10755 GCA_964555035.1 uncultured Victivallales bacterium | reverse complement strand
TCCGCTGCCGTCCCGGTTCTCCCACCAGGCTACCTCGTTGGCATACGAAGCGACGCCGACGATGTCGCGATGGCCGTCGTTGTCGATGTCCGCTACGATGACCGCGGTAACGCGTTCGAAGTCCGCGTCAACCGTGCGGGCCGTCCAGTTCGTTCCGCCGCCCTCATTTTCCCACCAGACTACCGCGTCGGCCTTGTAGACTGCTCCGACCGCATCCAGATCTCCGTCACGGTCCAGGTCGGCCAGTCGCATATCCCACGGGTAGTCGAGGCCCGTGGCGATGGCGCGTTGCGTCCAGCCCGTGCCTCCACCGAGATTCTCCCACCAGACGAGCTGCCCGTCGCTGCCGGACCACTGTCCCTTGCTGGCGCCGGCCAGGTCGTTGTCGCCGTCGCCGTCAATGTCGCCGCCGCGTACGGCAACGGCGCCATCGAAGGCGTCGCTTACAAAAGCCTTCGGGAGGAAGCTCGCGCTGCCGGCGTGTACCAGGACGCAGTGGCCGTACTCGTTGCTGACCGTCACTTCAACCGCCCCGACAGTCGGGCAACGGCATACGCCGAGCGCCAGAACCGCCGTCACGGCCACGATGTGCTTTAGCGTTACAATCAAACCGACGTCTCTCCAGGGTTGGGTTTGCGGAACTCGAATACTCAACCCATAGGATATCAATTGTCGGCACGGTTTGGCCATGAGGTTTTTTCCCGCGTCAAATTAACCCTTGCATTGCCGCGGGCCAAGTGGTAGTTTCCGCGCCCGGTTTGATTTGGATGAGGTAGATAGAAGATGAAAAAAGACACACATCCCGAGTATACGGATGCGACGATAACATGTGCGTGCGGAAACGTGATCAAAACCCGTTCCACCGTCAAGGAAATGCACGTCAACACCTGTTCCGCCTGCCATCCGTTCTACACCGGCCAGGCTACGTTTATCGACGCCGAGGGCCGCGTAGAGCAGTTCCGCAAACGCTATGCCAAGGCCGCCGCGGCGGCACAGTAGCTTCAGAACTCGTCGGGCCAGGGCGGGCACTTTCGTCCCCTGGCCCGTTCTGTGTTTGGACATGGCTGGAACATGATTGACAGAAGTCACATCGACAGCGTCCTGGCGCGTATGCCCGAGCTGGAGGCCGAACTCTCCGACCCGGCCACCGCCGCCAACCAGAAGAAATTCCGGGCCCTGGTTCGCGAGCACGCCGTCCTGAAGAAGCTCTCGGAAAAGGCCGACCGCTATTTCTACATCACCGAGCAGTCCGCCGAGCACCGCGAGCTCATCTCGAGTGCGGACGTGGACGACGAGCTGAAGGAGCTGGCGCGAGCCGAGCTCGAAGAACTCGACGCAGCCCTGCCGACGGCCGAAAAAGACCTGATGATTGCGCTCCTGCCGCCGGACCCGGACGACGAACGCAATGCGATCATGGAAATCCGCGCCGGCACGGGAGGCGACGAAGCCGCGCTCTTCGCCGGCGACCTGCTGCGCATGTACTCGCGATTTGCCGAAACCAGGGGCTGGAAGATAGGCATGATCGACGCCAGCGTCAGCGAGATCGGCGGCTACAAGGAAGCCGTCTTCTCGGTCGAAGGCCAGAACGTCTACGGCATGATCAAGTACGAAAGCGGAACGCACCGTGTCCAGCGCGTGCCCGTGACGGAGTCGTCGGGACGTATCCACACCTCGGCGGCAACCGTGGCCGTCTTCCCCGAGGCGGAGGCCGACGACGACATTGCCCTTCCCGCCGACGAGATCCGGGTCGACATCTTCCGCTCCTCCGGCCCCGGCGGCCAGAGCGTGAACACAACCGACTCGGCCGTGCGGATCACGCACCTGCCCACGGGAATCACCGTCCAGTGCCAGGACGAGAAGTCCCAGCACAGGAACAAGGAAAAGGCGATGGGGGTTCTCAAGGCGCGTATCCTCGATCGGAAACGCCGCGAAGAGGAAGCCAAAATGGGCGCCGAGCGCCGTTCGCAGATCGGCTCCGGCGACCGCAGCGAGCGGGTCAGGACCTACAACTTCCCGCAGAACCGCCTGACCGACCATCGCATCAACCTCACCCTCTACAGCCTTGACCGCGTCATGGAAGGCGAGCTGGACGACCTGCTCGCCGCCCTGCGTGAACACGATGCCGCGGCGCGACTGGAGAAGATCGGGGCGGGGGAGTAAGCAGGGAAACTGAACCCCCACCCTGTCATCCCGAGGGCAGGAGTTGAAGTTCCCGGCGAGGAGGCCCCCCCGGGCGCTGCGCTTCCGAGACAATTCAAGGTGGAAACTTGGGAGCGGCCCGCAGATGACGCTGATTGACGCTGATAGGAGACTCCCCATCTGCGCTCATCTGCGTCATCTGCGGGCCGCTCCCCTCTTGTGGTACCCACGGTTCACCAGTACAACATGTTGTGGTTTGAGGGCAAGTTACCGGCTAGTTCCGCCCCAAGGCGCTGGGGCCTTGGACAATTCGGGGGTGGAAACTTCAGGATGAGCCCCACGGATGAATGAAAAACACGGATGGATGGACTCCAATTCTCCATCCGTGTTCTTCATTCATCCGCGGAATGCTCGCATGGCGTCAAGTTTCCGGCTAGCGGTTCCCGTGCAGGCGCTGGAAGCGCTTGTCGCGCAGGGGAAGTTCGCAGGTGTCTTCTTTGACTCCCCCGGGGGTGGTTCGCTGCAGCTTGATGCCGAGTTTGTCGGGCAGCCAGTCCAACGGGATGCCCCTGGTAAAGGCGTCCCAGTCGTAGGTTTTGCCGCGGACCTCGAAGCGTGCGCCGCGGGGAGGGGAGTCCGTGCCCGATTTGAGCTTCAACACGTAGTCCAGCTCGAAACGGGAACGGCGGACGATCTTCCCGGTGGCCGCGTCCACGTCCACGATGTAGCAGCAGTCGTCCGATGCAACGGCAACCGTACCCGTTGCCCCCTTGAGCGCCAGCCCTCTTGTCGCGCAGGGGCGTCCGTTGAGCAGAACGGCCAGCGTCTGCCCGGCGGGGTCGTAGCTCAGGCCGGCGCAGTCCTTGTCCAGCAAACGAATGCCCTCCGGCTTGATGTTGACATTCACGATGTCGTCCGTGCCCGCCAGAGCTTCGTCCAGTTCACGGTCGCGTCCGCCCTTGACCTGGGTTTCGATTTCGAAATGCAACTTCACGTCCTGCCGAGGCCGATCGGCCCGGCCCGCCGCCAGTTTGCGCAGCCCCCGCACTTTGGCGGCGAGCGTGTCTTTGTCCGCGCCGAGCAGGCCGTAGCCGGTGCTGCGCTCCCGGGCCGTCGTGTAGGCCTCGAGCAACGCCTCGTAGAAGTCCGCGGCGAGGGCGTAGTCGCCCGCCCCGGCATGGAACGCCCCGAGCCGGGCCCACGCGTTCATGTCGTAGACATCGTTGGTCGGCGCAATCGCAAGTATGCGGCGCCATTCGTCAGCCGCCCAGTCCGCGCGGCCGAGCTCGTTGAGCAGCTCGCCGCATACGAAGTGGGGCGCTTCGTCGTCCGGGTTGAGCTCAAGCGCCTTGCGTCGCAGGGCGTCGGCGTCGCCGCTCCCGTCCGTGTGTTGCAGGCCATGGGCCTGGAAGTAAAGAAAACGCGCTTCGTTTGTTGCGGCCGCCGCATAGGGTGACGCGGCGGCAATCAACTCATCGAAACGGCTCTCCTTGTGCATGGTCTTCAGATCTTTGACGGCCTGGTCGATCAGCTTCCGTCTTGCGTCGTTGTTCAGGCCGTGCCGCTGCATGACCGTCAGTGCCGCCACGGGGCGTTCGTTCAACTCGTGAGCCAGGGCGAGGGCCTCGGCCTGCTGACGGGTTTGCGGCTCGCCAATCAGGGTCGCGACTTGCGTCCAGGGCACGGACGCCCGGTCAAAGGACTTGAGACACTTGAGCGCCGTGCGGGCGTCGCGTTCGAATTCGCGGGCCATGGCGGCAACGAGAAACGCTATGCATCGCGTTTGCATGCGTTCAGCCACCGTCCTGATGGTCGCGCAGCGCGCGTCGGCGGACTCTTCTCCGATGAGGCCCCGCGCTGTATCCGCGAGCTCCGCGGGCCAGTCCGGCGTGATTCCGAGCAACACGTCCTTCAGGATCTCGCGGGCGCGCGTATGCACTTCCGGGTCGTTGGACCGTGCGGCACGGCGCAGGGCTTCGGCCGCCGGCAATCCGATCCGGCGCAGGACGTCGGCCGCCTGTTCGCGAACAGCGTGCCGGGCGGCGCCAAGCTCGCGGATGCGCGCGTCGATCGATTGCGCGGTTGCGGTCGGGGCATTCGTTGTGGCAGCAACGCTTGTCGCGCAGGCGATCGCGAAGATGAGTGCCAGGAATGTGGGGGCTGGTTTCACCGGCGTTGCCACGAGTATCAGGCCCTATCCGTGTTCATCCGTGCGCGCCTGTGGTTCTTGACGGCCGGGTTCAGGTTTCTCCGCGGCCGGAAACAACAGGGCCTCCAGCTCGGCCATTGAGCTGACGACGTGGTCCGGGGTACACCCGACACAGGAGCGGCCGGGATTCTGGAAGTAGCAGGTGCGCGTGCCCGCGGCGCTGCCGCATTGGATGTCGTGGATGTAGTCGCCAACCGTCAGAGCGTTGGGGGCGTCAAGATCCCACTCCCCGAGAATGTGCAGGATGGGGCCCGGGTGCGGCTTCATGTGCTCAAATTCCCGCGTGAGAATCGTGTCGAACTCAAGGCTGAATCGCGCGCAAAGCTGCCTGGCACTCTCCTCGACGTTGCGCGTGACAACACCGAGGCGAACGCCGCATTGCCGACAGCGTTCGAGCAGTTCGGCACATCCCTCCTGCAATTCCTGTTTCTCGATGGCCCGGCTCTCATGACGTTCAATGATCTCCCACGCCATGGCCTGTTCCTGTGGGGACATCTCCGCAATCTGCACCGCCAGGTCGCCGCCATCCGGCAACCCGATCTCCTTGCGGATGGCATCGAAGTCGAGGCAGGGGACGGTCAGGGTCCCGTCCATGTCGAATATCACGCCCTCGAACGCAGGTTGTGTGGTCTCGCTCATGGTCCAAACAGTCCTTTGATGGTGTCCAGAAGTCCTTCGTTTTCGCTCTCTGCCTGTTCGGTCGCCGACGCCCCGGCCCCGAACGGTTCCGACGCAGCATCGACAAGACGGCGGCTGACGGCTTCGGCAAACTCCTCAACGCTTGCGCCGAAGAGAACGTCGATCCCGTCTCTTCCCTTGAGGTCGGCAGCGATGCCTTTTCGGGTGAGTACGTCCTCCAGACTGGAAGGCGGCGTTTCGGGCAGGTCCGGGAACCGAAGCACAACCGGCGTTTCGCGGTTCACGGACTCCTCGCCGCGGATGTACTCGATCGTGCGCAGACCGACCTGCCAGTAGAGCAGGTTCTCCGTGAAAGGCGACGATGGAATCATCTCTGCCAGCTCGGCGATGAGAGGGTCCGTCGCACCGAACCCGGGATAGACGTGAGTGTCGATTCCAATGGCGGCCAGCTCACGTCCGGTCAGGGACGCGAGGGCCTTCGATGCCGTCGGGAATTCGAGAATACGGTAGCCATCGTGCGTGATCCGCTCCGCGAGCTCCGTACGGATGCTGCGACGATTCACCAACAACGCAATGTACCGGATCCGGCCCAAGACGCTCCGCCTTTCCTTGTCTCTGAAGAACCGCACCAGCGTGAACGCATAGCTCGGAGTGTTCAAGAATAAACCTGCGGCGTCCCGGCAATTCTCATTATGGCCACGCCCCCTGCGACCTTGTGTCGCAGGGGGCGTGGCCATAATGAGAATTGCTGGCGGCGTCCTCACCGGCTTGAACAGGCTTCCCCGCCTGTGATACTGTCAGCGCTTGTTTCGAACGAGGAGACTGTTCCATGAAGCGAACGATTCGGGTCGGTCTTGCTGTCGGCCTGACAGCGATGTGCGGCTGCATGTCCGGCATGCGCGGGCGCGCCATGTTCGCGGCCATGCAGAGTGCCGTCGAAAGCGCCGTCGGCAGGGCGGCCCCCAGCGTGGTCCTGGTGGTGCTGAGGTATCCCGAAGCCAACGCGCCCCAACAACGCGGACGGATAGTGATCGTGCGGCGCAGCGCCGATCAGAAGGGGCGAACGACGACGCCGGGGATCGTCCTCGACAAGGAAGGCCACGTATTGATCGCGGGGACGGTCAAGCCCGACAAGGTCGAGCGCGTCGAGGTCTGGATCGGCGATACGGAGCATCACGCCCGCATCGTGAAGTCGGACGAACAGCTTGGGATGACAATCGTCAAGATGGATACGGACGGCGAGGCGGCTCCCGTGGACCTGGAGCCGGCGGCGTTGCGCCTGGGCGAGTCGTGCGTGATCCCCGTGCCCTGCGACGAAGACAAGGACTTTCAGAAGCTCGCCCACCTGGCCGTCTGTCAGGGCACGGTTGCCGGCCGCTACGGACGGTACGTAGTCGACGGTCTGCCGCGCCGTGTCGACGGTGCGCTTGCCGTGAACCTGGACGGCCGGGTCGTCGGCCTCGTGCAGAAGGGCGCCCTGCTGGCCATGAGCGATCTGAAGGAAGACCTGGAAGGATTCCTGGCCGAAGCGAAGGGGCTCAGAACTCCCGAGGAAGCCGAGAAGCAGAAAGGCTGGCTCGGCGCGGTTCTCGACGCCATCAACAGGGACTACGCGCGCATGCGCGACCTTCCCAAAAGCGCCCTGTGGGTTACCCATGTTCTGTCTGACACTCCCGCGTCAACCGCGGGTCTGCGGGAAGGGGACCTGATCACGGGTCTCAACGGCCGCCCCCTGCAACTGACGGACAGCCGTGCCAAAGACTACTTCCTCAAGTCCCTGCGTCCGAAAGTCGGCGGCAGTTTCGAGCTCGCCGTTCTGCGGGAAGACAAGGAGTTGACGCTGAACGGCACGTTTACGGAAAAGCCCAAACCGAAAACGCTCAAAGCCGACGATCTGGGGATCACGGTTCAGGCAATCGCCGATGCGGACTACTTCATGCGCAATCTCTTCACGCGCGAAGGCGTGGTCGTGACCGACGTACGCAGCGGGAGTGCCGCCGCCACGAGCGGGCGCTTCGGCCGCAAGCTGATAAGCCCGAACGATGTCGTCACCGAAGTCGCGGGAATCGCCACCCCTACGCTCGAGGCGTTTGCGGACGTACTCGAGAAACTGCGCCGGGAGAAGCCGGAGGTCGTGCTGGTCGGCTACCGCCGTGGCCGCACAAGCGGCTTCGCGGGACTCAATCTGCGCATTGGCGAAAACGGCAACGGAAAGCGAGGTGCGGAATGATTCGTCGACGCGCTTCAATTGTCTGTCTCACGCTCCTGCTCACGCTTCGGGCTGCCCGCCCGGCCGGCAACGGGATCCAGGACATCTCCGACGATGTCGTCAAGAAAGTCGACCCGTCCGTCGTGGCGATTCAACACGAGCGCGCGGGCGGCAGCGGTTTTATTGTGTCGCCGGACGGCTACATCCTGACCAACGGTCACGTTGTGCGCGGCAACGACGACGAAGACCCCAACGAACCCGCGAAGCTCATCACCGTCATTCTCCAGGACGAACGCAAGTATCCCGCCGCGGTGATCGGGTTTTCGATGGACCCCGACGTGGCGCTGATCAAGATCGAGCCGGACGAGCCGCTGGTTCCGGTTGAGTTCGCCGATTCGCGCGCAGCCGAGATCGGCCAGCGTTGCTTTGCGGTCGGCACGCCGGTCGGTCTCAAGCGGACCTTCACGAGCGGCATCCTGAGTAACGTCGACCGCACCGACCTGGACACCTTCACGACCGTCATACAGACGGACGCCGCGATCAATCCCGGCAACAGCGGAGGACCGCTCTTCGACAGCGAGGGCCGTGTCCTGGGAATCAACACGTACGCTTCACGCGGGAACAACAACCTCGGTTTCACTGTCCCTATTCACGTCGCAACCGTGTTGAAAGCGCACTTCCTCAAACACGGCCGTTTCGTGAGGGCGGACGTGCCCGTGTTCTTCACGGGCGAGCTCTACGACGAGCTGGCGATTTCGTTCGGTGTGGACGACGGAATCCTGGTCCACCACGTGATGGAGGGTACGCCCGCCGAGACGGCCGGCATCATGGCCGGCGATGTGGTCGTCGCGATTGGCGGCAAGCCGTGCCGGGGCCGCACGCGGGCCGACCTGCTGGATCATGAGTGGTGGTGGGCGACGCGCGAGCCGGGAAGCACGGTCGACCTGGTTCTGCTGCGTAGGGAAAAGGGCCTTCCGAAGAAGGTGACCGTGTCGCTCACGCTCGAAGCCGTGGAACCGCTGCCTAAGATGGGCCGCCACGCCGGGGAGCTCAAGGAGCACCGTTACGACTGTCTCGGTCTGGGCGTGAAGCGGCTTGTGCGTCTGCACCGCGTTCTGCACAGCCTGAGCGATGCAGAGGGCGTGCTTGTGACCCGTGTCGTGCGCAACAGCCCGGCCGCGAAGGCCGGCCTCGGGAACAACGACATCGTCACCCACGTGGACAACATCGCCGTGAGAGACGTCGCCTCTTTCCGGACAAAGCTGGAAGGGGGGCTGCGGCAACAGGCAAAAGCCATCGCCTTGACCGTACGCCGGCGCAAGTCGACGCGGCGCACCGCGATCGCGCCGTACTACGACATGAAGAGCAAACGGGTGCTGCTGGTTCGCTCGGCGGACGGTTCCGAGCATCTCGACCTGATCTTGCGCGAGCTGGCGGCGAACGGCGCTGACGTGAACGAGGTGCCGGCCGAACAGCTCAAGCGGGCGAAGACCGAAGGCCATGACATTCTCCTTCTGGACGGGGGCGGAGAAGCGCGTCGTCTGTGGTCGAACGAGGAAGTCCTGCGTCTGGTGCGCAAGGCCTGGAAGGGCGAGAAAGTCGTCGCCGCACTCGGACCGGCGGCAGTCGCGCTCGTGATCGCGGAGCCCGAGCTCCTGGAGAAGAAACTTACCACGAGCAAAGAGGACTCGGGGGAGGCGCTCAAGCGCGGCGCCAACTATACGGGCAATGACGTAGAGAAGGACGGACGCCTGATCACCACCACGGCCTTCGACCGCGGAGTCGTGCGCGATTTTCTGAAAGCTCTGCGTGTCCTGTCCGGCAACACCATGTAATCTGTCACAATAACCACGGAGCCACCTATGACCCTGCGAGTGAACGGGGAAATCGTCCCCACTGAAGAGATCGACCGTGAAGTAGAACGCCTCAAACCGGACTACGACCGCTACGTCAAGGAACAGAACGCCGACGGCGGCGACGAACAGCTCCGCGAATGGTGCCGGGAAAACGTGATTGAACGGGTACTCCTGCGGCAGGAGGCTGCCAAGCTTCCCGATTTGCCGGAAGCAGAGGCGCCAAGCACGGACGAACAGCAGCCGGAAGGCGGCGCGAAGCAGGAGGGCGAAGAAGATCGGAAGGTCCAGCGCAAGGTTCAGGCGCTGATCGAGTCCGTCTGGAAAGACGTAGCACCGCCCGAGGAAGGGGACATCGCGGCATTCTACAAGGAACACCGGGACGAGTTTCAAGCTCCCGAACAGGTTCGTGCCGCCCACATCGTCCAGCACGTCAACGCACCGCACGAACGCGACCGGGCGTACGTCGCCATCCTCAACGTCAAGGAGGAGCTGGACAAGGGAGCAGCGTTCGAGGACATGGCTTTCAAACACTCCGACTGCCCCGACAACGCCGGCGACCTGGGCTACTTCGCCCGGGGACAGATGGTCCCCGAATTCGAAGACGTAGTCTTCGCGATGAAGGAAGGCGAAGTCAGCGGCATCTTCGAATCGCCGTTCGGCTACCATATCGCCAAGGTCTACGACCGCACCGCGGGAGGCCCCCTGCGCCTTGAGCAGGTGCGCGACCGCATCGGGGAACAGCTTCTCGAGAGCAAGCGCCAGAAGGCGCTCGAGGGTTACGTCGACGAGTTGAAAGAGAAGGCGACGATAGAGGAGACGGGAGGAGAGGGTGCAGCGGACTGAACGGGAACTTCAGACGGGAGCTTCAGAAATGTTCAATGCTCAATGCTCAATGTTCAAGTTCACTTGAGAATTGAACATTGAGCATTGAGCATTGAACATTTCTGCAGTTTCCCTGCCGAATTGTCCAAGACGACACAAGCGCCGGAAACAACCCATGCTGGCACGCGACGCAACATTGGCCCTGATCGACTTCGAGTCTACCGGCAAGGTGTCCGGGTATCCGGACGAGCCCTGGCAGATCGGCCTGGCTCGCTTCGAGGGCGGACGCGTAGTGGCGCGGTCTTTCTACGACAGCCTGCTGCGCGTCGGAACGCGACCGTTCAATCCCTACGCGCCGGGTCGCCACGAACAGATCAGGGACGAGATTGCCGTGGCGCCCACGCTTGCCTCCCTGTGGCCCGTGCTCCGGCCGCGACTCGAGGAATCGCCTCTCTGCGCGCACAACGTGGCAACGGAGAAGAGGTTTCTCGGAAAGGCCTTTCCCCTCCACCCCGCGGGCGCATGGGTGGACACGCTACGTCTGGCCAGGATCGCGTGGCCGGACTTGCCGTCCCACAAACTGGAGGACCTGCTCCACGTCGCGCGGTTGAGAGACCGTGTCGACGCACTCTGTCCGGGCAGGGAACCGCACGATGCCCTCTACGATGCCGTCGCGTGCGGTGTCCTGCTTGAAGCCCTGCTGGCCCTGCCCGAGTGGAAAGAGGTCACGCTCGAGGCACTGGTGCAGCCACGTATCACGTCCTGATTTCCGTTTGACACCTTCCTGCCGTGGCGATGGAGCGCCCGTCCCCAACGGGGGCGCACATCCCAGGCCAGCGTCCCCAACGGGGTGCGCACGTCCCAGGCCAGCGTCCCCAACG
>CAZKRK010000142.1:0-17104 GCA_964555035.1 uncultured Victivallales bacterium | reverse complement strand
CCGCCGTCTCCAGGTTCAATTGACGGGCGTTTCGCAAACGTAGACCTTTTCGGACACCCTCTATCTACGTAATCTTCCTGCTTGATCTCTCCCTGTCGCAGGGCGGAACATGGCAAGCTTCCGGTCAGGTGTGGGCGTTCAAGGGGACTACGACCGGTAGTTCGGGGCTTCGCGCATGATTTTTACGTCGTGCGGGTGGGCTTCCTGCAGTCCGGCGGACGAGACGCGTACCATGCGTGCGTTGGTTTTCAGGTCCTCAATGGACCGGCATCCGCAGTAGCCGAGGGCGGAGCTCAGGCCGCCGCAGAACTGGGTCATGACCTTCTTCACGGTTCCGGCGTAGGGCACGATGCCTTCGATGCCCTGTGGTACGAGATCGTCCGGCGACACGTTGTCCTGGCTGTAGCGTTGGCGGCTGCCCTGAGACTGTTTCATGGCAGCGAGGCTGCCCATACCGCGGTAGACGACGTACTGGCGGCCCTGGTGGATGATTTTCTCTCCGGGGCTTTCCTCGGTGCCGGCCAGGATCGAGCCCAGCATCACCGAGTCCGCGCCGGCGGCAATGGCTTTGGGGACGTCGCCCGAGTGGCGAATGCCGCCGTCCGCGATGACCGGGATGGAACCGTCGAGTGCTTTGGCGCACTCGTAGACGGCCGTGACCTGTGGAATACCCACGCCGCATACGACGCGCGTGGTACAGATCGAGCCGGGGCCGATGCCTACCTTGACGGCGTGAGCACCGGCGTCGCGCAGGGCGAGGGCGCCTTCGGCCGTGCCGACGTTGCCGGCGATGATGTCGATGTCGGGATAGTGTTCGGTCAGCCATTTGACCATCTCGACGATCCCGGTGGAATGACCGTGGGCGCTGTCGACGACGACGACGTCAACGTCCTCTTCCGCGAGGATCTCGACGCGGCCATGGTCGCCCTGGCTGACGGCGGCCGCCACGCGCAGGCGGTAGTACTTGTCGCGGTTGTAGAGAGGCTGCTCGTTTTCCACGAGGCTGCGCACGTCGGCAAAGCTGTATAGTCCTACCAGTTTGTCATTCAGGACCAACGGGAGTTTGCCGATCTTGTTTTTCATCATCAGGTCGTAGGCCTGCTGCAGCGTTGTCTCGGGCGGTGCCGTGATTACGCTGCTGGTCATAACGTCCGCTATTGGGGCGCTGGGGTCGGCCGAGAACTTGATGTCGGTGGCGGTTACGATGCCGACCAGTGTGTCGTCGTCCGTCACGACTGGAAAGCCGCTGAACGAGAACCCCTTGGTTTCGCGCCGCTCGCGCACCGTATCGAGCGTGTCCGTGGCCTCGAACGTGATCGGGTCCTGGATCAGGCCGTTGAGGTGGTGCTTGACGCGGGCGACGTGCGCGGCTTGTACTTCGGGTGGCAGGTTCTTGTGGACTACGCCGATGCCTCCCAGGAGTGCCATCGCGACAGCCATGTCAGTTTCGCTGACGGTGTCCATGGCGGCGCTGACAAACGGCATGTTGAGGGAGACGCGCGAGGAGAGTCGGGTTCGCAAGTCGGCGTTCTCAGGCAGGAAGTCGGCATACTGCGTGACGAGTGACACGTCGTCGAATGTGAGCCCCTCAAAGGGGAACTGAGCCATGAAGGCATCAAGATACGTATTACTCATGATGGGCAACCTCTCTTTTCGTGCTTCACGAATTGACTGTTGCCCGCGTTTTAGTACCATCCTGAGGACCGGTTGGCAAGAGAAAAGGGGAGATTTGCTTTGGTTATTGGTTGCCACTGATTTGTGGGGTACGGTGGGCGGATGAGTACGGTACGAGTCTGCGAGACGTTTGTGTCGATTCAGGGGGAGTCGTCGTACGCGGGTTTGCCGTGTTACTTTGTGCGCCTGGCCGGGTGCAATCTGCGCTGCAGTTACTGCGACACGGTTCACGCCTGGGAGGGTGGGGATGACCGTGACGTGGCCGCGGTGGTGGCCGAGGCCCGTCGTGCCCGGGTTCAGGTTGTCGAAATCACGGGGGGGGAGCCGCTCCTGCAGGAGGGGTTTGTCCCGTTGGCGCGGGAACTTCGTGATGGCTGCGGGTGTCCCGTGATTGTCGAAACAAACGGCAGCCTGGATATCGGGATTGTGCCGGATCGTGTCGCGGCCATCGTGGACGTGAAATGTCCCGGCAGCGGCGAATGCGACCGCATGCGGCGTGAGAATCTCGAGGTCCTGCGGGGCATTGACGAGGTGAAGTTCGTCGTGACCGATCGCGATGACTTCGATTGGGCGCGGAGGCTGATTGCGGAGACCGGCCTGCAGCGTCGCTGCCGGGCCGTGTATCTGTCCCCGGCGCGGGATCGGCTGGAGCCGGCCGAGTTGGCGTCATGGATCGTGGCGGAGAATGTTCCGGCGCGTCTGCAGGTTCAGCTGCACAAACTGCTTGGGTTGAGGTAGCAGAAGATGGAAAAGGCTGTTGTGCTTCTGTCCGGGGGGCTGGATTCGACTACGCTTCTGTGGCATGTCGTCAGGGATCTGCAAGTGGCGCGGGTTACGGCGCTTTCGTTCGTCTACGGTCAGAAGCACGTGCGGGAGCTGGCGATGGCGCGCAGGCAGGCGGAGCTTGCGGGCGTGGCGGAACACAGGGTCGTGGATGCGTCTCTTCTCGGCGAGCTGACGGCGGGCAGCTCGGCGCTGACCGACGGGGCGATCGATGTGCCGGACCTGGAAGCGGTGGCCGACAGCGACCGGCGGCAACCGCCGACGTACGTGCCCAACCGCAACATGGTGCTGCTTGCGCTGGGGGCTGCGTTGGCCGAAGCGCGCGGGGCGTGTGACCTCTTCTATGGCGCCCAGGCCCAGGACGAGTATGGGTACTGGGACTGTACGCAGGAGTTTCAGGAGCGGCTGAATGCCGTTCTGGCCCTGAACCGCGGGCGGCCGGTGCGTATCCATGCGCCTTTCGTGACAATGAAGAAGGCCGAGATTGTGCGGGTCGGCATTGCGCTGGGTGTGGACTTCTCCCTGACGTGGTCATGCTATCGCGGGGGCGAGCGCCCGTGCGGTTCGTGCCCAACGTGTGTCGAACGCACCAACGCGTTCGAAGAGGCGGGAATTGGGGATCCGTTGATTGGTTGATTGGTCAATTGGTTATCGGGCCTCTCAACCAATTAACTGTCACGTCCTGATTTCCGTTTGACACCTTTTCGCCGTTGTGGACCGCCCGTCCCCAACAGGGACGCACATCCCAGCCCGGCGTCCCCAACGGGGACGCACATCCCAGCCCGGCGTCCCCAACGGGGACGCACATCCCAGCCCGGCGTCCCCAACGGGGACGCACATCCCAGCCCAGGGTGAAACCCTGGGGACCGGTCAGACACCCAACCATCCAGGCTCCCTGAAGGGGAGCAACGCCCCTCCCGCCGCGTTCAGATGTAGCTAGGGAGCGGGGCTTCGGGTAGTGCGAACGTTGCACCCGGCGATCCTCGCCGGGCTGTGACGTTGCTCGCCTTCGGCGAGCCCGTTCTCTCGGTGGTTGGCATCGTATCGTTCGCTTCGTCCGGGCTGTGATGTTGCGCGCCTTCCCGTTTCCGGCCACGAGTGTGGTTAGGGTCGAAAGATGCCGGATGCAACAGACACATTTTTCGACCAACCCATCTTTCGACCCACAGTAACATCACTCCACCACTCCACCCCGCACATCACTCCATCCCATCTCACACCCCACGACAACCAACTAACCAACAACCAGTTTAGCCAATCAACCAATTCACTGCAGCGTGATCTGGCCGGTGATGTGGTCCGCTTCGCTTTGGCGGTTCCCGAGCCTGCCGAACGAGAGGGCGGTGACCAACCACGCCATGACGCGCACCAGGGCGCGCCCGACATGACGCATGCGCAAGCGTCGCGCGCGATGGCGCAATCGACGCACCATGAGGTGGATGCCGTCGTTGACCCTGTCGACGCGCGTTCGGTTGTACTCTATCGTGACGGGTACGGCGGGCCGGTGACGGAGGTCGTCGCCGAGTTTGAGGGCGCCGAACGTTCGCACCAGGCCGGGCATGGAGACGAGTGAACCGTTCTTGGGGTGTATTCCCCGCGGAATGCGCCAGCGGGCCGCAACGTCGCCGCGGGCGTCGGCCGCTGTTTTGAGTGCCCGCAGGGAGAGGTAGTCTTCTCCCATGAAGACGAGCTCGCGAACGCTTGTGCCGTGTTTGAGGTTGGCGTCGCGGATTTTGGCCACGAGGGTTTCCATGACGCGGGCCGCGATTCCCGCCGAGGCTGCGTTCAATTGCTTCAGGGACCTGGGGCCGCCGTCGAGCCGAGAGAAGACGTGGCGCTGGGGCAGGCCGTCCTTCGACGGCGCGACAAAGAGGTGTTCCCACTTGTTCAACCACTTCGCCAGGTGGATGGCGGGTATGCCCAGTTCGTGTGCGGTTTCCACGAGGACATTGTAGCTGCCCAGGTTGAGATGTCCGCTTCGCAGGAGCTCGCCGTGGGAGTAGATGCTGTAGCAGGTGCTCTTGCGGTCGACCTCGACTACGGCCACGTCACGTTGGCGCTCGACGAGGGACAGGTGGGGGCGAATGGCGCTGAAGGGCGAAAGAATGGCGTCGATCTTGCGGATGCCGAGCTGTTCCAGGCAGTAGAGGATGTCGTCGACGCAACTGCGGTCGGCCAGCGTGGCGTGTGCCTTGAGTTTCAGTGCGTGTGCCGGTGTCCCCACCGGGTCGGACATTCGGCGGCGTCCGTTGACGATATAGCAGTGCGGGACGACTTCGAGCAGGACCCGGTTGCTGTCGTCGGCGGCTGCCGCTGCGGCGATACGACCGGCGAGTTCTTCGAGGTGGTGTTCTTTGACGACCGGGTCGGCGCTGCCCGGGACGGTTTCATCGCGGTTCAGGGGCAAGTGGATCGTTACTTCGCGCGTTGTGCACGCCCACTGGGGAAAACAGAGCAGAAAGAGGCTGTAGTCGATCTGCCCGCCGCCGTCGATGGCGTGCCAGCACTTCGCGGTCAGGCGCAGGAGCTCGCGCCGGTTGGGAGTAGTGCCCTGCTTGGTCTTGCGGGCGAAGTCGAACCGCCTGGTGTAGGGGAATACGGCGCCCGTCTGGTCGACGTGCGCCTTGTAGGCGCAGACCCAGTTGTCGCCGAATGTGATGCCTGCGCGGGTGTGCCGCAGGCTCAGGTGACCGACGGGGCTCAGTAATTCGCGGCTTTCCCAGACCATGAGCGAGTTTTTCCTTTACCAGCGGCCGGCTTCGTCCATGCCGATCATCCGGCGCATTGTCTGGATCTGGTCGCATCGTTCCTTCACCCACACACCGACGTCACCGAGGCAGTCGGTGGTGACGACGACGTACGGGGTTCCGCAGGACGGGCAGTGGGTCGAGCCTTTCACGGCGGGGGCTTCGCATGCCGGGTTGACGCACGTGTCGCGCATGGGCGTAGCGCATGCGGGACACAGCTCGTTCTCGGCCACGCCGCCATCCTGAAAAAATGGCCAGAAGACACGCTCCCGGCCGACCGTAAAGGGAACATTCGTGGGACAGAGGTCGTTGGGGCAGTATCTGGCGAACCGCGCAGTCGGGGGTGTGACATTTGATTCCGAGATCTCTCCCGTCTTCAGGTCCACCCCCAACCGCGCGGCCGCCTTTTCAACTTTCGGCAGGGCCAACGAGTGGGCCCGGCCGCTTTCGAACATTGAGACCGCGGACTGCGTTGTTTCCAGAAAACGCGCCAGTTCGGCCTGGGTCATGTGGTGGCGATGGCGTGCCTCGCGGATGACAGGGCCGATGTCCTGGAGTTCTTTTGCCATTCTTTGTCGGTAGTTATTGGATTTATTTGCTTGATAATGTGATATCTGTTAGATATTGTCAATATCAAATCGAAAAAAAGTGAAGATTTTCAGGAGGCTTGGATTGTGCAGCGGAGCGGTGGAGTGGTGCGGTGGTGGAGCGGGGAGAGAGTGTTCGGCGGGGCAGGTTTGCACGTGGGGGTCGATTCCATTACTTCATGCCGTTTGGGCCGTAGTGCAAACGGCTCTTGAGTGGTCCAAAAGCATTGACTTGCTCCCCTTGAGCAGGATAATGGTGCTTGATTCTCGGTGTTATCCGCGTGGCGCGGGATGTAGGGACAGCTAGATGGACTTGACGGGATTCGATATTGTTGAGGAGCTGGGGCGGGGTGGCATGGCCACGGTGTGGAAGGCTCGCCAGCTTTCGCTGGACCGGATTGTGGCCATCAAGGTGCTTGACACGGAGTGGGCTGCCGATCATGACGACGTGGTCCGGTTCCAGGAGGAAGCGCGCGCGGCGGCACGGCTCAAGCACGGCGGCATCGTCCAGGTTTACGACTTCAACGTCGAAGACGACGTATACTACTTCGTCATGGAGTTCGTTGCCGGCTACACCGTCGGCGACTGGTTGCGGCGCAAGGGGAAACTCGCCCAGAAGAACGCTCTCCTGGTAGCCGACAGCGTGAGCGCTGCCCTGCACTATGCCTGGGAGAACGCCGGTATCGTCCACTGCGACATCAAGCCCGACAACGTCATGATTGACGCGGACGGGACGGTCAAGGTCGCGGACCTGGGCCTGGCGCGTACGATCCAGGTCATGCGCGGGGCATCCAAGGCGAGGGACGAGATTATGGGGACCCCGCAGTACATCTCGCCCGAGCAGGCCGCGGGCGTGGCGGATCTCGATTGCCGGGCCGACATCTACTCGCTCGGGGCGATGCTGTACCATATGGTCACCGGCACGATGCTCTTCGAGGGGGAGGGCGAAGAGAACATCATCGACATGCAGATGTCCGACACGGTGAAGGACGCGTTGGATCTCAACCCGAAGCTGTCGCGTCCCATGTGTTGGCTGCTCGAGAAGATGTTGATGAAGGACCGGGACCTGCGGCAGAGCGACTGGCAGGCCGTGCGCGAGGACATTCAGCTTGTACGCAAGGGGCGGATGCCCGCGGGATGCAAGAAGCTGGCCAAGGGCGCCAGCACCATGCGACGCAGCCGGCACCGCGTGCACCATGATCCCGTTCGGCCGGCGGACATGCGGCCCAGGAAGCGTACGGGCAGTTCTCAGGGATCGCCCGTGGGGAAGATTGTCGGTTTTGCCGTGGCGGCCGTGTTCGTGATTGTGTTGGGACTGATTCTGCACAGCAGCTCGAAGCAGAGCAATGGCGGCGGGAACAGGGGGACAGGCAATCGGCCCGTGGGGCGGAATGTGCCTTCCAAGGGAGAGCAGTTGCTCAAGAGAGCACAGCAGTGGGCCGCGGCGCATCCGGAGCAGTATGCGGAAGCGATCCAGCACTTCCAGCACGTGATCCGCAACGCGCGGGGGACGCCCTTCGCCGGGCAGGCCCAGCGTGAAATCGGACGTATCGAAACGCGGCGTGACGCCCATGTTTCGCGGGTCATGGCCGAGCTGCGGGCGAGTGTGGGCTCCCTGGCGGATTCGAATCGTTTCGATGATGCGATTGCCCTGTGCAGAGCGTATTCCGGGCCGGTTGCGGATGAGACGGGTGACATGCGCCGCGGGATGATCGAAGGGTTCGAGCGTCGGCGCGATGCACTCGAGGCCGAACGCGCGGCCGAGAGGGAGAGATTGTCGCAGAGAGTTGCGCAGGCGCGCGACCGGCTGTATGACGCTCTGTTGAACGAAGGCATTGCCGTGGCGCGAGAGCAGGTGCTGGAGAGCCTGGCGGATCCTGAGCTGACCGGTGTTTGCGAGGAACTGAACGAAGTCGAAGACGCGCTTATCGCTGCCCAGGACGAGCGAAAGCGTGTCCTGCGCGCTTTTGGCGCGCTCATAGGCAAGACAACCACGGTTGAGTTCAAGGAGGAGGGGAAGGTCCTGTGCAAGATAGTGGGAATGGAGGGACTGCGCGTTGAGGCGGAGGAGGACCTGGGCGCGGGTGGTGCGATGCGACCGTTCCGTTTCACGCTGGATGACGTTGCGCCGCGCGAGATGCTCAAACGGATGGGCACCACCAACACGCCGCCGGTTGCCCTGGTGAAGGGCATCATGGCGTACGAGGCCAAGTCCTGGACCCACACGCGCCGCTATTTCGAGTCCTGCGCGCCCGTGCTGAGATCGAACCTGATCGCGCGAGTCGACGTGCAGGAACGCGGAGCGCGCGAGGCGATGGCCGAGACCGACCTGATGCGATTGATGGTCGGCTGTGGCGCGCAGGTTGCGGGATTCGACGAAGCGCAATGGCTGACGGCGGTCGACCGGATGGTAATCATGTTTGACAAGGTGGCCGCCGTCGAGAGATCCCTGGCGGCCTACAAACAGAGCTACGAAGGGTCTGTTTTTCTGGAACGCGCCGCAACCGTTATCGCGGCGTTCGAGGAGATGCTGGCGGACACGCGCGAGGAAGGGTTGCGGCGGGAGCGCGAGCGCGCGACCGGTACTCCGGATGTTCCCGGGGTGGGCGATGGCGCCACCGATTCGGGTGGCAGGGGTATGCAGCCGTTCACGGACGAGGACTACTTCTCATTGTAGCATGCGATTTCTTTTCGTATAACCGTGTCTTTGGAGGACGGTTCCGCGGATAACCACTAGCAAACCACAGCGCGGGTACACGCCGGCGCAGCGGCTGAGGAGAAAGAGTAAAGATGCCGAACACAGTATTAATCGGGGCTCAGTGGGGAGACGAGGGGAAGGGAAAGATCATCGATGTTCTCACGCAGGACGCGGACCTGGTTATCCGCTACCAGGGCGGCAACAATGCCGGGCATACGGTGGAGATCGGCGAGGAGCAGTACATCCTCCACCTGATCCCGTCCGGAATCCTGCACGAGGGCAAGACGTGCGTCATCGGCAACGGCTTGGTGGTCGATCCGATCGCCCTGCTGGAGGAGGTCGATGGGTTGACGGAACGCGGCATCGACTCGACAGGCCGGCTGGTGATCAGCGACCGCGCACACGTGGTTTTCCCGTATCACGGTCAGATCGACGCCTGCCGCGAGGCGCGGCTGAGCGAGGACAAGAAGATCGGCACGACCAAGCGCGGGATCGGACCGTGCTACGGCGACAAGGTTTCGCGGGTGGGGCTACGCGTTGCCGACCTGATTGACCCGGATTTCCCCGCCCTGATCAGGGCGCGCCTGGTCGAGGCGAACAGCGTCCTTGAGGCGTTGGGGGGCACTGCGCTGGACGCAGACGTTCTGGTGACGCAGTACTCGGAAGCCGCTGCAAGGCTTGCCCCGTACGTAGCGGATTCCGTGGTGGTGACCAAGGAAGCCATGGATTCCGGCAAGTCGATCCTGTTCGAGGGCGCCCAGGGCACGATGCTGGACATCGATTTCGGATCGTACCCGTACGTGACCTCGTCCAACGCGACGGCCGGTGGCGCCTGCACGGGCACGGGGGTTTCGCCGCACAGTGTTGACCGTGTGATCGGCGTAATCAAGGCCTACACGACCCGTGTCGGCGAAGGCCCGTTCCCGACCGAGTTGACCTGTGAAGTCGGGGAGACGTTGCGGCGCGAAGGCAGCGAGTTCGGCGCGACGACCGGACGTCCGCGGCGCTGCGGATGGTTCGATGCGGTGGTGGGGCGTTACTCGGCGATGATCAACGGTGTTGACTACTGGGCGATCACCAAGCTGGACGTGCTGGACAAGTTCGAGCAGATCAAGATCTGCGTCGGGTACGAGTGGGACGGGAACGTCTACGACAGTGTGCCGGCCAATCTTCGCGTTCTGGCGAACTGCAAGCCGGTGTACGAGGAAATGGACGGTTGGAACACGTCCACCCGCGACGTCTCGCGTATGGAGGATCTGCCGGAGGCGGCGAAGCTGTACGTCGCGCGCTTGTGCGAGCTGACGGGCGTGGAGTTGGGGATTCTCTCGGTGGGAGCCAGGCGCAAGAACACACTGCGGGTGGCGATATAGCCCGCTGCTCTTCGCGACCATGAGCGTCAAGGATGCCAAGAACCGATCCGTGCCCCGGCACGTGGCCATCGTCATGGATGGCAACGGCCGGTGGGCTCGTCGGCGCGGGCTGCCGCGGCTGAAGGGGCACGAGGTCGGGGCCGAGTCGGTTCGCACGGCTATTCGCTGTTGCCGCGACTACGGCATCGAGTACCTTACCCTTTACGCTTTCAGCGTGGAGAACTGGGTGCGTCCGAGGCGGGAGATCGGCGGTCTGATGCGTCTGCTGATCAGGTTCTGTCGCGAACGCGAGTTCGAGCTGCACGAGAACGAGGTCCGATTACGAATCTGCGGCAGGCTGGAGGATTTCGGGGACGAGGTTCAGCGCGAATTGCGGCGCGTGATGGACGCTACGGCGGGGTACACGAAGGGGCAGCTGATCCTGGCCTTGAGCTACGGCGGCCGGACCGAGATTGCGCATGCGGCGCGCGAAATCGCCCGACGTGTCAGCCGCGGGGAGCTCGATCCGGAGGACGTGGACGAGCAGACGATCGCGCACAATCTCTATCTGCCGGACGTGCCGGACCCGGACCTGATGATCCGAACCAGCGGAGAACAGCGGATCAGCAATTTCCTGCTGTGGGAGCTTTCGTACGCCGAGTTGTACTTCACGGACGTGATGTGGCCCGATTTCGGCGCGGACGATTTTGCCGAGGCAATAGAGGCGTACGCCCGCCGGCAGCGCCGTTTCGGGGACATCAAGTGAACGGCACTCGACCCGCACTCTGAGGGTGAACCGCTCGTTTTGGGTGAGTTGAACGAAAGAGACTCCAGATGCTTCGACACCGACTGTTGAGCGGCACGACGATCGCGGCCGCGTTCCTGGCGGGGATATTCTTCCTGCCCGTGTGGGTTGTGTGGGCGCTTCTGCTGATCGTCGGCGGCCTGGCCCTGCTCGAATTCTACCGGATGATGGACGCTGCCGGGATGCCGGTCTTTCGCATCTTCGGTGTGGCGTGCGGTGTCGGACTGATTACGTCGACTTTTCTGACCATGGGAATAGGGTTGGGTGGGCCCGATGCCCGTTACCTGTGGGAAACTGCCGTACTTGCCAGCACATTGCTGCTGATCTTTGTGCGTCAGTTTCCCCAGAAGCACAATGACAAGCCGTTGCAGACGATCGGATGCACGTTGCTGGGCATCTTCTACGTGAGTTATCTCTTCAATTTTGTTACGCGGCTGGTGTTCTTTGAAGAGGCCGCGGGCATGACTTCTCCCCTGCCACGTACCGGGCGACAGATGTTGATCTACCTCGTCGTTGTCGTCAAGGTGACGGACATCGGCGCCTACACTTTCGGCCGCCTCTTCGGGCGGCAGAAGATGTTCCCAAGGCTGTCGCCGAAGAAGACGTGGGAGGGCTTCGTCGGCGGCGTGGTGACGGCGGTGGTCGCCAGCCTGACGTATTGCGTGCTCCACAAGGGGGCGCTCGGTTCGGTGGAATTCAGTTGGGGGCACGCCCTGACGTTGGGTGTGCTGCTGGCGCTCTCGGGGGTGGTGGGAGACCTCTTCGAGTCGCTCATCAAGCGGGCGTCGGGTGCGAAGGATTCCAGCGCCATGATTCCCGGCATGGGCGGATTGCTGGACGTTCTCGACAGCCTGCTGTTCGGCGCCCCCATCCTGTTTGTCTATGCGAGGGTGTTTCTGGCTTGAAAAGCCACGGTCATTATCGCATACATGACTCTCTTTGCACCTCCAACCGCGCCGTGACGCTGCATCGTTCGCGCCCGGGAAAGAAAGACGACTTATGCTAGGGACTATTGTAACCAATGCCAAGGACGCGATCGTGCTGGCGGTCATGTTCGGCTTCACCATTTTCGTACATGAGCTGGGGCACTTCATCGTGGCGCTGAAGTGCGGCATGGTCGTGGACACCTTCTCGATCGGGTTCGGGCCGGCGCTGTGGAAGCGCAAAGTCCGGGGCGTAACCTACAAAATCGGTTGGGTTCCTTTCGGGGGCTACGTGGCCCTGCCTCAGCTCGACCCGAGCGGCATGGAGGCCGTGCAGGGCAGCAACGAGGATGGCGGGGAGAAGCAGGCCGAACGCAGACTGCCCGAAATCGCGCCGTGGAAGAAGATCCTGGTTTCGCTTGCCGGGGCCATCGGCAACATTGCGTTGGCAGTTGTGCTGGCCTTGTTCATTTTCCTGAACCCGCGTGCGGAAATCGGGGCCAGCCCGTCGGATATAGGGTTCGTATCGAGCAACAGCGTTGCCCGTGCGCGGGGACTCCGGGCGGGGGACCGTGCCGTGGCCGTGAACGGCAAGCCCGTGCGCACCTGGTACAAGCTCATGGAGGAGAGCATCCTTCAGGCGGACCGCAAGAACGGCAACGAGGTCACGCTGACCGTCGAGCGGCAGAGCAACACATTCGATGTGGCCGTTCCGGTCGACGTGGAGCTTCAGAGCGACTCGGCGATCGACGGTATCGGCAAGGCGCTGGGGTGCCTGTTCGGGGAGGTGTCGAAGGGTAGCGAAGCCGAAGCAGCCGGGATCGGACCCGGTGACCGGCTGGTTGAGGCCGACGGCGTGCGTGTGGTCAGCCTGTCCCACCTGCGGGAGATGACGGCGGGGCGGGATGGAGAGGCGATAGAAGTGGTGGTGGAGCGGGGCGTGGCGGACGCGGCCGAACGGATCTCGGCCCGGATGACGCTGCCTCTCGATGGGCTCGACGTCAACCTGGAAGCAATCGTCGGCAAGGTCGAGTCGGGTGGCCCGGCCGTGGGGGCCGGGATCCGGCGCAACGATGTCGTGAAGCGCTTCAACGGCATTCCAATCGTGTGTTGGGACCAGTTTGTTCGGTTCACGCGCGAAGGCGGCGGGTCCGAGTGCACCATCACGCTGCAACGCGGGGAGAGACTGTACACGACCGCGGTCACGCCGCGTCTCGACAAGGAACTCGGGCTCTACCGGATCGGCGTTTGCCTCGGTATCAAGTCGCAGCCGCCGTGGATGCGTTTTCGCAACCCCTGGCGCCAGTTGCGCGCGGATGCTTCGGGTATCAAGCGTATCCTGGGAGGACTGCTCAACCGGCGCGAAGCCCGTAACGTGACGCGGGCGCTGGGCGGGCCGGTGGCGATATTCGGAATGCTATGGGTCTATATCAAGACCAACCTGCTGGCCGCCGTCGGCTTCCTGCGGTTTCTAAACGTCAACCTTGCGATCCTCAACCTGTTGCCGATTCCCGTGTTGGACGGGGGACACATCGTGTTCAGCACGTGGGAGCTCGTTTCGCGGCGCAAGGCACATCCGAAGATCGTCAACGGATTGGTGAACGTCTTTGCCGTCCTTCTGATCATAGTCTTCGTGCTTCTGACAGTAAAGGATGTCGGCCGGTTTTTCCCGCCCTTGAAGAGGCTGTTTCCCGGAGGAGGTGCGCCCCGGACGGAGGCGGTGACGAATGCCGTGGAAGACGCGGACACCAAGATCCCGCCGGCACCCGACGCTCCGAGCTCAGAGTAGGTCCGCGAGGGATTCTGCGTTGAGGTCGCTTCGTAGACTCGCCGGAGGGCACGCGCGGGGCGTGTGCCCGGAGACGAGACGGTGGTCCGACCGGCCTGCGCCCTCCGGTGCGGCTCGCGGAGCCGCACCTGCGGACGCTCTACGAAGGAGGGGCGTTCCCGCGGTCCCCCGCACCTGATGAAGCAACCGCCTCTCGAGCCAGTCGCAACCCCGGAAAACCGAGGTGGATACGGCTGTCGTTTTCCTCCACATTCTCTCTTGCGGCACTTGCTTCGCTCGTGTAGTGTTCACGGACTTTTGTTGGAGAACGGCAGTTTGCGCACTGACGTGGTGCGAGCAACGGGCTGCCTGCATTGGTGCCTTGACCGGGCGGGGGGCACAAGAAAAACAAGAAATCTGGCTCAGCCCTGTGTGGGAGACGATAGGTAGAAAGATGGGATGGTAGAAAGACGATACAGTCAATTCTCCCATCTTCTTACCTTTTCGTTTTTCTGCCCATGCCACACTTGGGTTGCGGGCGACACCCGCGTTGAGTAAATCGTAGTGCAATTGTAATGGAACAACAGGTACAGAAGAAGAAACAGGTGGACTTCGATCTGTCGCAGTTCAGCGGCGACGATCAGGCCGAAATGCAGAAGATGTACGAGGAGACCCTCAAGAACTTCGTTGAGGGCTCGATCGTAGAAGGCACGATTCTCGAAGTCCGCGGCAACGAAGTCCTCGTGGACATCGGATACAAGTCTGAGGGCGTTATTGCGGGAGGGGAGTTCGACGACTTGAACGAAGTGAAAGTCGGCGACACGCTCAACGTCCTGCTGGACGAGATTGAAGACGAAGACGGCATGGTCGTCTTGAGCAAGCAGAAGGCCGATCTCAAGCTGCGCTGGGAAGGCGTGCTCGAGAAGTACGAGGAAGGTTGCGTTGTCGAAGGTGTGGTCAAGAGCCGCGTGCGCGGCGGACTGATCGTCGATGTCGACGGCGTCGACGCATTTCTGCCCGGCTCGCAGATCGACGTTGTGCCGGTACACAATACCGACGGTTTCGTGGGTCAGAAGTACGAGTTCAAGCTGCTCAAGATCAACCCCGAACGTCGCAACATCATCGTTTCGCGTCGCGAACTGATCGAAGAGCGCCTGCGCCACAAGAAACGCGAGTTGATGGCCACGATCGAAGTCGGCCAGCTTCGCAAGGGCAAGGTCAAGAACATCACCGATTTCGGTGTGTTTGTCGACCTCGACGGCCTCGACGGTCTGCTCCACATCACCGACATGAGCTGGGGGCGGATCAAGCACCCCTCAGAGATGGTCAATGTTGGCGAAGAGCTGGAAGTCATGATTCTGGATGTAGACCAGGAGCGGGAACGCGTTTCGCTCGGTCTGAAGCAGAAGAGTTCGAATCCGTGGGAAGGCATCGGCGAACGTTATCCCGTCGGCAGCCGCCTGCGCGGTCGCGTGGTCAACCTGGCTCCGTACGGCGCTTTCGTCGAGTTGGAAGAGGGTGTCGAAGGCCTCGTGCACGTCTCCGAGATCTCGTGGACGAAACGGATCGCGCGTGCGTCGGACGTGCTTTCGATCAATGACGAAGTCGACGTGGTCGTGCTCAGCATCAACAAGGAAGAGCAGAAGATCGCGCTCGGCATGCGCCAGACTTCCGACAATCCGTGGGACACCGTCCAGGAACGGTACCCGGTCGGTTCGCGCATTTCCGGCAAGGTCCGCAATTTCACCTCCTACGGTGCGTTTGTGGAGCTCGAGGACGGCATCGACGGAATGGTTCACGTTTCCGACATGTCCTGGACGCGCAAGATCAACCATCCCTCCGAGGTGGTTGAGAAGGGCGAGTCCGTGGCAGCGGTCGTGCTCGAAGTCGATCCGGAGAACAAGCGCATCAGTCTCGGCCTCAAGCAGGCCTCCGAGGATCCGTGGGACACGATCGCGTCCCGGTTCCAGGTCGGCCAGCTCGTATCGGGCGTTGTCTCGAAGGTTGCCTCGTTTGGTGCTTTCGTGGAGCTCGAGGATGGCGTTGACGGCCTGGTGCACATCTCGCAGATCAGCGACGTACACGTTGACAAGGTCCGCGATGTACTGGATGTCGGACAGAGCGTTACGGCGCGTATCGTCAAGGTTGACCGTGCCGAGCGGCGGATCGGTCTCAGCATCAAGGCTGCCGAGCTGCCGGATGAAGAGTTCACGCGGCATCAGGACGAGATCCTTGAAGGCTTGCGTCCGGGCGAGGACATGGTTGGCCTGGCTTCGGCCTTTGACGAGGCGCTCGGAGTCGGCGACGATGGCGAAGAGTGGCGTCCCGGTGGTAACGACGACGAGGGTGACGCAGAGTAGAAGTAGGTGTCGTAAACGAATGACCGAAAGGCGCATCGCCCCGCGGTGCGCCTTTCCTATGTGAGGTAACTGCCATGAAGACGGTACTGGACATTCTGAAGGAACGCGGGCTTTTTGAAGACCGGACGAGCCCGGACGTGGACAAGGCTCTTGAGTCGCCGTTGACCGTCTACGCCGGCTTCGATCCTTCGTCCGACAGCCTTCAGGCGGGTAACTTCGTTACGATAATGGCCCTGGCGCATTTCCAGCGGTGCGGCCACAAGGTCGTGGCACTGGTGGGCGGCGCCACCGGGATGATCGGCGATCCTTCAGGCAAGTCGTCCGAGCGTTCCTTGCTGAGCAAGGAAGAGATCGAACGAAACCAGGCGGGAATCCGCGAAAACCTGGCGCGGTTTCTCGACTTCGAGCACCCTTCCGCGCCGGCCGGGATCGTGAACAACCATGATTGGCTGTCGCAGTTCACGTTTGTCGACTTCCTGCGCGACGTGGGCAAGCACTTCCGAATGGGCACGATGCTGGGCAAGGAGAGCGTGCGCGCTCGCCTCAACAGCGAAGCCGGCATGAGCTTCACCGAGTTCAGTTACCAGCTTCTTCAGGCGTACGACTTCCTGCACCTGCTGGACGAACACGGCTGCGTGCTCCAGATCGGCGGGTCCGACCAGTGGGGCAACATCACCGCCGGCACGGACCTGATCCGCAAGGTGCGCGGCAGGGAGTGCTACGGCATCACGATTCCCCTCGTGTGCGACAGCTCCGGGCAGAAGTTCGGCAAAAGCGAGGGCAACGCCGTCTACCTCGACCACCGCAAGACTTCGTACTACGACTTCTACCAGTTCTTCATCCGTACGATGGACGAAGACGTGATCCGCTTCCTGAAGATCTTCACCTTCCTGTCGCTCGACGAGATTACGGAACTCGAGGCGCGCATGAAGGCGGCCCCGGAGAAGCGCGAGGCGCAGCGTCGCCTGGCGGAAGAAGTCACGCGTGCCGTTCACGGCGAAGAGGGACTGAGCATCGCCCAGCGTTCAAGCGCCGTCCTCTTCGGCGCTTCCATGGAGGGCCTGCATGCCGACGAGCTGCTCGGGGTTTTTGCCAACGTGGCCTCGGCCGACGTCCCGCTCGGCGACGTGCAGGGGCGCCCCGTCATCGACGTGGCGGTCGCGGGGGGCATGTGCAAGAGCAAGGGCGAGGCGCGCCGCCTGGTTCAGGGGGGCGGGTTCTATCTGAATAACGAGCGGGTCGCCGACATCGAGCAGATCGTCAACGAAAATGACATCGTCGACGGCCGGCTGATTGTCCTGCGCTCCGGCAAGAAGAACTACCGGTTGATCAGGATCTCCTGAGTGCAGAGAGATCCGGGCGCATCCGGCTCACTCTCCGCCCGCCCTTGCCCTTCCGCTCCGCTCCGGG